>NZ_CBCSIW010000002.1:0-453994 GCF_965139575.1 Comamonas aquatilis | reverse complement strand
CTGGCGAATCGTGGCTCTGACACGCAAGCCAAGCTTGATATAAAGCTCAACTGCACGAATCCTGTCTGCGTATGAGTACATGAACTACCTCCTGGTAGTCCAAGTTTTTGTCCGCATCCCCACCGGGGGCTAGTGGGTCACTTCTGGGTGGAAATCAACAATCAGGCATAGGTAATTTCTCAACTGAGTCGGCCTGCTGTGAATCGACCAGCTTTTTCTAGATAGCCGAGTGCATGAAGACGCACGTCGTTATCTGCTGAACCAGAAAACTCTATAGGGACGCTTGTGTTTCACGTTCAACTAACCGTTATGAACGACCCATAACCAGCGAAATGCATCATCAGATGCGCCACGCCCGTCTGGCGAAACAGCGTCCAGTCCTTGCGCTCAATCGCCTGCTGATCGCCCACGGCCAGAGCGGCCACCACACCCAGTGCCGCCTGGCCACGCTCGGCATTGGCACCGCTCAACCATAGTTGCAGCAGCGTTGACAGAGCCTGAATGCGGTCACGCAGCCACTGCCGCCAGCGCTGCAGCGGGTATTGCGCAGTCACGGCCAGAAGCTGTGGCGCAGGCTGATCGCGCACATAGCCCGTGGCCTGCACGCCCTGCTCCCAGGCCCGCAGCTCATAGTCAAAAATGAGGGTTGCGCGCCCCATGGGGGCGCTTGATGCGTACCGTAAAGCGCCAGCGCTGACCGGGACTCAGCGCCACACCATTGGCCCAGGTGGGAATGAGGGGCTGACCGGCATCCAGCTCCTTGCCGAACGGTCCATACCAGGCCAGCTCCATCACCGGCGGCAAGCCCTCCGCCGTTTGATCGACGACAAAGCGCCAGCGCTGGCCGTTCGCCTGGTTCTGCAACATGCTGGCAATCCGGCCGTGGGCAATGACGCCGCCATGCTGCCGCTGCAGCTGCTGGGCATAGAACCCGTGGCCGTGCATACGGTGCAGTTCTCCAACCACACCAGCTATGGCGAATTCAAGGGCCAGGTCTTCACGCCCGCCCATGTGCAGGATGTGCTGGACGGCGTGCTGGCGCGCTGCGTGCTTTTCTCTTCAGCCCGACAGTCTGAACCTGTGGAGGTTCTACGGACGCAACGGAACTGGGTTCAGCATTGTCAGCCCGATGGCGGTGTTCGAAGCAGAGTCCGGAGATGGGATGCTTAGGGGGCCGTGGGCGAAGACTAGACGTGCCGCAGCAAAGTTGGCCCTGTATTTGGTTCGATACCAAGACGATCAGGTAGCTAGCACGCTTGGCGAGCTTGAAAAGGCCCTCAGGCCACTAGCGGAAATCATCAAACACACCGGACCAGACCGCGCGAGACGGCTCCGAGAAGTCGCCATAGCTGTGATGAGCGACCTTCTGTACCTTTACAAAGACGCCCAATACGCAGATGAGAAGGAGGTTCGGGCGATCGAGGCAAGGACGCTTGGCGACCCCGAGATCAAAACTTTCAGGCCGAGTGATAAACCCTACGAGAAGCTCTATGTGGAAACGAGCGCTTTGCTGTTTCGCGAGGCGGGTTCGAAGGTCATCATCGGCCCGAAAGTTGACGAGGCTGATTCGGTCGAACTCCACCTTCGGCACCGGCTGGCTCAGAACGGTTGGAGCGCTTCATGCTTAGTCGACAGGTCCAGGGCCAAATACCGTTAGGCCAGCAGCCGGCTTAGGAACTGTTGCCCCTCTGCTGTCAGGTGGTCGACAAGCGAGGCAGGGTCGAGTTGCCCGACTTCTTCGCCGATTTCCTTGTGCCGCTTTTCTGCGTAATCCGCGGCCTCTTGAGAGGTCTTGGGAAGCAGAGCGAGCCATTGATCGATGACCCGGAATACGTACAAAGCATGCATCAGGCCCGAGACAGGACGCTGGGAATCCTTCCAAGGCGAGTAGTGAAGGCCTTGGTCAACCTTTGCGATGGGAACAAACCGCTCAATCAGCGACAGCTGTAGGTGCATCGCTTCGTGCACTAGAGCTTCGGTTGTGCGAAGGTCCGCAAATCGACCTTTAGAGACGTTGAGAAACACCGAGAACGGGATGAGCGGGTCGCTGTAGCTCACGTCATACCCCGGCTCAGATACCTCCAAGATGTGGACGCTCTTGGCGAGGGCGCCGACCGTCGCCTGCAACGAAAGCACTTGCTGAAGCAGGCTAAGCGCTCTCTCTAGGCCTGCAAGCCCTTCGGTGGCAATCGTGGCCTCGTCAGCAAAGGACGCGCCCTTTGATGCCAGTTTTTGGGCGGCAAGCGGCGCGAGCAACTCGACGGAGAGGTTGAGCTCAGCGGCGCCTTTGGAGGTGACTTGCCAGACCTTCGAGGGGGGCACCGAGGCAATCCACTGAGAGGTTGAGTACCCCTCCGAACGCATCCCCGATTCCCGCATGAGTCGTTCAGCGAGACCCGGCCACCACAACGGCTCAGTAGGGGCTCTTAGGCAGAGCTCGACGTGTTCGCGGACTGTGAGCACTTCGCACGGGGGAAAAATGAGAGCACTAGCGTATACCGGTCGCCTGCTTGGATAGGCGTCACCGCGTGCAGGGAGGCTTGAGAGATCTCGAACACGACTCCGGTGTTGTGCACTGGACGAAGGATGCGATGCACATCCGAGGGGTCATTGCTGTTGAAGAAGCAGAGCAGCCCTCCGTTTGCGTCCTCCCAACCACGATTGAGCTGAATCAGGAGCCGATGCGACTCTTCCCCAGGGATGAAGTCGTTGTGAATTTTGATGCGCTGCCCATGCGTCAGCCGGTGTGCGGTGATGTCGATCCGCGCTGAAAGCTCGACACCAAAGCGGCTCTCCATGTGCTGGCGCAACTCATCCAGTGCGTCGGACGAGAAGGCCTCTGCCAGCGAGGCTGGAAGCACGGCGTCGTCAAAGCTGAACTCGTGCTGCTCGTAGAAGTCTGCGACTCGAAGCTTCCAAGGAGCGCCATCTTCCAGCCACTCAAGCATGGAGCTCGCTAGGGTCGGCTCCATGCATCCTGCAATCAGGCCGTAGCGAAAAGGCGAGAGCTCAAGCGCTTTGGATTGCGATGCGAGGATCAATTTTCAATCCCTCGTTCTGCAGCCGTGAGGCCACTTTGGATATCAGCGCCTTCTGGTCATTGCAGTAGACAGAAGGGTTGTCGTACTCGGCTCCGCTCCTCCAGCGGTGCAGCGGCATGCCGCCGCCACAGACTCGGAGGTAAGGGCAGGCTTTGCAGGTTGCGGAGGTCGGCCGCTGCAGGTCGTGGTACATCTTGAACTCAACAGACCCAAAAACATCAGCCAACTTGCTTGCCTTGACCGACCAGGCCTCGGTGAACTTGTCGGCACCGTTGAAGGAGCTCTTCAACGTGTCGTTCTTGCTGATCGTGCCATCGGTCTCGACGATGGCGATGCCGTACTCAGCATCGCCCAGGCCTTCTTTGATGCCGTGGCCACCGAGTGACAGCTTGATGATGTCATCCAGGAAGCGAACGCGCGGAGGATTCGGGTCGGCTAGATAGACATCCAGCAGGCAGCTCAGCCAGTCCCCGTACTCGCTTGACTCGAATGACTCCTTGCCGTACGGCATATTGCTGTGATTGCCGTCCCTGTAAAGGAAGTCAATCGACGGAGCGCCTAGTTCCTTGAAGTACTCGTAGACTGCCTTCGGGTCGCAAACTGGGTCGATGACTGACAGCAACCCTGCATAGAGGAACTCTGAGTCGGAATGGCTTCGCAGGACATTGATGCCGGCAACGACGCTGTCGTGCGTGCTCTCCCCCTTTTTGCCTAAGCGAAACCGGTCGTTCACAGGCTTCGGCCCGTCGAGGCTCACAGAGACCGATACCTTGAAGCGCGAGCACAGGTCCGCAATCTCTGGCGTCAACAGCATGCCATTGGTCTGCATGCTGATGGGGTAGCGCGCGGGCAAGCTGTCCCGCAAGGCGGTCAGCAAGAACTCAAGGCGTCTGGCACCCATCATCAACGGCTCGCCACCATGGAGCACTGTGGCGAAGAGCTGGTCCTGCTGGCTAGCAAATTCCTTGATGGCATCTGCGAGCGCGGTAATGGTCTCGCGGGAAATGAGGGCAGGCATGTCCTGCCACCCGTCGTCGCCCATGTTGTAAACGTAGCAGTAGGTGCAATTGATGTTGCACCTACTGGCCACCTTCACTAACACGGTGTCGATGCGCATAAACTGATCAGCGGTTGTGGCGGTTGTGCGTGCGGTCATAGGCCCTGCCAACCATCGGGTCGTCGTGGCGAACCTCTTCGACCAAGCGGGCCAGCGCAGCACTGGACAGCGTCTTCACATCCACGTCGAACAACCCGCTGAATTCGGATTGCGGCGCGACCGCTGCCAGTGCTTCAAACGATGCTTCGTACATATTGTGTCTCCCGGAGTGGAATATAGATCTATTTTAGATGATCAATAAAAAAATGCAATACCTGAATTTCTCTTTTTAAATCAACGACTTACGAGCGTTGTTGACAATATTGATGAAGTTTCATTTCTAGAAAATTCAACTAAATCAACGAGTTAAATGATCCTATTTTTATGCTTGCGTTTGCTGCGACCTGTTACCTCGGGGCGATCCTCGGGTGCAGCGCCAGCAGGGCCCCTTGCCTGACCCGCCGTAGCGATGACGGCGATGCCCCTGTCAGCGCCGGCGCGTCTCCCGACGGGGCTAAACAAAGTACAGGTTGGAACTTGAGGGAGCGCTGACGCTTGCCCAAGGACGCGGCGGCGGTTAACCCGCCGAGCGAGGACTTGTCAGTGTGCGGTCGTGACCGAGGTTTGATTGACTGGCTTAGCTGTGTCAGCAGCACGGGACGAATGCAGCCAAGTCATATATGGCTGGGCGCCTCAATGACCGAGATGCGGCCAACACCGTGAAGTCGACAGCCGCGAATGACTGACCGCAACCGCTGCACATCAGATATTGCAGTAGTAGCTCGAACGACAGCAACGGGTGGCGAATTCAACCGGTCGATAACGCCACTTCATATCCCGTGAGAGCGGACATTCGGCCCCATCTTGACTGCTGTCCGCTACCCACCAGAAACCAGCCTGTGAGGGTTTCTTAACGATGTACTTGGAATGGCTGCTATCTGGCTGGAGCAGGCAGTTCGGGCAGCCGACATGAGCTGCAGAAATCGCTGCAAACCAGCCTTAGACAGTCAATATTCCAAGCGCAGCAAAGGTTGATTCCTTTCGGTGACAACACTGAGCGGAGTTCTGCTAAAGGGCGAGTTGACCCTCATCTTGCAGTCGGTTGATAGAATATTTCTGTGCTCTTGGCATTTAGGTGGATAGGAATGGCCTCTAAAAAATTGACCACCCAACAGGCTGATATTCGCCAGAGTCTTCTGTACCGGCTAGCTCAGCTAACCGGGGCTTCGGGTCACATTGATCCCTTAACTCCTGCGGATTTGGACCAGGTTGAGAGCATGCACGCCGCTCCGACCAAAGCTAATCGCCCGATAGTTGTGTTTCGTGGCAAAGCTAAGACCGTTACTCCTGAGGAGAAAAAACGTTTCAACGCAGCTGCACGGGATCCCAAAAATAAGGATCGCAAGGACTATCCGGTAATCGACATCCTATGAGTCAACTCGACCCTAGAAAACTGCCCCAGATCCTAGAGACAGCTTTCTGCACCTCTCATGCACAGTCAAGTGGTATCGACGGGCTTTGCCAGCGCCGAGGGTAAAGAGTTGCCCTGAATTCACCAACGCGGAAAGATCTCGCGTTGCTGTAGCTTTAGATACGCCTGTTAGTGCCATGTATTTTTCAGCGTTTAAGCCATCAGGGGCTGTGCGACTCGCTGTATCTAGCAAGAGATGAAGCACTCGCTTCTGACGCTCGTTCAGAGCGCTTTCTTGGGCTCTTTCCCAGAAGCGACGCTTTTCAATAACTTGGTCGATGTTCTTGATTGCAATGGCACACGCCTTGGTGCTTTGGCCTATGAACCACTTCACCCAGTCACTCACTTCTATGGCTCCACGCTGGGCTGAATTCAAGGCGCCGTAATATTCGCTCCTTGCAGTGAACAACTGGCATGACAGACTGTACAGCCCGGTTGTCTCCCGCAAACTCTGAGCCAGAGCCATGCTCACAATGGCCCGTCCAACTCGACCATTTCCGTCTTCAAATGGGTGGATGCATTCGAACCAGAGATGAGCAATTGCTGCTCGCACAAAGCCGTCAACGTACAAGCCTTGGCGTTGCGTTTGGGCTGGTTTCGTATCGTCAAACCATTTCAGAAAGCGCGCGATCTCGTTGGGTACTTCCGATGATGGAGGAGCTTCATAGTGAACAACCTCTTGTCCATGTTTGCTGCTCACTATCCGCATGCGCCCGTGGCCATCCCTGAAGCGTCCAAGCACCCACTTTTGGGTGCAGGAAACTTCTCCTGGGAATAACGCAGACTGCCAGCGACACAGTCGGTCAGCGTCCAACGGCTGATCTGCATGAGATATGGCATCGTCAATAACGTCAACTAAACCATCGACGTTTCGGCTATCCGTCCTGCGCGAGGTGAATTCATGCTTGCGCACCACCGAGGAATGCACAAGCTCTCGCGGAAATCGCACCCCTTCGATGGCAGCCGTAGAGATGACCTCATCGACGAGTGCATCCAACGCAATCTGTTGGAAACTCTCAAATCCTATGGCTTGCGACTTTCCTTCCAGCATGCCGTGCATCCAATGGGCTTCAGCCACCGCAGGAGCAACCAACGTACTGTTATAGGCAAATCTCGGCCACTCAGAACGCTGCCAAATCCATTTGGGATTTTTGATCATGAGCCGCAATATAGCAAATACGGCTCAAAAAATGAGCCGTATTTAAGCAGCCAACCAAAGGGTGAGCTACGGAATTCATTGCTATCGAGTGTCCTGACCGTGTGATGCAGCACCATCAAGCTGTCACGCAGCCTTACGCACTCATCGGCGGTGATAGTTTAGAAATTGGGCGCCAATTTGTTAATTGGTCAAGCGAAGTACGAAACAAGGAATCCACAAAATAGCCGCCGTTGGCTTTTGCAAAAATCTTGGCCTGGATTCCTGCATCGGCGGGTTCATCCGCCTCCCAAACTTCCGTCAGCCTGTCGATGCACCAAGCGGCACCACCATGTTCACTCTCCACCGGAAACATTAGAGATATGGACTTTGGAGTTATGCCATCTACGGCGCTCTGCTGATAGAGACCTAGCGCATCATCGCTACGAGACAACATTACGGTGCGAATCATTGTGCATTCACTGTCGTGCTCGGCCGCCTGCGAAACCTCGACGAGGTACAAGGCATGCCGCAGCTCGATCTCAATAGCAGTCCACACCGCCATCCCGGTTCCTGCGTAAATGTTAGAGAGAGGGTGTTTGTTGTCTGAATGAGTGAGAAACATTGGCTTTACCTGGACACTCACCCTTCTGATCGCAGTCGATCTGTGAATGTCAATAGGCGATTTTCGCATATTCATAACGCAACAACACAGTCGGGTCTCTTTTTTGAGACCTGCATGTACAAGACGCTTTATTCAAAGGGCAATAAGGCCTTCCTTGAATTACTCACCCAAAGCCGCTTAGATGCCGGCTTGACCCAGGTTGAGCTTGCCTTGCGGCTCCAAGAAGATCAAAGCTTGGTAAGCAAAGTTGAACGCGGAGTTCGCCGCCTTGACGTCGTAGAACTCATGCTGTGGTGCCAAGCACTTGAGATGCCAATGACAGAGTTTGTGCGTCGTTTGGAAGCCTCAACGGCTGAACATATAGGAATGGGATAAGAGCTATGGCTTTCTTATGTGCCATGGAAAGCCGATCACAGCACCGCTCGTGGTCTCCAAAGACGGGACACGGATCGCTCACTCCACGGCCATCTCCAAGCTGCACTGAACTTGTTACGGAAGAGTTCAACTCGCTGAGTTCGACGGCTCACCTTCGGCTTAGCACTGATGCTGACAGTTGAGCTGTTTACATGTGAATACCGCGAAGAGGCAGTCCACTGCATCAAGAGATTGGGTGAGTGAGTGATGTCTCGAACCTTTGAACACTAGGTTAATGAGCTGCATATCCGGGCAGCTATACTGAATCGATTTACAGAACTGGGTCGTCCTCAGACGGCAGCCGTGGCATAGCCACGGCTAGGTTTTTGGGGTAGTTCGCTTCTAGCAGCATTTAGAGCGGCTAACACCACCGGTCCACGAAGCGCGCACAGATGATCGCTGCCGCCAACTTCGGCAACGCTTCGTGGATATCCAGCCGTCGTTCAAAGCGGATTCGTAGCTTGCCAAAGCCTGCAACCATCCGTGCGTCCGCTCCACCACCCAGCGGTGCTTGCCCAGCCGCTCGCTGCTTTCAATCCCCCGCCTGCCAATCCGGCTTACAATGCCTCGCTGCCTCAAGTGCTGGCGGCAACGCTTGCAGTCATAGCCTTTGTCGGCGTGCAGTTTTGCTGGCCTTTTACGGGGTCGCCCTGCCAGGCCTGCAACCGCAGGAATCGCATCCACGCAATTCTCAAACATCTTGGAGTCGTGCCTTTTCGCACCGCTGACGAGGATCACCAACGGGATGCCTCTGCCATCTACAACGATGTGTCGCTTGGAGCCGAGCTTGCCTCTGTCTGTGGGATTGGGGCCTGTTTCCCGCCCCCCCAGGGGGCTTGGTACCGAGGAGCCATCAATGCTGGCC
Organism: Comamonas aquatilis; assembly: GCF_965139575.1. NCBI lineage: Bacteria > Pseudomonadati > Pseudomonadota > Betaproteobacteria > Burkholderiales > Comamonadaceae > Comamonas > Comamonas aquatilis. The sequence goes on along the minus strand of NZ_CBCSIW010000002.1, from coordinate 445,347 downwards.
CGGCCCCAATCAATCTGGTCATGCTCACGCAGCCGCGCCAGCATAGCCAGATGCAATTTCTGCCAGACGCCGCTGGCATTCCAGTCACGCAAGCGCCGCCAGCAAGTCATGCCGCTGACGTATCCAAGGGATTGGGGAAGATCTTCCCATGGAATGCCTGTTTCCAGCACAAACAAGATGCCGTTGAGGGCAGCCTCATCGCTCACTGCGACCTTGCGCGCACCGCCTTTGGCAGAAGACTCGAAGGCTGGGATTAGGGGTTGTAGCTGTCGCCACAGTTCTTTGCTTACGGGTCGTCGTGCCATGAGGGCAGCGAACATAACTGCTTTGGGTGGGTCTTCAGACGAAGTGGTGTTAGCCACTCTTATGCAACAGCGCCGCTTGGCACTAACATCATCTTCCGATGAGGGGGCGCTGCTTTGCGCAACACTCTACGTTGATGCGTTCAGTCCAATGCGTTGTATAGAATAAGGTCTATTTTAAGAAACACTCTCAATGTTGGGAGAACTCATGTCGTAAGTCATGAAAACGCAGATCCGGGATGTTCAAAAGCTTGCACGCTCGCGTGAAGCTGGAGCTAATGCTGCGATGGTTATAGGGAAAGACAAACCCGTCAGCCTGCCCTGAATCGATACGTCGCTTGATTAGTTCCAACGCAGGCTCCAGCATCCGAAAACAGCGGCGATTACCTGTCTTGAGCTTGGGGTGCTTCACATCGTCTAGCCAGCCCACGCGACTCTCAAAGTCCACGTCAGCGACCTTGAGCGTGGTGATCTCCTCCTGGCGCCGCGCAGTCAGCAGCGCAAACTCCATGATCTGCAGCATGGGGACCTTCGCCCGAACCTCTTGCTTGCCAAAGTACTCCCTGAGAGCAGTCTCTTCCTCAGGCTTCAGGCGGCGTATGCGGCGGCGTGGCTTGGCTATGACCTTCAGCCGCAGCAGCTCTTGCTTGGCTGCATCAAGCTCCTGTACCAGCTTGTTCATGCCATAGCGAGTGACAGCCCCCAAGCAGGCCTGGCGCAACCAGACGATGTCATTGAGTACTGTGGCCGGGCCTGCCTCCTCTTCGGTACGCCGCCACCTTGCGTAATCAACGAAGTCAATGGCACGCAGATGCCGGGCATCACGGTGCGCCAGCTTGGCTTTCTGGAGACGGGCGATATCGGCAGTCTTGGACCGCCCCCATGCCACGATGCCTTTTGCATCACTGACATAATCCTCAAGTATCTGCTTAAGAGTGACGAGTCCTTGCACAGGCTGGCCAGTGGCCTGAGCCTCCTCGATTTCCGATTCGCGGCGGCGCAACCATTCCTGCGCAAGGGCACGCCGCGTGAATGTCTTGGACTCTGAGTGAGTCAGCTCTCCGTCTTCTTTCAGGCGGATCTGAGCCCGGAACGCTACAACGCCCTTGGCACTCTTTCTCAAGGTGATGGTCCCCATCAGTGCTCCATGAAATTCGTGGTGCACCAATGTAGCATTCAGCATCAAAAAACCCGGCAAAACGGGGTAAAACAAGGTCAAATTTTAGTGCACCACAAGGCACTTTTCATAGTATGAGCACCGAACAAATCGTTAAAAAACAACTAGATAGCAACATGTGGCGTATGTCGGTGGCCCCTATGATGGATTGGACCGACAGGCACTGCCGTTATCTGCACCGCCTGCTCAGCCAGCACACCTTGCTCTACACCGAGATGGTGACCACCGGTGCCCTGATCCATGGCGATGTTCCGCGCCATCTGCGTTTTGATCCTAGCGAGCACCCTGTTGCCCTGCAACTGGGCGGCAGCGAGCCTGCCGATCTGGCGCAAAGCGCCCGTCTGGGTGCGCAATGGGGCTATGACGAGATCAACCTCAACTGCGGCTGCCCCAGCGAACGCGTGCAGCGCGGCTCGTTTGGTGCCTGTTTGATGAACGAAGCCAGTCTGGTCGCCGATTGCGTCAAGGCCATGGTGGATGTGGTGGACGTGCCCGTCACCGTCAAGCACCGCATCGGCATCGACAAGATCGAGAGCTATGACTTTGTGCGCGATTTCGTAGGCACGGTGGCCGATGCAGGCTGCGAGGTGTTTATCGTCCATGCCCGCAACGCCTGGCTCAAAGGCCTGTCGCCCAAGGAGAACCGCGAGATTCCGCCGCTGCGTTATGAGATGGTCAGTCAGCTCAAAAAAGACTTCCCCCAGCTCACGATTGCCGTCAATGGCGGCATCAAGTCCGATGACACCGTGCTGGAGCAGTTGCAGCAGGTCGATGGCGTGATGGTGGGCCGTGAGGCCTATCACAACCCCTGGTGGCTGGCCTCCTGGGATGCGCTGTTCTATGGCGACGACAGCAAGGAGCGCACGCGCGAAAGCGTGGAAGAGCAGATGGTGCTCTATATGGAGCGTGAAGCCCGCGAGCATGGCACGCACTGGTACTCCATTGCCCGCCACATGCTGGGCCTGCGCAACGGTCTGCCCGGTGCCCGCCGCTGGCGCCAGACCTGGAGCGACCACCGCCTCAAGACCCTGCCCCCGCACGAGGTGATGAAATTGGCGCGCACCAAGCCCGCCGACCTACCGGAAGTCGCTATCAGTTAAATAGCTGCTTTCGCTTGTTCAGCAATGGCTATAGCCTGGTTTCATTAGAAATAAGATAAAAAACCCTGTCGGTGAAGTTCACTGACAGGGCTTTTTCAATCAAGCCAGGAAACAAGCCTGGAGACGCTGTTTTTAGTATTCCAGCGTCTGCACGCCTTGCGCCGTGCCCAGCAGGCACACGGCAGCTTTCTGGTGAGCAAAGACACCCACCGTTACCACGCCTGGCCACTGGTTGACGTCGGACTCAAACGCCAGCGGATCGGCAATCTTCAGATTGCGAACATCCAGAATATGCTGGCCGTTGTCGGTTACCAGGGGCCCGCCGTCCTTCATGCGGATCTGCGCATTGCCACCCATGGCTTCGAAGCGGCGAGCAATCTGAGCTGCAGCCATGGGAATCACTTCCACGGGCAGAGGAAAGTTGCCCAGCACATCCACGCGCTTGGACTCATCGGCAATGCAGACAAAGCGCTCAGCCAGAGCTGCCACAATCTTCTCGCGAGTCAACGCAGCGCCGCCGCCCTTGACCATGTGGCCTTTGCCGTCAATCTCGTCAGCACCGTCGATGTAGACGGCCAGGCTGTCCACTTCGTTGGCATCGAACACCTTGATGCCCAGCGCCTTCAGGCGCTCGGTGCTGGCCACGGAGCTGGAGACAGCGCCTGGAATCTGATCCTTGATGGTGGCAAGTTCATCGATGAACTTGTTGACCGTGGAGCCCGTGCCCACGCCCACAATAGAGCCGGCCACCACGTATTTCAGCGCGGCTTGTCCGACCAAAGTTTTCAGTTCATCTTGAGAAAGGGAAGCAACAGGTGTCGTCATGAGGGAAAATCCAGAGAATCCTGCGATTATCCTCATGTCTCTTATTCCTTACTCCCTGACCCGTCCACTTCTTTTCGGCATGGACCCCGAAGCCGCTCACGACTTCACCATGAATTTCATGGCCAAGGGTCAGAACACCTTGCTGCAAAAAGCCTGGGAGCGCCCACTGATCAGCGACCCCATCGAGCTGGCGGGTCTGAAGTTTCCCAACCGTGTGGGCATGGCCGCAGGCCTGGACAAGAACGCCCGCTGCATCGATGCGCTGGCCGCCATGGGTTTCGGCTTTGTGGAAGTGGGCACCGTCACGCCTCGCCCCCAGCCCGGCAATCCCAAGCCGCGCATGTTCCGCATCCCGGAAAAAAAGGCCTTGATCAACCGCCTGGGCTTCAACAACGAAGGTCTGGATGCCTTCCTGGCCAATGTGCGTCGCTCCCAGGTCCGCGCCAGCGGCGCCCCCATGTTGCTGGGCCTCAATATCGGCAAGAACGCCACCACCCCGATTGAAGAAGCCACCAGCGACTATCTGAAGGCCCTGGACGGTGTCTATCCTCACGCCGACTACGTGACCGTGAACATCAGCTCGCCCAACACCAAGAATCTGCGCGCTTTGCAAAGCGATGAAGCGCTGGACGCACTGCTGGGCGCCGTTGCCGAGCGCCGCGAGCAGTTGGCCACCCAACACGGCAAGCGCACGCCGGTGTTTGTGAAGATTGCCCCCGATCTGGACGAAGAACAGGTCGGCGTCATCGCCGCCACCTTGCAGCGCCATGGCATGGACGGCGTCATCGCCACCAACACCACCATCAGCCGCGAAGCCGTCAAGGGTTTGCAGCATGCAGAGGAAACCGGCGGACTCTCGGGCGCTCCCGTGCTGGAAGCCAGCAACCAGGTCATCCGCCAGCTGCGTTCGGCTCTGGGCAGCCGCTTCCCCATCATTGGCGTGGGCGGCATCATGAGCGGCGCAGATGCCGTAAGCAAAATCCGCGCCGGCGCCGATGTGGTGCAGATATACAGCGGCCTGATCTATCGCGGCCCCGAACTGGTGAGTGAATCTGCGCAGGCCATTGCGAATATGCGCTGATCGACTTTCAAAGCCCACAGAAAAACAGCCCGGCAACGCAAGTTGCACGGGCTGTTTTGTTGAGGCTAGCGCTGTATCAGCGCTGCTTTATGGCTCGCGCCGTTTTTGCTGCAGCCGTATGACCCAGGGCAAAATCACGCTGCCCAGGCGAAACAGCTTGCGCGGCCCTACGGCCAAGGCTGCAGCAGCGGCAACCGCCACGGCCACAGGATGCAAACGGGCAAAAGTCATCAAGCGCTCGGTCAGCGGCGCATCGGCGCGCACGTGATCGGCCGACTGCGAATCACGCAGCGCCAGGGCTTGCGCCCGGGCCGATGCACGCGCACGCAGCCGCCCGCGCTGCACCGCGATGCGGCGCAGCACTTTTTGCTGATCAACGGTCGCTTGCTCCCACAGGGCGAGATTCACGCCCGCAGGCGGCCCGGCTGGAGCGGGCTGCGTGGAGGATGTTGGCACGGCATCTGTCATGCTAGAGCTTCACTTTGAGAGCTTGCCAGTCGGTCTTGAGCTCATTGCGAGTCAAGGCAAAAGGCTTGGACAGCTGACGCACGACAGCCAGCAAACGCCAAAGGGCCAGGGCCCAGATCAGCGTCCAGCCACCGCCCAGGCACCAGGCCACAGTGGCGCGATGGGGGGTATCCCAAAACTGCACCACCAGGGCCAGGGACAGGATCACCAGCGCCACCACCGTCAAGCCGCCCAGTGCCACCACCAGGATCAGCAAGGTCTGCAGGCTGCGCTTGTGCTCTCGCCACTCCAGCCGCGCCAGATCGACGCGGTCTTCGGCGGCAATGGCCGTTTCGATGGCCACTGCGCGCCAACGCGCCGTCAAGGCATCCAGACCTAACAGTGAATTCCAGTTCACAGGCAATTTGTCTGCTGCGTGGTCAATTAACGGCGACCCAGCATAAAGCCGACCAGAGCACCAACAGCCAGAGCCGCGCCTGCAACGCGCCAAGGTTCGTCATGGGCGTAGCGGTCTGCAGCATCGGCGGCATCGCGTGCCTGACGAGCGGCTTCCTGCGCAGCGCGCACGGCCGATTCGCGGGCATGAGACATGCCATCGTCCAGACGCTGACGCAGCACGCTGATCTCAGGGACCTTGTCCAGATCTCGCGAAGACAGCAGACCGCGCAGATCGCTGACCAGCTTTTCCAGATCGTCTTGAGCGGAGGAAACGGTGTCGGTAAGAGTACGGGACATATGCGACCTTTCTTGGTGAATTGTGGAGTGCCGCCACATGGACGTGCGCTGATGGGCGCTACTGGAAGTTCAAACCCAGAGCAGGCTCAGTGACACGAATTGCGTAGCAAAAATGCCAGCGCTTATCGGACTGCCTGCGTACATCTTAACCACAGCTGCCACTGCAAATACACATCTGCCGCCCGCTCAGCCATCAGACTGCTGCTGAATTGCCTGCTATCAAAGCAGTGAAACATCCAAAAATGAAAGACTCGCACCATGCTTGCAGCCTGAAGCGCTGCGGATAAGGTGCCAAGCTCGATTGCCATCAACCGCCCGGCAGCCGGCTTCAAAGCGGGCCTCAGAGGACAAGTTCCCCTATGCAATCCGGCCGCAGCCGCCGAAATACAGCCTCTTTTCACGGCTCAAAACCAGGGCTAGGGCTTACCCTTGGTGTCGCTATATGTCAATCATTGTTCATGATGCGTCAAGCCCGTGGCGTATCCGCAACCTACATTGGCCCCGAACCTGCAAGCACAGCTTGGCAAGCGCTCTATGGCTGTACGCCAATGAGTGGCTCGCCGCCCAGGTTCTGGCGACGAATGGCGGAAATACGAAATGAATTTGAAACTGGAAGACAAACGCGCACTGGCCAGCGGTGGCAGTCGCGGTAGAGGCAAGATCACCGCCAGCCCATTGGCGCAGCTTGGGGCAGCCGTCAAGAACGACGCCATGGCAGCAAGGGGCCAAGGGGCAGAAATCCACCCTCGCTAGCGCCCCGCTCTACCCAGCCCATCAGCCCAGGCCTTCAAGCCCTGGCATGCCGACCGGGACCGCCAGCACAGGCGTCGACAGACGATCAGGACTGTCTCGAGTTGAACCACATACAACAACATGAGCTAAGACTGCGATGAACCCAAGCGCAACAATCACCCAGGGCATCAAGCCCAGGCAAGCCACTGCGGATGTCGATGCAGACAATGCGCTGTACTCCAAGGTCAGCTGGCGTCTGCTGCCCCTGCTGCTGCTTTGCTACATGGTCGCCTACCTCGACCGCATCAACATCGGCTATGCGCAAATCCAGATGAAGCAGACTCTGGACTTTGGCACTGCGGCCTATGGCTTTGGCGCCGGTCTGTTCTTTATCGGCTACTTTCTGTTCGAAGTACCCAGCAACCTGCTGCTGGAGAAAATCGGCACCCGCAAGACTCTGATGCGCATCATGGTCATCTGGGGCATCATCGCAACCGCCATGGCCTGGGTGACCACGCCCATGCAGTTCTACGTGGCGCGCTTTCTGCTGGGTGCGTTTGAGGCCGGCTTCTTCCCGGGCGTCATCCTGTACTTCACCTACTGGTACCCCTCGGCCCGCCGCGGCCGCGTGATCTCCATCTTTCTATCCGCCGTCATGGGCATGGCCGTGGTGGCCGGCCCCCTGTGCGGCGCCATCCTCAAGTACATGAACGGCATCGACGGCCTGCACGGCTGGCAATGGCTGTTCCTGATTCAAGGCCCTCCCGCCTGTATCCTGGGTCTGATCCTCTACTTCTACCTGCAAGACAAGCCAGCGGACGCCAAATGGCTGAGCGATGCGGAAAAAGCCCGCCTGCAGCACAACATCGACAACGACACCAGCCACGGTGGCGGCGGTCACCACGGTGCCCATAAGGGCAGCCACGGCCACAAAACCCCTCTGAGCCTGCTGCTGCGCGACCCCAAGGTCTACTTCCTGTCGCTCGCATATTTCATGATGCACGGCGCCACCTACCTGTTTGTCTTCTGGATGCCCACCGTGATTCAGGGCCTGGGCGTGCAGGACGTGCTGCACGTGGGCGTGTATTCCGCCCTGCCCTTTATCGCAGGCCTGTTCGGCATGATCGCCTTCGGTGCCAGCTCGGACAAATTCCGCGAACGTCGCTGGCACTTCTTCATCGCCACCGGCCTGGCCATCATCGGCCTCGTCGTCACGCTGCAGATGCACGGCCACCTGGAAGGCTCGCTGATCTCCCTGGCCTTTACCCTCGTCGGTCTGGCCGCCCTGCCCCCTCTGTTCTTTGCACTGGTCAGTGACTACCTGTCGCCCGCCGTAGCCGCTGGCGGCATCGCCCTCATCAGCAGCCTGGGCAACCTCGGCTCGGCTGCCAGCCCCATGCTGGCCGGCCTGCTGACCCAGTACACGGGCAACAAGCACTACAGCATCTATCTGGTGCTTGGCATGCTGGTCCTCTCCGTCATCGTGCTGATGCTGGCCACCCTTCGCAAGGCTAAGGCCCAGCGCGCTTGATAAGACTCAGAGCGCTGGAGAGCGCCTGACAGCAAGAGCAGATAAGTAAAAAAGACCAACGGCAGGTGCAGACAATGCGCTTGCCGTTGGTCTTTTTGCGTCAGAAATCCATAAAAAAATGGCCTCAAGCGCTTATGCATCAATCGCTGACCGCTATCAAACTTGCGATTCATCTGAGTGCGGTCGTGCCGCTGCAGGCCAGAGGCATCAGCCCCGATGACTGCCGCGCGGACTGCAAGTACGAATAGTTTTAACCAAAACAGCCGCTATCGCCCGACTATCAAGCGCGAACAGCTATCAAAATTGCAAGTAGATAGCCAGAGCGACTTTTGACCTGTCTGGACAAGCCACACGGCACATGACGCAGCCTCTGTGCCGCGCGGCTGCCGCCGAAGATGCGCGCGTGGTGCATGCAATCCGCACCTCGCCAGGCCACTACTGCCCAGACGGTAACCTTGCGCCCTTCTCTTCAGAGCATTTGAACGAAAGCGATTCCTTGAGCCATTCCACCCTACCCTCTTGCCCACAATGCGGCCTGGACAACACCTACCCCGACGGCGACCAACTGATCTGCCCCGACTGCGCCCACGAATGGTCTGCCAGCGCGCCTGCCGATGACGAAGACAACGGCCCGCGCGTCATCAAAGACGCCAACGGCGCGCCGCTGGCCGATGGCGACAGCGTGCTGCTGGTCAAGGACTTGAAGGTCAAAGGCTCGTCCACCGTCATCAAGAAGGGCACCAAGATCAAAGGCATTCGCCTCGTCTATGACAACGGCGACCACGACGTGGATTGCAAGACCGACCAAGGCCCGTTCATTCTGAAGTCAGAGTTCTTGAAGAAGGCCTGAGCCTTGGTTTGAAACCCGCTGCTGCGGGTTGATACCCCATTGAGAACATTCCGCCGTGGAGCAAGGCCGGAATGTTCTCTGCAGGCTCTTCATTCGAGACACCACAACACTCAAGCTTGACTGGCGGCGGCACGCAAACAGCGGCCCCACGCATCCCACAAGAATCAATAAAAAGGAAATTACATGCGCTGCGATCACAAAAAAGTGCTGGACCTGGCCCAGGCCGGCCACTGGGAAGAAGCACATGCCATCGTGCAAAAGCACGGTGACGAACTGTCTTGCCAGATCCATGGCTATCTGCACCGGGTCGAGGGAGATCTGAGCAACGCCCGCTACTGGTATGGGCGTGGCAACAGCCAGCTGCCCGCCAACACCTTGGAAGAAGAATGGGCACGTTTGCAAAGCGCCATTCAAACCCCGTGATGCCAGTGATGTGTGGCGCACTCGTTGAGCCTGCCTGCTACTGCCAAACTTTCTAGTGCTCTCACAGAAGAGCCAACCCCAATAGCCCAGCAAAAAGGCAGCACGAGCTGCCTTTTTTGACTCCACGCCTAAGCTGGCCGCTGATCTTCAGCCGCAGGCAAGCCGCCCAGCTGCAGCTCCCCGCCCTGCGCGTTGATCACCCCATCAATCACCCGCAACACATGCTCCAGCCGCACTGTGGGCTTGCCCGCCTCCAGGTCGACGATAAAGCATTAAATAGGCCTCTAGCGCATATATAGCAAGCACGAGCAGCTATCAAAACTAAATTCCCTGTGCAGCCTGCCACGCTCTCCACTGACTGGGCCGCAGGCCATAGCGGGCCAAAACGCCTTCATGCAGACGGCGCAGTTCGTCCAAGATCAAGGCCTGCACATTGGCGCGATCCACCTCAGGCACTGCAGCCTCTGGCGCATTCACGGCCTGCTCCACCAGGGCCACCGCATCTGCGCCGGGCTGGGAGACGACTGCATGCACCGTTTCTTTGATGAGCTTGCGCCAGGTCAGGCGCAGCGGGTCTGGCTCGGCCAGGTTCTGACGGATAGCCGTGTACTCCTGCGTGCTGCGCTCATAGGCCCAGATGAACAAGTCACGCAGCATTTCCACCCTGCCCATTTCGTAGATGCCCAGCATCGCCTGGGCATAGCTCTCCACTGGCACGTCCACAAAGGTCAGCGGGCATAGATTGGCCCGAAACAAGGGCCCGTTGGCCGCAAGGCGCGACGTGCGTTTGTTGATATCGGAAAACGGCTGCAGGTACGGCACATGCACCATCATGAAAAACGCCTGCTCAAACGGGTCCTGTATCGCATTGACCTTGAGCAGCACCATGTCCAGCAATTCATCCAGCACTTGCGGCGCACTGATGGGGCGGTAAACGCTCAGCGCAATCTCCACCGCATGCTGGCGCACGCGGCCTTCATCGGCCGGATTGGGCAGCAAGTTTTCAGCCAGCGCAGCGTGCAGATTCATCAGCAAGTAGCGGCTCCACAGCGGCTCGCCTGGCTCCAAGCTGCTCACGCTGTCCACCAGCAACTCAATCGCGGCCTTGTGGTTCAAGATCATCTGCGTCTCAAACCGCGCCTTGCCCTGCGCCGCCGTACCCTCTTCAATCAAATGCCGCGTGTCGAGGCGCGAATAGGTATTGCCCTCCATATGGCTGGACGCCCAGGACAGATCAATCAACAAGCGGTTCAGCACGGCCCGGCTATAGGTGCCCGCAGGCGCAGCGGCCTCCAGCGTTCGCCCTTGCGCATGCAACTGGCGGCGCACGGTAGCAGGCAGATAGAACGTCTGGTTGGGTTGATAGCTCTCCAGCAGGTCACGCTGATAGCCGACGGGCTTGCGTAGCTCCAAGGGCTGAAGCACATAGTCCCGCACCTCTAGCGCATCGGGGGCCAATTGCAACTGCGTCGCGGCTTGAGGGCCGCCTGCCGCTGGTTCAGCAACACCCATGGGCGCAATAGACGGGCTCGGCAGCTTGCTGTAATAGCGCCGCCCGCGCCGTACACCGGTAGCGGCAATGCGCCCATCCTGCACAAATTGCGCCAACCACCGCTGCGCCGTACGGCGCGAAAGACCAGGCAATTGCGCCAACAATTGCGCCACGGATGCACCTTGTGGGCCTGCATTTTGAATCACTTGCAGCAATGCAAGCGCTTCGGTTGAGAGCTGCACGCCTGAAGATGCTTGTGTTTGGGTCATTGTGGCGCATTCACTTATTTAATGGCGCAATTATGGCGCAATTGGAAATTGTGCCAAGCAACTCACAGCATTCATCAACGGAGTTTGCAAAAAGCCACACACCTCATTCCACGCCTCACATCGCCGAGTCCGCCTCCGCCTCAGGCCACAACCTCGGAAACAAAAAACGCAGCGCATGCTGCGGCAGGCCAAAGCGCACCTTGCCTTGTGGGCTGTCGCTTTTGAGCAGGCCGCGCTTGACCAAGGCGCCCAGCGCATCGGTGGCCAGGCGATCGCCCAGGCCCAGCATGGTTTTGAATTCACCGCGCGGCATTTCTTCGCCGCTCAGGAACAGGTAGTGCAAAGGACGCAGCGCTTCCTTGCGCACGCCGGATTTGAGCACAGCGGATTCAAACACCAGTGCGGCTTCGAGACGGTCTTTGATCAGGTCAAAGTCCAGCATTCGGGCCATGAACTGCACTTGGTCCATGCAAAGGTCAAGCACATAGTCGGCCCAGGCGATCAACGCCTGTTCACTCAGGTTGCCGCGCCCATCCAGATCGCCACGGCGGGCGCTGTCGGCGTCGGCCAGCAAGGCGTAATAGCGATCCTGCCCCCGCGCAAAGCCGCGCAAGGGTGACCATAGGCCGCCGGTGTAGCCCAGACTGCTGAGCACGGTGTGCGAATGCAGGCGCATGACGCGGCCATTGCCATCCGTGAAAGGGTGAATCCAGCCCAGACGCTGGTGGGCACAGGCCATGGCAACCAGCGCGGCTTCGCCCCGGCGCACATTGCCGTAGCGACTGGCCCAGCGCTCGATGAACATGGACACGCTGGCTGCGGCGGGAGCGATATGCAGGCCGACGCTAACTTCGCGCTCACGCAGGGCACCGGGGTTGACGGTCTGGCCTTCGGCCACTTCCCAGTCTTGCGCAGGCAGGCGACCAAAGAGTTCGCGGTGCATGTCTTGCACGCCTGCCAGGCTATAAAGGGCGCGGGCGCCTTTATCGCCTTGGTAGCGCTGCTCCAGCGCGGCTTCGGCTTCGATATGGGCGACAGCCAGGCGCTGCTTGGCGGCCAGCTCCTTGTTGCTGGAAAAATCTTGCGCCAGCGCCATTTCAATCTCGTGCGGGCGGGTGTGCTGGCCTTCGATGCGGTTGGTGTAGTAGGAGTTCATGCTGCGCAGCAAGGTGCGCAGCTCTGGAGGCACGCGTTTGCCCGCCAGAGCTGTGGCGGCACGCGCCAGATCACCCGCCTTGGAGAGCAAGGGCTCGATGCGAGCGTCCGATGGCATCAAGGGCTCGAACTGATGGGTCGATGTGTATAGCGCAGTCATTTTGCCAAGTTTACACAATCAGCATCTATATGTTTTTAATTGATAAATCATTCAATCTACCAAGATTTTTGCCAAGTTCAATGCCACATCCCATAGGCATCAACGGATACGTCATACCCTGCCAGAGATCTCTGTCACTGGCGATACAGCAAGAGGAACTTTGACAGCTGCTTACGCTTAATTTGCTTGCCGTTGGAACTGATTTGGGCTTATGCCTGATTCATAGACAGGAGCCGGGTTTCGCCCCGGCGGGCAAGCTACTTTCTGGGGCCAGAAAGTAGCCAAAGAGCCTGACCCTGCTGCCCGCGCCCCCTTCGCTGCGCTACGGGGCAAACCTGCGCCGACACCCTCTTGTTGCTATGCGGCAAAACTCACTGCGTGCCTGCGGCACTCCGTTCAAGCAGGTTGCCGCAGCAATGATGACGATGCGTCTGCACTCTGCGGTGCAGCCGCCCGCAACAAGAGGCCGCCGTCGCAGGCGCGGGCAAAAGGGCAAGGGAGCGGGATAGCTTCGATATTATTTTGATAGCTTCTTGCGCTTGCTCCACCAGCGCAATGGCATCGCACTCGGGTTGCTGGACGACGGCGCAATAGTGGCGCAATTTCAAATAATCGCGCCACTATGAATCGAGGGTATGGCGCATAAAGCCAGCCACTTCCAGACGCTCTTATGCATCAAAATGCTTTCAAACCTATAAGCAGCAAGCGCAAGAAGCTATCAAAATAAAAAAGGCAGCCCTAGGGCTGCCTTTGTTTGAAGCAAGCCTGAACAAACGTTCAAGCTTAATCGTTGCGCTTACTTGCGCACTGGTGGCACGTCCGTGCAAGAACCATGCGCCACTTCCGCCGCCATGCCGATGGATTCACCCAGGGTTGGGTGGGGGTGGATGGTCTTGCCGATGTCCACGGTGTCTGCGCCCATTTCGATGGCCAAAGCCACTTCGCCGATCATGTCGCCAGCGTGTGTGCCGACCATGCCGCCGCCCAGGATACGGCCGTGGCCGTGGGCTTCGGGGGAGTCGTCAAACAGCAGCTTGGTCACGCCTTCGTCGCGGCCGTTGGCGATTGCGCGCCCGGAGGCGGCCCAGGGGAACAGGCCCTTCTTGACCTTGATGCCTTGTGCCTTGGCCTGGTCTTCGGTCAGACCCACCCATGCCACTTCGGGGTCGGTGTAGGCCACCGAAGGAATCACGCGGGCGTTGAAAGCGGCGGCTGCCAGTTCCTTGTTGCCTTGCAATTCACCGGCGATGACTTCAGCGGCCACATGGGCTTCGTGCACGGCCTTGTGTGCCAGCATGGGCTGACCCACGATGTCGCCAATCGCGAAGATGTTGGGCACGTTGGTGCGCATCTGGATGTCAACGTCGATAAAGCCGCGGTCAGTCACAGCCACGCCAGCCTTGTCGGCGCTGATCTTCTTGCCATTGGGCGTGCGGCCCACGGCTTGCAGAACCAGGTCGTAGGTCTGGGGTTCGGGCACGGTGATGCCGTCCTTCGCTGGAGCGAACGAGACCTTGATGCCTTCGGGCGTGGCTTCGGCACCGACGGTCTTGGTGTTGACCATGATGTTGTCGAAACGCGGCGCGTTCATCTTTTGCCAGATCTTGACCAGATCGCGGTCAGCGCCTTGCATCAGGCCGTCCATCATTTCCACCACGTCCAGGCGTGCGCCCAGTGTGGAGTAGACGGTGCCCATTTCCAGGCCGATGATGCCGCCACCCAGAATCAGCATGCGCTTGGGCACTTCCTTCAGGTCCAGGGCGCCGGTGGAATCGACCACGCGAGGGTCCTTGGGCATGAAGGGCAGATGCACGGCTTGCGAGCCGGCGGCGATGATAGCGTTCTTGAACTGAATGATCTTCTTGCTGCCGGTCTTTTCCTGGCCGTCGCCCGTGGTTTCATCCACTTCGATGTGGTTGGCGCTGACGAAGTTGCCGTAACCGCGCACGATGGTGACCTTGCGCATCTTGGCCATCTGGCCCAGACCGCCGGTCAGCTTGCCGATGACCTTTTCCTTGTGGCCGCGCAGCTGGTCGATGTTCACTTCGGGAGCGGCAAACTTCACGCCGGCCACTTCCAGGTGCTTGACTTCGTCCATGACGGCTGCCACGTGCAGCAGCGCCTTGGAAGGAATGCAACCCACGTTCAGGCACACGCCGCCCAGCGTCTTGTAACGCTCGACCAGCACGACCTTCAGGCCCAGATCGGCTGCGCGGAAAGCTGCCGAATAGCCGCCAGGGCCGCCGCCGATGACCACCACGTCACAGTCGAAATCGACCGTGCCGCTGAAATTGCTGGCCACGGGAGCAGGAGCCGCTGCTACAGGGACGGCAACGGGGGCTGCCACGGGAGCGGGAGCTTGCGCTGCGGGTGCAGGGGCAGCAGCTGCAGGAGCGGCAGCACCGGCAGAGGCTTCCAGCGAGATGATGACGGAGCCTTCGGCAACCTTGTCACCAACCTTGACCAGGATGGCCTTGACCACGCCAGCGTGGCTGGAGGGGATCTCCATGGAGGCCTTGTCGCTCTCCACGGTCAGCAGCGACTGGTCCACAGCCACGGTGTCACCGGGCTGAACCAGCAGTTCGATCACGCCAACTTCGGCGAAGTCGCCAATGTTAGGTACCTTGATATCGATGAGGCTCATATGCGCTCCTATCTTGGTTTTTGTCTCTGTGCGGCCTGAAGCATTCAGGCTGCTGCAAACGATTTTTTCGGTCCAGGCTTGAGCAGCGCATTGCCCTATTCCTTCGCGCCCCGCTCATCGGCAACGGCCTCTTTGGGCTTGCAGAGAGTGACGGGGTGAAGCGGCTTGGGTCCAGCGCTCATCCAGCGAGGCCACGCGCATGCATCAATGGCTGCTGCCCGGGCTTTTATCTCGATCACAAGGCTGATACGCAAGCGCGCAAGCAGTTCAAAAACAGGAGCTGCTTGCGCTTGATGGATATGCGCTACAGGCCGATTTCTTTCGAAACCGGCCTGCCCGGCTGCTGCTTAGAGCAGGATGCGGCGGTAGTCGGCCAGCACAGCGCCCAAATAGGCGTTGAAGCGTGCAGCCAGCGCGCCGTCGATGACGCGGTGGTCGTACGACAGGCTCAGAGGCAGCATCAGACGGGGCACAAATTGCTTGCCATCCCACACCGGGGTCATCTGGCCCTTGGACAGGCCCAGAATTGCCACTTCAGGCGCGTTCACGATAGGAGTGAAGTGGGTGCCACCAATGCCGCCCAGCGACGAGATGGACATGCAACCGCCTTGCATATCGGCAGCGCCCAGCTTGCCGTCGCGGGCCTTCTTGGCCAGCTCGCCCATTTCCTGGCTGATCTGCATGATGCCCTTCTTGTCGGCATCCTTGAGCACGGGCACAACGAGACCGTTGGGCGTGTCAGCGGCAAAACCGATGTTGAAGTACTGCTTGTAGACCAGGGTGTCGCCATCCAGCGAAGCGTTGAACTCAGGGAACTTCTTGAGTGCAGCCACCAGTGCCTTGATGACAAAGGCCAGCATGGTGACCTTGACATCGCTCTTGGCCTTTGCGCTTTCGGCATTGGTCGAGACGCGGAAGGCTTCCAGATCAGTGATGTCGGCCAGGTCATTGTTAGTGACGTGGGGGATCATCACCCAGTTGCGATGCAGGTTGGCGCCCGAGATCTTCTTGATGCGCGACAGATCCTTGCGTTCCACCGGACCGAACTTGGCGAAGTCGATCTTGGGCCAGGCCAGCACTTCCAGGCCGCCGACGTTGCCGCCGGACGAAGCCTTGGGAGCCGCTGCCTGTTGCGCCAGGGTCTGCACAGCACCGGCCATCACCGACTTGGTGAAGGCTTGCACGTCGTCAGCCGTGATGCGACCCTTTTGGCCCGAACCCTTGACTTCGGCCAGAGGCACGCCCAGTTCGCGAGCGAACTTGCGCACCGAAGGCGAAGCGTGTGGCAGTTGGCCCGAAGGCGCAACCGTGGGGTTGTGGGCGGTTGCAGCAGCAGCCACTACAGGTGCAGCCACGGGAGCGGCAGCCTGAGCGGGAGCCGCCACAGGGGCGGCAACCGGAGCTGCTGCCTGGGCAGGAGCGGAGACGGGAGCGGCAGCCGCGCCTTGCACCGTGATCTGGCCCACAACATCACCGATGTTGACGGTGTCGCCCACCTTGATGGTCAGCGCGGTGATGGTGCCAGCCGATGGAGAAGGAATCTCCATCGAGGCCTTGTCGGACTCCACGGTGAACAGCGATTGCTCAACAGTCACGGTGTCGCCCACCTTGACCAGCATTTCAATCACAGCCACGTCCTTGAAGTCGCCGATATCGGGGATCTTCAGGTCCACAGTGGACGATGCAGCAGGCGCAGCAGCGACCGGAGCAGCAGCTACAGGAGCGGCGGCCACGGGTGCGGGTGCAGCAGCAGCCACGGGGGCGGCAGCGGCTGGGGCGGGTGCGGGAGCCGCATCGGCGGTTTCCAGCACCACGATCACGGAGCCTTCCTTGACCTTGTCGCCCAGGGCGACCTTGATCTCCTTGACCACGCCAGCGTGGCTGGAAGGGATTTCCATGGAAGCCTTGTCGGATTCCACGGTCAGCAGCGACTGCTCGACCTTGATGGTGTCACCCACCTTGACCAGCACTTCGATCACGCCGACTTCGGAGAAGTCGCCGATATCGGGGACTTTGATTTCTGTCAATGCCATGTTGAATGTCTCCCGTTTTTAGGCGTGCAGCGGGTTGATCTTGTCGGTGTTGATACCGTACTTGTTGATCGCTTCGGCCACGGTGGTGGCGTTGATCTTGCCTTCATCGGCCAGGCCGCGCAGTGCAGCGATGACGATGTAGTGACGGTTGATTTCGAAGTGCTCGCGCAGCTTGGCACGGAAGTCCGAACGACCGAAACCGTCGGTACCCAGCACCTTGTAGGTGCGGCCCTTGGGCATGTAAGGACGGATCTGCTCGGCGTAGGCCTTCATGTAGTCGGTCGAAGCAACGACTGGACCGGGGTGAGCCGCCAGTTGCTGTGCCACGAATGGAACCTTGGCGGCTTCCAATGGATGCAGCATGTTGAAGCGATCGGCTTCCTGGCCTTCGCGGGTCAGTTCGTTGAACGATGGGCAGCTCCACACGTCGGCGGCAACACCCCAGTCCTTTTCCAGCAGCTCTTGTGCAAAGAAGGATTCGCGCAGGATGGTGCCCGAGCCCAGCAGTTGCACGCGCAGTCCGCTCTCGGGCACCTTCTGGCCGGGCTTGACCATGTACATGCCCTTGAGGATCTGCTCTTCCGTGCCTTCGGCGAGGCCGGGCATGGGGTAGTTTTCGTTCAGCAGCGTGATGTAGTAGAAGATGTTTTCCTGGTTCTGCACCATGCGGCGCAGACCGTCTTGCATGATCACGGCCACTTCGTGAGCGAAGGTGGGGTCGTAAGTCACGCAGTTAGGAATGGTGTTGGCCAGGATGTGGCTGTGACCGTCTTCGTGCTGCAGGCCTTCGCCGTTGAGCGTGGTGCGGCCCGAAGTGCCGCCCAGCAGGAAACCGCGTGCTTGCAAGTCGCCAGCAGCCCAGGCCAGATCGCCAATGCGCTGGAAGCCGAACATCGAGTAGTACACATAGAACGGGATCATGACCCGGTTGCTATGGCTGTAGCTGGTGGCGGCAGCGATCCAGCTGGACATGCCGCCGGCTTCGTTGATGCCTTCCTGCAGGATCTGACCGGCCTTGTCCTCGCGGTAGTACATCACCTGGTCCTTGTCGACCGGGGTGTATTGCTGACCGTGGGGGTTGTAGATACCGACCTGGCGGAACAGGCCTTCCATACCGAAGGTACGGGCTTCGTCCACCAGGATTGGCACCACGCGGGGACCGATGTTCTTGTCGCGCAGCAGCTGCGTCAGGAAACGCACATAGGCCTGGGTCGTGGAGATCTCACGGCCTTCAGGTGTGGGCTCCAGAATGGCCTTGAAGGTATCCAGTGTAGGCGCGGTGAACTGCTCGTCGGCCTGTTGGCGACGGTGAGGCAGGTAACCACCCAGGGCCTTGCGGCGCTCGTGCAGATACTTCATTTCCGGCGTGTCGTCGGCCGGCTTGTAGAAGGGGATGTCCGCGATCTGGCTGTCGGGAATTGGAATGTTGAAACGGTCGCGGAAGGCCTTGATGTCCTCGTCGCTCAGCTTCTTGGTCTGGTGAACGTTGTTCTTGCCTTCGCCGACCTTGCCCATGCCAAAGCCCTTGACGGTCTTGACCAGCAGCACGGTGGGTTGACCCTTGTGGGTATTGGCAGCCGCAAAGGCAGCGTAGACCTTTTGCGAATCGTGGCCGCCGCGGCGCAGATTCCAGATCTCGTCGTCGCTCATGTGCTCGACCATCTTCAGGGCGCGAGGATCGCGGCCGAAGAAGTTCTTGCGAACGTAAGCACCATCGTTGGCCTTCATGGCCTGATAGTCACCGTCGTTGCACTCCATCATGATCTTCTTGAGCACGCCGTCCTTGTCCTTGGCCAGCAGCTCGTCCCAACCCTTGCCCCACAGCAGCTTGATGACGTTCCAGCCAGCACCGCGGAATTCGCCTTCCAGCTCCTGGATGATCTTGCCGTTGCCGCGCACCGGGCCGTCCAGACGCTGCAGATTGCAGTTGATCACGAAGACCAGGTTGTCCAGGTTTTCGCGTGCGGCCAGGCCGATGGCGCCCAGGGATTCGACTTCGTCCATTTCACCGTCGCCGCAGAACACCCAGACCTTGCGGTTTTCGGTGTTGGCAATGCCACGGGCGTGCAGGTACTTCAGGAAACGTGCCTGGTAGATGGCCATCAGCGGGCCCAGGCCCATCGACACCGTGGGGAACTGCCAGAAGTCGGGCATCAGCTTGGGGTGGGGGTAGCTCGACAGACCCTTGCCGTCCACTTCCTGACGGAAGTTCAGCAGCTGCTCTTCGGAGATACGGCCTTCCAGGTAAGCGCGGGCGTAGATGCCGGGCGATACGTGACCCTGGATGTACAGGCAGTCACCACCGTGGTTTTCGTTCTCGGCGTGCCAGAAGTGGTTGAAGCCGGCAGCAAACATATTGGCCAGCGAAGCGAAGGAGCCGATGTGGCCGCCCAGATCGCCACCTTCGGGGGGGTGAACGCGGTTGGCCTTGACCACCATGGCCATGGCGTTCCAGCGCATGTAGGCACGCAGACGGCCTTCAATTTCGAGGTTGCCAGGGCACTTGGCCTCGTGGTCGGTCTCGATGGTGTTCACATAGCCGGTGTTGGCGGAGAAAGGCATGTCCACGCTGTTTTGGCGCGCATGCTCAAGCAGATCTTCGATCAGCTTGTGTGCGTAGTCGGCACCTTCACGGTCGATCACGGCCGAGAGGGCATCCATCCACTCTCGCGATTCTTGTTGGTCCAGGCCAGCGGGCATGCCAGCGCCTTGTGGGTCAGTCTGAGCTGTCATTGAGTGTCTCCTTCGAGAGGGGGTAGCTTTCAGAGCCAGCGACAGTGTTCACGCCAGGCGTGGCCATCATCTGCAGGCTCTCGATCCGAATCCGTGAATGCGGTGGCGGTGCGCCGTAATGAGAGGTTTGAAAGTTCGCTGCGCGCAAACTTTGTACCACTCCAACTCTTCCACACTAAATCGCTATCACTTTTTCGATGCGGGCAGAGTTTCGCACATTTTTTTCAAATTTCAAATAGCGCATTCTGATTTTATAATATGAAATTATGCTGCAAATGCACATACAGGAAGAAGGGCTTCAAACGACATTTGGGCGACAAAAATAGTCGCCTAAATCGCACGGTCTCTCACCTACACTTCGGGGATGCAATCAAGCCCTAACGCGCCTGCAAAACAGGCACAGATCCGCGACGACACCATCGCCGCACCGGTGCGCTGGTGGCGCAGCTGGTGGCGCAGCCTCTCCCCGACTCGCCAGGACCGCTTTGCCGCCCTGGCCCCGCTGGCCGCAGTGCTGATGTTCATGGCAGCCATCACAGCCTCTTTCTGGTACCTGCGCACGGAGGAGGTAGAGAGAGAGCAAGACGCCTTGCGCCGCGATGTGGAATATGCCCAGCAGCGGGTGCGCCTGCGTCTGCTGGAGCGCCAGGAACAGCTGATGCGCATGGCCCGCGACATAGGCACGCGTGATCTGAAAAAGGTCGATTTCTCGGCCCGCGCCGAAGCGCTGATCAGCCAATACCCGGAGCTGCAGTCCGTCACCCTGGTGGACGACAAGCGAAAAGTGCTGGAAAGCCAGTCCGCGCCCACGGTCAGCACGGATCAGCAGCATGTGCTAGGAGAAACCCTAGGAAGCGGCGAAACCGGTGTGGCCATCCAGCAGGCCCGCGAGATGCTGCAGCCCATTTATGTTCAGCAACCCGCCAGCAAGGGTGAGATGGCACCGCTGCTGCAGCTGCATGTACCGATTTTGAGCAACAACCGCTATGTGGGCGAGCTGCTGGGCGAGTTCTCGGTAGACAGTCTGCTGCGCTACGGCACGCCCACCGAGATCATGGCGCGCTACGCCGTGACCATGCTTGACAGCCAGGGGCAGGTGCTGGCCGGCACGCCGCTGATGCCGCGCAAGACGCCCACCGAGCTGCTGCGCTGGCGCGGCGTGGCCAACGAGGAAAAGCTGGCCGTCGCCCCCGTGGGCAACAGCCTGATGCTGCGCGCTCAGGCTTACCGTACCTCGCTGGGCGTGGTGGGTTCTGGCCTGTTCTGGCTGGTGGGCACGCTGAGCGCCATGACGGCCTGGATGCTGCTGGCCACCTGGCGCCACACCCGCCGCCGCCAGCGGGCGCAGGAAGCCCTGGTGGCCGAAACCAATTTCCGCCGCGCCATGGAGAACTCCGTACTCACCGGCATGCGTGCCCTCGATCTGCAAGGCCGTATCACCTATGTGAACGCCGCGTTTTGCCAGATGACGGGCTGGAGCGAGCAGGATCTGGTGGGCCAGGTGCCGCCCTACCCCTACTGGCCGGACAACGACTACGACAATCTGCATTCACAGCTGCGCGAAGAACTCTCAGGCAAGACCATCGTGGGCGGCTTTCAGGTGCGCGTGCAGCGCAAGAACGGCACGCAGTTCGATGCGCGCCTGTATGTCTCGCCGCTGATCGATGCCCACGGCCAGCACACGGGCTGGATGTCGTCCATGACGGACATTACCGAGCCCAATCGCATCCGCGCCCAGCTTTCTGCCTCTTATGAGCGTTTCACCATTGTGCTGGAAGCGCTTGATGCTTCTGTTTCTGTAGCACCTCTGGGCAGCGCCGAGCTGCTGTTTGCCAACAAGCTTTACCGCCAATGGTTCGGCTCGCAGACCGACGGCCATCTGCAACTGGTGGCCCAGGCGGGCAAACTGCCGATACGCCATCAGCCGGAGATGGAAGATGAAGACGGCCTGATGGGCCTGCCCACTGCCACATTGACCGCCGCACGCGCCAACAATGCCGAAATTTTCCTGCCCGATCTGGGCAAGTGGTTGGAAGTGCGCTCGCGCTACCTGAGCTGGGTGGACGGGCGTCTGGCCCAGATGGTGATTGCCACTGACATCACCCAGCGCCGCCTGGCCGAAGATCAGGCCGCCGCACAGGCCGAAAAAGCCCAAGCCGCCAGCCGCCTGATCACCATGGGCGAGATGGCCTCCAGCGTGGCCCATGAGCTCAATCAGCCGCTGACCGCCATCAGCAACTACAGCTCGGGCATGCTCACCCGTCTGGAAAAAGGCACGCTGACCCCAGAGCAGATGAAGTTCGCTCTGGAGAAAACCGCCCACCAGGCCCAGCGCGCCGGCCAGATCATTCAGCGCATCCGCTCCTTCGTGAAGAAAAGCGAGCCCAATCGCACGCTGGCCCAGGTGTCTGACATGGTCAACGAAGCCATAGAGCTGGCCGGCATCGAGCTGCGCCGGCGCAATGTGCAGCTCTCGGCCCATGTGGCCGAGCGTCTCCCCCGCGTGATGGCAGACACTATCCTGATTGAGCAGGTTCTCATCAATTTGATGAAAAACAGTGCCGAGTCCATTGACTATTCCGATCGACCCACAGGCCAGCGCCGCGTGGAACTGCGGGTGCGACCCCAGTTATTCGAGGGCCAAAACGGCGTGGAATTCAGTGTGGAAGATACGGGCAAGGGCATGCCACCCGAAGTGCTGGAGCATTTGTTTGAAGCCTTCTTCTCCACCAAGAGCGAAGGCATGGGGATTGGCCTGAATCTGTGCCGCTCGATTGTCGAGTCGCATCATGGCCGAATGCGCGCCGAGAACCTCTACAATGGCTCAGAGGTCACTGGTTGCCGGTTTTCATTCTGGCTGCCTTTGGCAACGGGAGTGGAGACAACAACACCCACCGAGACAAGCGAACCTACCTAGAGGACGATTGCATGAGTTTGATTCCCAAAAAAGGCACTGTGTACGTAGTTGATGACGATGAAGCGGTTCGCGATTCGTTGCAATGGTTGCTAGAAGGCAAAGACTACCGGGTACGCTGCTTTGACTCGGCCGAGACCTTCCTGTCCCGCTATGACCCCCGTGAAGTGGCCTGCCTGATCGTTGACATCCGCATGGGCGGCATGACGGGTCTGGAGCTGCAAGATCGCCTGATCGAGCGCAAGTCCCCCCTGCCCATCGTTTTCATCACCGGTCACGGCGACGTGCCCATGGCAGTGAACACCATGAAAAAAGGCGCGCTGGATTTCATCCAGAAGCCTTTCGACGAAGAAGAACTGGTCGGTCTGGTCGAGCGCATGCTTGAACACGCCCGCGAAGCCTTTGCCGGTCACCAGCAAGCGGCCAGCCGCGACGCGCTGCTGGCCAAGCTCACCGGTCGTGAAGCCCAGGTGCTAGAACGCATCGTGGCCGGCCGTCTGAACAAGCAGATTGCCGACGATCTGGGCATTTCCATCAAGACCGTGGAAGCCCATCGCGCCAACATCATGGAAAAGCTCAACGCCAACACCGTGGCCGATCTGCTCAAGATTGCCCTGGGTCAAGGCCAGACCAGCGCCGCCGCCAAGGCCGCAGCAGTCAACTAAGACCGGATGATTTGCGGTCGGGCCCAAACCCCATCGCAAAATTACGCGAGATAATTGACGGAGCACCTGCAAAGCAACCGCTTTTGCTCACTCCCATTCTGATAGCTGCTAGTGCTTGTAAATCAAGGGCTAGCAGCATTTTTTATTGGTAAATCCAGCCATGACAGCTCAAATCATCGACGGCAAAGCCCTCTCCGAACAACTGCGCAAGGAAGTTGCCACCCGCGCGGCCGCTCTCAAGACCCGGGGCATCACGCCCGGTCTGGCCGTGGTCCTGGTCGGCGACAACCAGGCCTCCCAGGTCTATGTGCGCAACAAGGTCAAGGCTTGCGAAGATGTGGGCTTTCATTCCGTGCTGGAAAAGTACGACGCCAGCATGACCGAGGCCGAACTGCTGGCCCGCGTGGAAGCGCTGAACAACGACCCCAGCATCCACGGCATCCTGGTGCAGCTGCCCCTGCCCAAGCACATCGACGACCACAAGGTCATCGAAACCATCTCGCCCGCCAAGGATGTGGACGGTTTCCACGTGGCCAGTGCCGGCGCGCTGATGGTGGGTGAAGTCGGCTTCAAGGCCTGCACGCCCTATGGCTGCATGAAGATGCTGGAATCCATCGGCATGAAGGATTTGCGCGGCAAGCACGCCGTGGTGATCGGCCGCTCCAACATCGTGGGCAAGCCCATGGCCATGATGCTGCTGGCAGCCAATGCCACCGTCACCGTCACCCACAGCGGCACCGCCGATCTGGCAGCCATGACGCGCCAGGCCGACGTGATCGTAGCCGCCGTGGGCAAGGTCGATGTGCTGACGGCCGACATGGTCAAGCCCGGCGCCGTGGTGATCGACGTGGGCATGAACCGCAATGCCGAAGGTAAGCTCTGCGGCGACGTTCAGTTTGACGGCGTCAAGGAAGTAGCCGGCTACATCACCCCTGTGCCCGGTGGTGTCGGCCCCATGACGATTACCATGCTGCTGGTCAACACCATGGAATCGGCCGAGCGCGCAGCGGGATAACCCCCTGAGGCGCTGCCGCGCCTCCCTCTCTCGCTTCGCGGGAGGGGGACGACAATTCGGTGCGGGGCGACCCTTCCTCATTGTCTCTGGCTTAAATGCCGTTAGCGCGCTTCTGACCAACGGCTGACGCTATGACTGCCATAGCAAATATTGCCATAGCAGCGCTTGATTTTCACGACCTTGCCGGCACCTAATACAGCATGAGCAATCCACTTCTCGAATCCTCTGCCCTGCCCTTGTTTGATCGCATTCAGCCCGCCGATGTGGGCCCTGCCATCGATATCTTGCTGACCCGCGCCAGCGAGGCTTTGGAGACCGTCGTCGCACCCGACTTTCCCGCCCGATGGGAAGCCATCTCGGCCGTGCTCGATGTGGCTACCGAGAAACTGGGTACCGCCTGGGGTGTTGTCAATCACCTCAACAGCGTGGCCGATACCCCTGAGCTGCGCGCCGCCTACAACGAGGCTCTGCCAAAAGTCACAGAGTTCTGGACCAACCTGGGTGCCGACGAGCGCCTGTATGCCAAGTACAAGGCCATTGATCCCGCCAGCCTCAACCAAGAGCAGCGCGCTGCCTGGGATCACGCCATGCGCGGCTTTGTGCTCTCGGGTGCCGAGCTGCAGGGCGCGGCCAAGGAGCGCTTTGCGCAAATCCAGGCCCGTTCGGCCGAGCTGACACAGAAGTTCAGCGAAAACGCGCTGGACGCCACCGATGCCTTTGCCTACTACGCCACTGCCGACGAGCTCGAAGGCGTGCCCGGAGATGTGATTGCCGCCGCCAAGGCGGCTGCCGAGGCCGATGGCAAAGAGGGCTACAAGCTCACGCTCAAGATGCCCAGCTATCTGCCCGTGATGCAGTTTGCCAGGAGCAGCGCCCTGCGCGAGAAGCTCTACCAGGCCTATGTGACCCGCGCCTCCGATCAGGCCGAAGGCGATGCCAAGCGCTTTGACAACACCGCCGTGATGAAGGAAATCCTGGCCTTGCGCCTAGAAGAATCTCAGCTGCTGGGCTACCAAAATTTCGGTGAAGTCTCCGTCGTGCCCAAGATGGCCGACTCGCCCAAGGAAGTGATCGACTTTCTGCGCGATCTGGGTCAGCGCGCCCGCCCCTATGCCGAAAAAGACGTGGCCGATCTGCGCGCCTTTGCCAAGGCCGAGCTGGGCATTGCCGATCCTCAGCCCTGGGACTGGGCTTTCATCGGCGAAAAGCTCAAGGAAGCTCGCTACTCCTTCAGCGAGCAGGAGCTCAAGCAATACTTTCCGGCACCCAAGGTGCTGGCTGGTCTGTTCAAGATCGTGGAGACGCTGTTTGAAGTTTCCATCCGCCGTGATGAAGCTCCCGTGTGGCACCCCTGCGTGGAGTTCTACCGCATTGAGCGCAACACGCCACAAGGCCCGCAACTGGTAGGCCAGTTCTATCTGGACCCCCAGGCCCGCAAGGGCAAGCGCGGCGGCGCCTGGATGGACGATGTGCGCACCCGCTGGCTTCGCCCCGACACCCACCAGTTGCAAACCCCGGTCGCCCATTTGGTGTGCAATTTTGCCGCCGGCGTGGATGGCAAGCCCGCGCTGCTGACGCATGACGATGTGATCACCTTGTTCCACGAAACCGGCCATGGCCTGCACCACATGCTCACCCAGGTCAGCGAGCGTGATGTGGCCGGCATCTCCGGCGTGGAATGGGACGCCGTGGAGCTGCCCAGCCAGTTCATGGAAAACTTCTGCTGGGAATGGGATGTGCTCAAGCACATGACGGCCCATGTCGATAGCGGCGAGGCTCTGCCACGCGCGCTGTACGACAAGATGATTGCGGCCAAGAACTTCCAGTCTGGCATGCAGACGCTGCGCCAGATCGAGTTCGCCCTGTTCGACATGCTGCTGCACACAGAGCACAACCCCGCAGACGACTTCATGCCGCTGCTGGCCAAGGTGCGCGCCGAAGTGGCGGTGCTGCCCACCACGGCTTACAACCGCATGTCCCACACCTTCAGCCATATCTTTGCCGGCGGCTATGCGGCGGGCTACTACAGCTACAAATGGGCCGAGGTCCTGAGCGCCGATGCCTACGCGGCCTTTGAAGAAACCGCTTTGCCCGATGGCTCGCCCAATCCGGAAACCGGCCGCAAATACCGCCAGGCCATTCTGGAAGTCGGCGGCAGCCGCCCGGCCATGGAGTCCTTCAAGGCCTTCCGCGGCCGCGAGCCCCAGCTCGACGCCTTGCTGCGCCACCAGGGCATGGCACAAGCCGCCTGAGCGTGCCGCACACCGTCACTATCAAAAGCGCCCGCCAGGGCGCTTTTTTCATGCAGGCAAGTCAAGCCCGGGCACATCAGGCTTTCATCGAAGGGCCAAGCGCGTGGCGCGGCGTTATGCTCGAGCCATTTCCACAACCCATAGCGCCCACAATGCACCGACAGAGCCCTGACAGCAGCCAGCACCGCCCACTCGCAGGCCAGTGGCGGCAAAAGACTACAGAGAAAACCGCAGGCTTGATGGTGCTGGCCTGCATGGCCTTGGCTAGCGCGCTTCCGCTATCTGTGCAGGCCCAAGGGGTTTACCGCATCGTAGGGCCCGATGGGCGCGTGAGCTTCTCGGATCGCCCGCCTGTGGATGGCGCAAAAAAAAGCAGCGAACTCAAGTCGGCAGAAGCTGACTCAGGCAACGCCAGCAGCAGCAACAGCAATGCGCAACTGCCTTATCAGCTGCGTGAAACCGCCAAACGCTACCCAGTCACGCTATACGCAGCCAAAGACTGCAGCCCCTGCGACGAAGCCCGCAACCATCTGCAAAACCGCGGCATTCCGTTTGCAGAGCGCAGCATAGAAACCGCAAGCGATGTTGATGCCCTCAAAAAGCTCAGCGGCCAGGACGGCCTGCCGTTTGCCACCGTCGGCAACCAGCATCTGAAAGGCTTTAACGCCGACAGCTGGAACCAGTACCTGAGCGCCGCCGGCTATCCGGCACAGCCCCAGTTGCCGGCGCAGTACAAAGCTCCAGCCCCCAGACCGCTGACAACACCGGTCGTCCAACCCAAGGCGGGCAAACCCGAGACCGCAAACGGCCAGACCACACGCCCCGCAGCAGCGCCCAGCGTCACGCCGCCAGGTACACCTACGGCGGACAATCCCGCAGGCCTGCGCTTTTAAGCCACTGGCCTGATCAGCGCCAGCACCTCACACCCTTCAGCCAAGCTGTTGGCCTATTGATGCGTTGTTGGACTTTGTGCACAGGCAGTCAATATTTTTGACAATCGGTTTTTGGGGTGCTTGCCGCCGGCTGCATGGCCGTACCACTGGAGGCGTGCTCTGAGCCATAGCAAACAACCCATATACCAAGCAAGACAATAGAAAATACCAAAGGGCTTCCACTACTTCGCAAGTCAAATACAACTGTTATATTGCACTGCAACATAACCCTGAAACCCTTGCCCCATGCTCTATCAGTTCTATGAAATGCAACGCGCAATGGTCGAGCCTTTTGCTGACTTTGCCCAGGCTGCCTCCAAGCTCTACAGCACGCCTCATTCGCCACTGAGCAAGATTCCAATGGCCCAACGCCTGGCCGCTGGTTTCAATCTGGTGTACAGACTGGGCAAAGATTACGAGAAGCCCGAGTTCAATCTGCTGAGCGTGGATGTGAACGGCGTGGACGTCACCATTCGCGAGCGCGTGGAAGTGGACAAGCCGTTTTGCGAGCTGCGTCGCTTCAAGCGCTTCTCCGATGACCCGGAGACACTGGACGCCATGCTCAGCCAGCCCGTGGTGCTGATTGTGGCCCCCCTGTCCGGCCACTATGCGACCTTGCTGCGCGACACCGTGCAAAGCATGCTCAGCGATCACAAGGTCTACATCACCGACTGGAAGAATGCCCGCACCGTGCCTTTGTCCGAAGGTGAATTCCACCTCGACGACTATGTGAACTATGTGCAGGAGTTCATCCGCTATCTGCAAGGCCGTTATGGTCAGTGCCACGTGGTCAGCGTCTGCCAGCCCACGGTGCCGGTGCTGGCTGCCGTCTCGCTGATGGCCAGCCGTGGCGAAACCACGCCGCTGTCCATGACCATGATGGGCGGCCCCATCGATGCCCGTCGTTCGCCCACGGCCGTGAACAATCTGGCCCAGACCCGCAGCTACGACTGGTTTGAAAACAATGTGATCTACGAAGTGCCCGACAACTACCCGGGCGCCGGCCGTCGCGTGTATCCGGGCTTTTTGCAGTATTCGGGCTTTGTGGCCATGAATCCCGATCGCCACGCCAACAGCCACTACGACTACTTCAAGGACTTGATCAAGGGTGACGGCGCCAGCGCCGAGCATCATCGCAAGTTCTACGATGAGTACAACGCCGTGCTGGACATGGATGCCGACTACTATCTGGAGACCATTGCCACGGTGTTCCAGGAGTTCAAGCTGGTCAAGGGCACCTGGGATGTTCGCTCGCCCCAAGGTCAGCTTGAGCGCGTGCGCCCTCAGGACATCCAGCACACGGCTCTGCTGACCATTGAAGGCCAGTTGGACGACATCTCCGGCTCCGGCCAGACCCGTGCCGCCCATGATTTGTGCACCGGCATTGATGCCGACGCACAAAAACACATTGAGGTGGAAGGCGCAGGCCACTACGGCATTTTCAGCGGCAGCCGCTGGCGCAAAGTGGTGTATCCCCAGGTCTGCGAGTTCATTCTGGCCCATCAGCCTGCCAGCGCCACCAGCGCCAGCGCCGCCGGCCATGCACCCAGCGTCAGCGACGATGTGCCGCGCCCCGATGAAGCGGATGCATCCGTCGACACCGGTGAGGAGGCTGTAATTTCCGCAGCGGAAAATACTTCGGAGATTTCGCTTGCCAAGCCCGAAACCCAGGCCCAAACAGGTAAAAATGGCGCTGCGCCCAGAAACGCACGCAATTCGCGCCGTTTCAGGGCATAGAGGCTAGACAATGAACCCATCCATGTTCGCAGCCTCCTCGCTTCAAGCACTGGCTGCGAACATTGATGCAGTCTTGCCCCAGACCCAGTGCACGCGCTGCGGCTACCCTGATTGCGCCGCATACGCGGATGCCATTGCCCGCGAGGAAGCTCCCATCAACCAATGTCCGCCCGGCGGAGCCGAAGGCGTGGCACGCCTGGCGGCGATCACCGGTCGGCCCATCCTGCCTTTGAGCGCCGAGCACGGCCTGGAAGCGCCACGCACCGTGGCGGTCATCGACGAAGCCTGGTGCATAGGCTGCACGCTGTGCATCAAGGCCTGTCCCACCGATGCCATTCTGGGTGCCAACAAACGCATGCACGTCGTGATTGCCACGCACTGCACCGGCTGCGAGCTGTGCATACCCGTGTGCCCGGTGGACTGCATAGAGCTGATCAATGTGAGCGGCCAGGCCACGGGCTGGAACGCCTGGAGCCCCAGCCAGGCCGAGCACGCCCGCACGCGCTATGCCCGCCGCCAGCAACGCTTGGCAGCAGACAAACCGGCAGCCAAGCTGGCAACGGCTCTCAGCCAGACTGCGCAGGCGCAAGCATCCGCCACCTCAGCGCCAACTGCCCCTTCAGCAGAAGCTTCGGCGCCCAAGGTGCCAGCCCATGTCCCGACACCCGAGACAGCAGCGCCGGACAGCGATGCCAGCGCCAGCAAAAAAGCCACGATTGCCGCCATCCTGGCCAAGGCCCGTGCGCAGCGCCCTCCCAGCGCAAGCTGAAATGCAGAAATCTTCATGATACAAGCCGATAGCCCAGTAATCACAAGGGCTATCAGCTATCAAATCAGGATTTCAAGACGCCGGATCAGGCCGCTGTCAGGCTTTTGTACACGCCACAACCCCAATACAGATCGCGGTGCTTGCAGACGTAGGACATCTTGGTCTGTACCTGCTGGGTGCTGGGGTTGATGTAGTCGTACTCCACCCAGCCCGGGCAGGATTCGGCCTGGGCAATGATGTCGGCAATCAACTGCTCGCCCCGGATGCCCGGTACGTCCTGCACCCGTACCCCCACCTTGGACGGATTGCCGCCAAACGCCAGGTATTCGCCCTGAGCAGACAGCGCAAACACATACATATCGCGGTCGTAGTAAGCCTGCTGGGGGTCACTCACGGCCGTCAGCAAGGCCCTCGTACTGGGCAGTCTTTGGGCCAGTTGCAAGGCGGCGTCCACCAGGGCAACCGCTTCTTCTGCCGTACCTTGCTGCAAGCGAAAGCGCGATACCGTCCCTGACAACACCTGGGCGCGCTGCTGCAGCGCCTGGGCCTGATCAAGGGCATGGCCCACCATTTGCGCATTGTGCTGGGTGATCTGGTCTATGGCCCGCACGGCATTGCTGATCTCGACCAGGCCCTGGCTCTGACTGCTGGCCGATTCGGACAACTGGCCCATATGCGCCACCACCTCGTGTATGCCTTGCGTCACGCCCTCAATCTCGCTGCCCGCCTGGCGCAACAGCTTGGTGCTTTGCGTCACCTGCTGCACGGTCTCCCCAATCAATTGGCGGATTTCCTTGGCCGCCTCGGCGCTGCGCTGAGCCAGCGTACGCACTTCGCTGGCCACCACGGCAAAGCCGCGGCCTTGTTCTCCGGCGCGCGCCGCCTCCACGGCAGCATTCAGCGCCAGGATATTGGTTTGAAATGCGATGGAATCGATCACGCCAATGATCTCGCGCATGCGGCCTGCGTTTTGCTCTATGGCCTCCACCGATTGCACGGCATGCGCCATGGCTGCCACACCCCCATCAGCGGCAGCGCTCACGCCATTGGCCTGGGCATGGGCGGCGCGTGCCACCTCCACATTGTTTTGCACGGTACTGCTCAGTTGCTCCACACTGACCACAGTCTGCGCCAGATTACCGGCCTGGGTCTGGGTGCGGGACTCCAGGGCCTCATGTTCATTGACCATCTGCCGCCCCGCCTGTGCCACCAGAGCGGCATTGCTGCGTACATCGGCCACCATGCCCGACAGCGATCTGACCATTTCCGTCATCAGCTGCTCGGAGCCTGAATTCGTCGCCGACGCTCGCTGCGCCAGCCGCAAATCCCCATGGGCCACATTGCGCATGGCATCCTGCACCGTCAGCCACTGCGTCTTGCGCTGACCGTTCCACAGGTATCCCCAAGCGGCCATGCCAGCAAGCCACAGCGGCAGCCATATCCAGTACATGCCTGGCACACGAGCAGCCACGTCCGTGCCGGGCAGCAGCGGACCGGCCAGCAGCCACAGGCCGCCCACCAGCAGCAGGGCTGCATGCTTGCCTGCAGCGCCTGTGCCCCCTGCGATTCGCGCCGCCTTGACGGTACCCGCACCGGGAATGCGGCTCGCGGCTGCGGCGTTGTTAGCCCCAGCCGCTTCCACAGCCTTCACACCTGACCCCATATCCCGCAGTTGCCCCATCGCCAATCTCCCTTGCATCACCTGTTATTTCGTCAGTTCTGACTGAAAAACTGCAAGCTGGCCTGCATCTGCCACGGCTTGCGGCACACTGCGGCATGCCGCAAGTTACTGCCCACATTTCTCGCCACGAGCGCCAGGACGAACATGGCAGGGATGGGTCGCCGTCACCCCTTCCCCGCCATTGATACGCCTTTGAGCCACCATGGCCCAGTCACTTCCCAGGTCGCAAGCTTACGTAACAAATTGAAATATTTCGAGCGCGGATTACCCGCAATTTCGCGCCCCTCTCTCATGCTGAAATGGCATCAGCCCATAATAGACACCCATGAATCCCTTGCTCTCGCGCCTTCAGCCTTATCCATTCGAACGCCTTCGCCAACTGTTCGCCTCGGTTCAGCCGCCCGCAGACATTCGACCCATCAGCCTGGGCATTGGCGAGCCGCGCCACGCCACGCCGGCCTTCATTGAAAAAGCCCTGAGCGCCGACCTCAAGGGCCTGTCCGTCTACCCGGCCACCGCAGGTACGCCGGCCTTGCGCGAGGCCTGCGCCGCCTGGGCCAATCAGCGCTACGGCATTGCGCTGGACGCCGCCACCCAGGTGCTGCCCGTCAACGGCTCGCGCGAAGCCTTGTTCTCCTTTACCCAGGTGGTGGTGGACAGCAGCCAGGCCGGCGCCCGCGTCATCTGCCCCAACCCCTTCTATCAAATCTACGAAGGCGCAACCCTGCTGGCCGGGGCCACGCCCTATTACGCCGCCAGCGACGCCAGCCGCAACTTTGCGGTGAACTGGGATGCCGTGCCCGATGACGTGTGGCAGAACACGCAGATGATCTTTGTCTGCTCGCCCGGCAACCCCACGGGCGCGGTAATGCCGCTGAGCGAGTGGGAAAAGCTGTTTGCCCTGTCGGACCGCTATGGTTTCGTCATCGTCAGCGACGAATGCTACAGCGAGATCTATTTTGGCGACCAGCCTCCGCTGGGCGGTCTGGAAGCGGCGCTGAAGCTGGGCCGCAGCGATTTCAAGAATCTGGTGATGTTCACCAGCCTGTCCAAGCGCAGCAACGTGCCCGGTTTGCGCAGCGGTTTTGTGGCCGGCGATGCCAAGCTGGTCAAGGCCTTTCTGCTCTATCGCACCTACCACGGCGGCGCCATGAGCCCCGTGGTGCAGACCGCCTCGGTGGCCGCCTGGGGCGACGAAGCCCATGTGGTGGAAAACCGCCGCCTGTACAAGGAAAAGTTCGAGCAGGTCACGCCCGTGCTGTCCAAGGTCATGGATGTGAAGCTGCCCGATGCCAGCTTTTATCTGTGGGCCGGCATTCCCGATAGCCTGGGCATGGATGACGCCGAATTTGCCAAACAGCTGTATGCTTGCACAGGTGTTACCGTTTTGCCCGGCAGCTATCTGGCACGCGAGGCCCAGGGCTTCAACCCCGGTGCCAAGCGCATACGCATGGCGCTGGTGGCTGAAACGGCGGAATGCCTGGAAGCCGCACAGCGCATTGCTGCCTTCATTGAAGCCCGCACGCGCTGATATTCAGGCGTTGATGCCCAGGTGCTAGCCCAGGCATCGGCACCAATGTGAGTAGCCTATAAAAACCAGCACGGTCTGCTACCGCAGGCCTTTGCACTTCACCGATTCACCTCAACTTTCGATCTCTGACCGAAAACATCATGACGCAACAACTGCAATCCATCATCGACACCGCCTGGGACAACCGTGCTTCCATCTCGCCTGCTGCCGCCTCCAAGGAAGTGGCCGATGCCGTGGAACACGTGATCGCCGAGCTGGACGCCGGTCGCATGCGCGTGGCCACCCGTGAAGGCGTGGGCCAGTGGACCGTGCACCAATGGCTCAAGAAGGCCGTGCTGCTGTCCTTCCGTCTGAAGGACAACGCCCTGATCAACGGTGGCGCACTGAACTTCTTCGACAAGGTGCCCACCAAGTTCGAAGGCATGAGCGAAGCCCAGATCGCCGCCACCGGCGTGCGCGTCGTGCCTCCCGCCGTGGCCCGCCGCGGCTCCTTCATCGCCAAGGGCGCCATCCTGATGCCTTCCTATGTGAACATCGGCGCCTATGTGGACGAAGGCACCATGGTCGACACCTGGGCCACTGTGGGCTCCTGCGCTCAAGTGGGCAAGAACGTTCACCTGTCCGGCGGCGTGGGCCTGGGCGGCGTGCTCGAACCCCTGCAAGCCAACCCCACCATCATTGAAGACAACTGCTTCATCGGCGCACGCTCCGAAGTGGTCGAAGGCGTGATCGTGGAAGAAAACTCCGTGCTGGGCATGGGCGTGTACATCGGCCAGTCCACCCCTTTGTTCAACCGCGAAACCGGCGAAATCAGCTACGGTCGCGTGCCCAGCGGCTCGGTGGTCGTCAGCGGCAACATCCCCAAGCAGACCAAGGACGGCAAGGACTACAGCATGTATGCCGCCATCATCGTCAAGCGCGTGGATGCCCAGACCCGCTCCAAGACCAGCATCAACGATCTGCTGCGCGACTGATAGGCTGGCGTGAAGGCGCCAGCCCCCAAGGGGTTTGAGCGCCTGACGCGACCCCGGCAAAGCCTGCCCGCATTTTTGCGTGCAGGCTTTTTTGTTTGCACAGGATCAGCTGCCTGCGCCTTGCATGCCGGCACCCCGCCTGCAAGGCGCTAACATGCTCGCACCGAGAGGGTCTGGACAGCAGGACCCAGAACAAGATGAGGAATGTATGAGCACCATGGAAAAAATCCTGCGTCTGATGGCCGAGAAAAAAGCCTCCGACGTGTATTTGTCTGCCCGCGCCCCGGCGCTCATCAAGATCAATGGTGAATGCGTTCCCATCAACGCCCAGTTGCTGCCGCCCGAAGCCCCTCTGGCGCTGCTGGCCGAAGTCGCTTCGCCCGAAGCGATTGAGGAGCTCAAGGCCACGGGCGAGCTCAATACGGCCGTGCCCCTGTCCGGCGTGGGGCGCTTTCGTATCAGCGCCATGCGCCAGCGCGGCACCTATGCGGTGGTGGTCCGCTTCATCTCCCAGCGCGTACCCACCCGCGAATCCTTGAATCTTCCGCCCGTGCTCAGCGAGCTGATCATGGAAAAACGCGGTCTGGTCCTGCTGGTCGGAGCCACGGGTTCGGGCAAGAGCACCACCCTGGCCTCCATGATCGAGGAGCGCAATGAGAAAGTCACCGGTCACATTCTGACGGTGGAAGATCCCATCGAATACCAGTTTCGCAACAAGAAATCCATCGTCAATCAGCGCGAAGTCGGCACCGATACCGAGTCGCTGCACACGGCGCTCAAGAACGCTTTGCGTCAGGCACCCGATGTGATCCTGATCGGCGAAATCCGCGACCGCGAGACCATGTCGGCCGCCGTGAGCTATGCCCAGTCCGGCCATCTGTGCCTGGCCACGCTGCACGCCAACAACAGCTATCAGGCACTCAACCGCATTCTGTCCTTCTACCCCGAAGAGATCCGCCCCACCATGCTGGGCGAGTTGTCGGCCGCGCTCAAGGCCATCATCTCCCAGCGCCTGGTGCGCACCATCGATGGCCAGCGCATGCCGGCCGTGGAGGCCATGCTCAACACCAAGCTGATTTCCGACCTGATTCTTAGAGGCGACTTCGGCGGCGTCAAGGAAGCCATGGAAAAGTCCATGGCCGAAGGCTCACAGACCTTCGAGCAGGCGTTGGCCAAGCTGGTGGTCGATGGACTGGTGACGCGCGAAGAAGCTCTGTCCTATGCAGACTCGCCCACCAATCTGATGTGGCGCATGGACAATGAGCTGTTCCAGGCCAAGAAGGACAAAGCCAACGAAGAGACCGATGTGCTGCTGCCCGGCGATGACGATATGCCATCGTTTACAGAAATCACTTTGGACATCAAACCGCTGTAATTTGGCCACAGCGCGCGCCTTTGCGCGCCCCACGCCACGCCTACAGACGTCACAATACGGGCTGCTTACACCTTGTCAACTTGATTGGGGTCGGCCTGCAGCGCTTGCGACTGCCGTGTCGCCCCGGATTGCCCAGAACCCTCCCCCATGTCCCGTACTCTGCAACTGACCGAGCAGCTGATCAGCCTGCCTTCCGTCACCCCTGAAGATGCCGGCTGCCTTGAGCTGCTGGCCGACGCACTGAACCCCATGGGCTTTGCCTGCGAGCGGCTGGACAGCGGCCCCCAGGATTTCCGTGTCTGCAATCTGTGGGCAAAACGCACGACAGCTAGCGCCGCATCTGCGTCAGAAGCTATCAGTTCAGGAGCTACACCTGACAAGCCCGTGCTGGTGTTTGCAGGACATACCGACGTGGTGCCGCCCGGCCCGCTCAAGGAATGGAGCAGCCCGCCGTTTGTGCCCATGCACCGCAACGGCCGCCTCTACGGCCGTGGCGCCAGCGACATGAAAACCTCCATCGCCGCCTTCGTGGTGGCGCTGGAAGAGTTCTTGCAAGCCACACCCGAGCCGTCTTTCGACATCGCTCTCTTGCTGACCAGCGATGAAGAAGGCCCTTCGATCGACGGCACCAAGGTCGTGGTCGAGATGCTGAAAAAGCGCGGCGAGCGCCTAGACTGGTGCATTGTGGGCGAGCCCACCTCCGTCAAGCGCACCGGCGACATGATCAAGAACGGCCGCCGCGGCACCATGAGCGGCAAGCTCACCGTCAACGGCATTCAAGGCCATATCGCCTACCCGCAGCTGGCACGCAACCCTATTCACGAGGCCCTGCCTGCGCTGACCGAGCTGGCCACCACCGTCTGGGACCGCGGCAACGACTTCTTCCCGCCCACCAGTTGGCAGATCAGCAACATCCACGGCGGCACGGGCGCGAGCAACGTCATCCCCGGCCATGTGGTGATCGACTTCAACTTCCGCTTCTCCACCGAATCCACGGCCGACTCGCTGCAAAAGCGCGTGCACGAGGTGCTGGAC
This sequence comes from Comamonas aquatilis, assembly GCF_965139575.1. Lineage (NCBI taxonomy): Bacteria > Pseudomonadati > Pseudomonadota > Betaproteobacteria > Burkholderiales > Comamonadaceae > Comamonas > Comamonas aquatilis. The sequence goes on along the minus strand of NZ_CBCSIW010000002.1, from coordinate 408,757 downwards.
CGCCACGGCCTGGAGTATTCCCTGGTCTGGACCATTGGCGGCCAACCGTTTCTGACCGAGCCCGGCACCCTGGTGCAGGCCGTACAGGCTGCCATCCAGGACGAGACCGGGCTCACGACCGAACTCTCGACCACCGGCGGTACCAGCGACGGGCGTTTCATCGCCCAGATCTGCTCGCAAGTCATCGAGATGGGGCCGCCCAACGCCAGCATCCACAAGATCGATGAATACATTGCCGTGGCCGATATCGAGCCGCTCAAGAACATTTATCGCAAGACGCTGGAGCAGTTGCACCAGATGCACCGGTAAATAGCGGGTCGTGCCCGCCTGTCATGCGGCATGAAACTAAAATGCCGCATGACCTCGACCCCCTCCCCCGCCATCCACGGTGACACCCTCGCCGAACTCGTCGCCAGCGGCGCCCAGGCCCTGACGGCCGCAGGCGTTGCCTTTGGCCACGGCACGGCAACTGCCGAAGACGAAGCGGCCTGGCTCGCCCTCTGGAAGCTGGGCCTGCCCCTGGACAGCGAACTCACGCCCGGCGCGCCAGAATCCCTGGCCGATCGGCCTGTAACCCAGGAAGAACAAGCGCTGGTTGCTGCACTTTTCGAAGAACGCATCCGCAGCCGCAAACCTGCGGCCTATCTCACGCGCGAAGCCTGGCTGCAAGGCGTGCCGTTTTACATCGACGAGCGCTCCATCGTGCCGCGCAGCTTTATTGCCGAGCTGCTGGCTGACGGCAGCATTGACGGCTGGCTCTCGGACAAGACCACCCAGGTGCTGGATTTGTGCACCGGCAACGGCTCGCTGGCCTGCCTAGCCGCCATGGCCTGGCCCGAAGTGCAGGTCACCGGCGCCGATATCTCGCCCGATGCTCTGGCCGTGGCCCGCATCAATGTGGACAAGCACGCGCTGCAAGACCGCGTGCAGTTGGTGGAGAGCAACGGCCTGGCTGCCGTGCCCGGCCCCTGGGATCTGGTGCTGTGCAACCCGCCTTATGTGAACGCCGACAGCATGCGCAAGCTGCCGGCCGAATACCAGGCCGAGCCTGAGCTGGCCCTGGCCGGCGGCGATGACGGCATGGACTTCATCCGCCAGCTCTTGCTGGATCTGCCGGCGCACCTGAACAAGAACGCGGTGGTGATTCTGGAAATCGGCAACGAAAAGCCGTTCTTTGAAGCCGCCTTCCCCGATCTGCCAGTGTTCTGGCTGGACACCAGCTCGGGCGACGAGCAGGTGCTGTTGATCACCGAGGAAGCGCTGCGCCACTGGAGCCAGGGCAATACGGCAGCGCTCAGCCTTTAAGCAATCATCGCAGCGGCTATCAAAAACAAAGCGGCTGGCGTTTGCTATCTCTTGGTTGTGGCGTTATTCATACCCAGAACCTAGAAATAACCAGCGCCAGCCGCTATGGTTTTATTAATCACCGCGAATATTAGTCACCACCACTGCTTGCGGGCTGCACCGTTCAGGCAGACATCAGCCGCGTCGCAAACTTGGCTATGGGCGCATGCAGCAGGCCTTCAACCTTGCGGGGCAGCAGCAGAGGCTTGAGCAGCATGCGCACCGCCATATCGGCAGGCAGCCGGCTGCTGACTAAGCGATAAATGCGCTGGGCCATCAGCTCGAACTGGGCGCTAGGCTGCGCAAAAAACGCACCGCCATATGCTCCGCCCACGCCTTGCCTATGCGCCCAGACATGACGCAGCGCCACATCGGAGTCGCTCTCGCGCATCTCCTTGAGTCGCTGATAAAGAATGCGTGCAATCTGCAGCCGGCCCACGGGCCGGGTTTGCTGCAGCTGCTTGAAATATTGCAGAAAATGCTTGAAGTGGATGACTTCATCGTTGCGGATATGGCCCAGCAGCGCCTTGAGTACCGGCTCCTCGGTCAGTCCACCCAGCGTCTGGTAGTAGGCTGTGGTGCCTGTTTCCACCACGCAGCGCGCCACCAGCTCCAGGCGTGCATCGGGGTAGAGCTCTTCCATGGTGCACAGCTGGGAATACTCGGCAAAAAAGCCGTCATAGGCCTGCTGCCAGGGAAACAGCGGCCACACCGCCTCCACGTAAGCGCGCAAGGCATGGCCGTGTTGCAGCTCCTCGGTCTCCCAGCGCCGTTTGAGCCAGGCACTGATTTCAGGGTGCTCGCCGTAATGCTCGGCCAGATTGCTGGCGTAGGTATCCGAACCTGTCTCGACAAAAGACGCACTGAGCAGCATGAAAAACAGGTCTTCGTTGCGCTCTATGCCGCTCAGCGCAATATCTTCCACCCGCCAGTGATGGCGGGTGGAGTCGGCAGGATCAGAGGACATCGGTGATTTGGAATGCATCTAGGAATGGTGTGAGGCGCCCAATGCCACCTCCCTCACTTGGCTGTGCTGGGAGCAGACATTGTTCGCCTTGATAACTAAAAGGCGTTTCCATCTTGCTGACCTGACCCGCGGCTCCGTGTCAGTCCAGGCCGACATTACCACTGGCTGACATTTAGTCCAAGACTGCAGCACTAGGTCCGCCCAGGCCGGGCATTCCAGGCAGCACCCTTGCGATCAGGCACTCTGAATAAGCAAATTTGATAGCTATCAATGAAACTCTGGCAAGCATCTCAGGCATTTTTTAGTCACTTTTTTAAAGTACCTGCGCTGCCTGCCACAGAACGACAAGAACCCTGCAGAAACGGGCTCACCCAATCGCTGGGATAATCTTGCCCCAATGATTACCCTCAAAAACGTCACCCTGCGCCGTGGCACCAAAGTCGTGCTCGACAGCGTCTCCGCCACCATCAACCCTGGCGAAAACGTCGGTCTTGTCGGCCGCAACGGTGCAGGCAAGTCCAGTCTGTTTGCCCTGCTCAGTCGCAAGCTGACTGAAGACGGTGGTGAATTTCACATCCCTTCGAGCTGGCGTATGGCCGAAGTGGCCCAGAACATGCCCGAAACCGACCAAGGCGCGACAGACTTCGTGCTCGAGGGCGACACGCGCCTGGCCGAAGTGCAGCGCCAGCTGGCAGAAGCCGAAGCGGCGGACGATGGCATGGCCATTGCCCAAGCCTATTCCGACCTGCACGACGCCGGGGCGCACGACTCCGAAGCCCGTGCCCAGGCGCTGATTCTGGGTCTGGGATTTCGCGCCAGCGAGCTCAACAACCCTGTCGACAGCTTCTCCGGCGGCTGGCGCATGCGCCTGCAACTGGCGCGCGCACTGATGTGCCCTTCCGACCTGCTGCTGCTGGACGAGCCCACCAACCACTTGGACTTGGATGCCCTGGTCTGGCTGGAAGCCTGGCTCAAGCGCTACGCAGGCACGATGATCGTCATCAGCCACGACCGCGAGTTTTTGGATGCCATCACCAACGTCACGCTGCAAATTCAAAGCGGCGAGTTGAACCGCTACGGCGGCAACTACAGCAAGTTTGAAGAGCTGCGTGCCCAGCAGCTCGAACTGCAAGCCGCCAGCTTCTCCAAGCAACAAGAGAAGATGGCCCACCTGCAGAAGTTCATTGACCGCTTCAAGGCCAAGGCCAGCAAGGCCAAACAGGCCCAAAGCCGGGTCAAGCAGCTGGAGCGCATGGAAAAAATCGGGCCGGTGCTGGCCGAAGCCGATTTCACCTTCGAATTCAAAGAACCCGCCAATCTGCCCAACCCCATGCTGTCCATCAGCGGAGCCTCGTTCGGCTATACGGACGAGGAAGGCAACACTACGACCATCCTCAGCGGTGTTAACCGCTCGGTGCTGGCAGGTCAGCGCATTGGTATCCTGGGTGCCAACGGCCAAGGTAAATCGACGCTGGTCAAGACCATTGCCCGCGACATGAAGGCTCTGGGCGGCGACGTCACTGAAGGCAAGGGTCTGAACATCGGCTACTTTGCTCAGCAAGAGCTGGACGTGCTGCGCCCCGAAGACAATCCGCTGGAGCACATGATCCGCCTGGCCCGCGAAATGGGTGCCGATGCCAAGCAACCGAGCCGCGAGCAAGACCTGCGCAGCTACCTGGGCACGTTCAACTTCACGGGTGACATGGTCAAGCAGGCCGTGGGCACCATGAGCGGCGGCGAAAAAGCCCGCCTGGTGCTGTGCATGATTGTGTGGCAACGCCCTAACCTGCTGCTGCTGGACGAGCCTACCAACCACCTGGACTTGGCCACCCGCGAAGCGCTGGCCATGGCGCTCAACGACTTCGACGGCACCGTCATGCTGGTCTCCCACGATCGTTCGCTGCTGCGCTCGGTTTGCGAAGACTTCTGGATGGTCGGCCGCGGCGTGGTCGGCCCCTTCGACGGAGACCTGGACGACTACCAGCGCTACCTGCTGGAAGAATCCAAGCGCCTGCGCGAAGAAGCCAAGAACGCAGAACTCAACGCCGCCAAGGCAGCCGCTGCCATACCCGCAGCCGTGGCTCTTGCGCCAGCCGTTGCAGCGCCAGTGCTTACAGCCAAACCTGCGGCGACCGCAGCTCCCGCTTCTGCCGTGGACCAAAAGGAACAGCGCCGTCTGGCCGCCTTGGCACGCCAGCAAATGGCCGACTCGCTGCGTCCCTTCCGCAAGGAAATCGAGCAGATCGACAAAAAACTGCCAGCCCTGCAAGCCGAACGCAGCGCACTCGAAACCCTCATGGCCGAACCCATGGCCGCTGCCGAGATCGCCGACGCCGGCCGTCGCCTCAAGGCCTGCAACGACGAAATCGATCAGCTCGAAGAGCGCTGGTTAGAGCTGAACGACCAAATCGAGCAGCTGAGCGGCTTGGTAGGCAACGAAGCGTAAACCGCGCACCAAACAGCAATAGCGGCCAGCACCCATATTCCATGGGCACTGGCCGCTATTGTTTTATCTGAACTTTCAGTGAACTTACGCCACCAGAACAGCCTGCTTGCATTTTCTTGCGTTTTCCTGTCGTCCCTGGGTCAACCCCTAACCATTTCTAGGCGTTAAACAGGCACAAAGGAGTGATCTGTAATGACCCACACTGTTTTCGACACCGCAACCGCCCAGCAACTGGCTGCTGCCCTGTCACAGATGTCCTGGCCCTGGGACGAGCGTGACCGCAAGCGTGCACCGACCCGCACGGCCTGATCCTCAAACCACTGGATACAAGAACAGCAAAAATAATTTCAAAAAGCTGTCAACGAGCTGAAAAGCTCAAGCGTTGAACCTGCAAACAGGAGAAATTTCCCATGCAAACCACCCTCATCATGAACATCTGGCCCGACGACGAGCGCGATCGCAAACGCTGATCGCTGCGCTTGAATGAAGCGCAGACCAGATGCCCGGCAGCTTTTTGACAAACCTGCCCAACGTTGCAAGTCACTCTTCAAAGCAGATGTCTTGCAGCAGCCACCGGTGATGAACAAGGTGGCAACCGGAAATAGCCCAAACAAAAAGCCCGCTCAGCGGGCTTTTTCACGGGTCTGCAGACGCCAGGGCCCGGCTCACTTGGCAGGAACGCCGGTTGATTGCTCCAGGCCTGAGTGTGCATTCCAAACAAAAAAGGAGTCCCGAAAGACTCCTTTTGTGATTGGCACTAAAGCTTAGTGCATGTGCAGGCCGCCGTTGACGGGGAAATCCGCACCGGTGGAGTAACCGCCTTCTTCCGAAGCCAGCCAAGAAATGATGGAAGCAATCTCGCTGGGCTCGCCCAGACGCTTGACCGGCACACCGGCTACGATTTTTTCCAGCACATCGGGACGAATGGCCTTGACCATGTCGGTGCCGATATAGCCAGGGCTCACGGTGTTGACCGTCACGCCCTTGGTGGCCATTTCCTGGGCCAGCGCCATGGTAAATCCATGCATGCCGGCCTTGGCTGCCGAGTAGTTGGTCTGACCGGCCTGGCCCTTGGCACCGTTGACCGAGCTGATGTTGATCACACGGCCCCAGCCTTTTTCCACCATATCGCCCACCACCTGCTTGGTGACGTTGAACATGGAGTTGAGGTTGGTTTCGATGACGGAGTGCCAGTCCGCCGGTGTCATCTTGATGAACATGCGGTCAGCTGTGATGCCCGCATTGTTGACCAGCACATCAATCGCGCCGTGTTCTGCCTTGGTTTTGTTGAATGCTTCGACGGTGGAGTCCCAGTCCCCCACGTTACCGACCGAAGCATGGAAGGTATAGCCCAGAGCTTTTTGCTCGTCGAGCCACTTCTTGTAATCGCGCGATGGTCCGCAACCCGCGATCACTTTGAAGCCATCCTTATGTAAACGCTGGCAAATTGCGGTACCGATACCGCCCATGCCGCCCGTGACGTACGCTACTTTCTGGCCCATTCATCTCTCCTGTCAATCAATGGTTTTTCACGATCACACTATTGCCAATAAGCTTCAATAGATTTTACTTATTGACCAGAACGCCAAGCGCCTTGCATACGGCATAGCCAGTATGCATGCCTTGCGAAGGGAAAACGCTCTCACCGGCCCTTGATTGTTTACAGGTCTTCCCTAGGGTCGAGCTCTGCAAACTGGCCGCCAGGAGCGAGTCCGGGACTGCACCGGTCTTCAGGAGCACCGGTACAGACCGCATTGGGACCAACTTTATGGGCTGGTATTCAAATGGGGGGAAAGAACTGCGATCAGCAGGCTTCGAGGGCCATGGCAACACCCATGCCGCCGCCGATACACAGGCCTGCCAGGCCCTTTTTGGCACCGCTGCGCTGCATTTCGTGCAGCAGCGTCACCAGAATGCGGCAGCCGGAGGCGCCGATAGGGTGGCCGATGGCAATGGCGCCACCGTTGACATTGACCTTGGCGGTATCAATGCCCAGGTCCTGGTTGACGGCGCAAGCTTGTGCAGCAAAGGCCTCGTTGAGTTCGAACAGATCCACATCAGCCGCCGTCCAGCCTGCACGCTCCAGTGCCTTGCGTGTAGCAAACACCGGACCCAGACCCATGACTTCAGGAGCCAGGCCGCTGGTGGCGTAGGAGACGATCTTGGCCAGAGGCTTCAGCCCCAGAGCCTTGGCCTTGGAGGCGCTCATCACCACCACCGCGGCAGCGCCGTCGTTCAGACCCGAGGCATTGCCCGCGGTGACGGAGCCCGCCTTGTCAAACGCGGGGCGCAGACCTGCCAGCGCTTCCGCATTGGTCTTGCGGTTGATGTATTCGTCAGCGGCAAACACCACGGGCTCGCCCTTGCGCTGAGGAATGCTCACTGGAACGATTTCGTCCTTGAACTTGCCGGCATCCTGAGCAGCCGTCGCCTTTTGCTGGCTGGCCAATGCCAGTGCATCCTGCTGTTCGCGGCTCACGCTTTTTTCCTTGGCCACGTTCTCGGCAGTAATACCCATGTGGTACTGGTTGTAGACGTCCCACAGACCATCCACGATCATGGTGTCCACCATCTTCCAGTCGCCCATGCGCTGGCCGTCGCGGGAGTTGGGCACGGCATGGGGCGAGGCGCTCATGTTTTCCTGGCCGCCAGCCACCACAATCTCGCTGTCACCGGTAGCAACTGCCTGAGCTGCCAGCATCACGGCCTTCAGACCCGAGCCACACACCGCGTTGATCGTCAGTGCGGGAGTTTCCTTGGAAACGCCGGCCGCCATCATGGCCTGACGGGCGGGATTCTGGCCACTGGCAGCCGTGAGCACCTGGCCCATGATCACTTCACCAACCTGATCCTTACCCACCTTGGCTCGTGCCAGCGCTTCACTAATCACAATGGCGCCCAGCTGGGGGGCAGGCACCTTGGCCAGGGAACCGCCAAACTTGCCCACAGCGGTACGAACGGCCGAAACGATAACGATGTCTTCCATGATGACGAACCTTTCTAGGTCTCTCTCGATTGATGCATGAATAAAGGCCGGCGCATATTCACCATACGCCTGGCCACAGGCGCATTACGGTGCACTGCTGCACCGCAATATCAAAGCGATTGTGCCTCAGGCCTTAGCCGGATCCAACTCAGGCCTTGGCCAGAACATAGCGTCCGGGCGCGGCTTCAATAGCGGGATATTCCTGGCCTTTGCCATAGCTGGCGGGCGCAGCCACCTGCTTGCCCGCATGTGATGCCAGCCACTCGCTCCAGTCCGTCCACCAGCTGCCGGGATACTCGGTAGCACCTGTGGTCCAGTCGGTAAAGCTAGCAGGAAACGTGCCATCTTCACGCAGCCAATGGCTGCGCTTTTTCTTGGCCGGGGGATTGATCACGCCGGCGATGTGACCCGAGGCTCCCATCACAAAGCGCAGCTCGCCGCCCAATACCTTGGTGGAGGCATAAGCCGCATCAATGGGCACGATATGGTCGTCGCGCGAGCCATAGAGATATGTGGGCACGGTCACGCGGCTCATGTCTATGGTTTCGCCGCAGACAGTGAGCACACCGGGCTTGATCAGGCTGTTTTCCAGGTACAGATTGCGCAGATACCAGGCATAGAACGGACCGGGCAGGTTGGTCGAATCGCTGTTCCAGTACAGCAGATCGAACGGCGGCGGCGTCTCGCCCTTGAGGTAGTTGCCCACCACATAGTTCCACACCAGATCGTTGGGGCGCAGAAAGCTGAAGGTGGAGGCCATGTCCTGGCCCTTCATCAAGCCGCCCTTGCCCATTTGCATCTCGCGAAAACGCACCATGTTTTCGTCGATGAAGATGTCCAAAATGCCGGTATCGCTGAAATTGAGCAAGGTGGTCAGCAGCGTCATGCTGGCCACCGGGAAAGGCTTGGCGGCCGTCTTGCTGCTGGACTTGGCGGCTGTTTTGGCCGCTGCCGAGCGGCTGCGCGCCGTGGTCTTGACAGGCTCTGCCGTCACATCGCCATTCTCTCTGGCATGGCGGGCCGTGAGCACGGCCATGGCGGTAGACAGCATGGTGCCGCCCACGCAAAAGCCCAGCACATTGATTTGCGGCGCCTCGCAAATATCTTGCGTTACGCTGATGGCCTTGATGACGCCGTCTTCGATGTAGTTGTCCCAGGTCTTGTGGGCCTGGCTTTCATCGGGGTTGCGCCAGCTGACGACAAAAGTGCGATGCCCTTGGGCAACCGCATGGCGAATCACCGAGTTGTCGGGCTGCAAGTCCAGGATGTAGAACTTGTTGATGCATGGCGGCACCATCAGAAACGGCTTTTCGTGCACCTTGGCTGTCAGCGGCTTGTATTCGATGAGCTGGAACAGCTCGTTCTCGAACACCACCGCGCCTTCGGTGGTCGCCACGTTCTTGCCCACGGTGAACAGGCTCTCGTCCGTCATGGAGACATGGCCTTGGCGCATGTCGGCCAGCAGGTTGGAGATACCCTGGGCCAGACTGCCGCCCTTGGTCTCCACCACTTTCTTCAGAGCATCGGCATTGAAAGCCAGAAAATTGCTGGGGGCCATGGCTGCCACCCACTGCTCCACCGCAAAGCGTACGCGGTTGCGGGTCTTGTCATCGCCTTGCACTGCATCGGCCAGGCCGGTCAGCATGCGGCTGTTGAGCAAATACGCTGCAGCTGCTGCACCCGCCACCGGGTTTTGGGACCAGTCCGCTGTATTGAAGCGCTTGTCCTTGGCCAGCCAGCTCTGGGTCTGATCCTTGTCGGACAATGCCTGCACATCGTGCAGATAGGCTTGCTGGAGGTTTTGTAGCTTTTGTGCGTCGAATTGAACTGCAGGCTGAGCGCCGTGGGTGGCTCCCGCCTGTCCCATCGCCGATTGCAGTGCCTCGGTAATGGCAGCCCAGGGATTGGCGGATTCCGGTGCGCCCGGCATCACATTCAAAGCGCTGGGAACTTGCTGCCCCATTTGCTGCATGCTCTGCAGCCCGCGCGTCCATTGTTCGCTCCAGAATGCCTGCACTGACTGGCCGGTCTGGCCCCAGAGTGGGTCAAAATTCATGCTTACATCCTAATCAAGGCACTCTCCCACGCAGGAATCATGCGGAATCTGCAATTCGGCTAACACTTGCCCACATTATCACCAGCTATTTGTCGTTTTAGACAAACTATGACGACAAAATAACTTAAACCTTATTTTTTATTGTTCAACAATCGACGCTTTAATGCGTTGCCTTACTGTTTTATTGCATGTATCTTGTTGCCATCGCCTGGATTTATGTCGTCGTCATGATGGCTGTGGCCGAGGCTGCCAGCCCCAATGGCAGCTTGTTGGGCGCCTTCTTCACGCTGCTGCTTTATGGACTGTTGCCTCTGTCCATCGTGCTCTATATCCTGGGCACTCCCGGCCGCAAGCGCCGCCTGCGTGAGCAGTTCGAGCGCGAGCGAGCACAGGAAGGCCAGGCCGTTAATGCCTCAGAGCCCCTCCTCACGCCAGATGCAGGCGGCCAGCCGCCCGCTGCTGCCGAGCCGGAGCGCATCGCGCCGGTGCGAGAAAAACCGTGATGCATTGCTGACCGTGCACCAGGGCGTACCGCCGTCATTACCGTAAATCGCCTGAATACCCAGAGCGTTGAGGCGCTGGCGCGCCAGCAGCGGCAGATTCGCCAGGTATTTACCCTTGCTTCCAGCCAGCGCGACAAAATATTCAGCAGCCTGCGCGTCGTGCTGAATAAACACCTGCCTGACGTCTTCGCTCACTTCAAATGCCGTGGGGCCTATGCAAGGGCCAAGCCAGGCCAGCGTCTGGCTTGCAATATGCGTGGCATTCTCTTTTTTAATAGCGGATTGCGTATTACCGGCAAGGGGTTGAGCATTAAATTGCTCACAGAATGAAGTAAATAATGACTCCAGCACCCCCTGAACCAGCGGGCACTGCTCTGCGCTGCGCCCCGGCGGCATGCCGGCCAGGCCGCGCCAGCCTGCGTGCGCCGCCCCAACCACGGTTCCGTCCGCATGGGCCAGCAACACCGGCAGGCAGTCGGCCACCATGATGGTGCAAACCACAGCGGCATCGCGCGTCACGCAGGCATCGAAGGCAGAGCCATTGGCTCTGCCCACATTGGCCTTGTCCAGCGCCAGCACATCCACGCCATGGACCTGCTGCAAAAAAGCCGAACAGGCACCGGGCGTGGCCGTCTGCAGGCTGCGCTGCAAGATGGCGCGGTTTTGCTGCACATGCGCGGGCAGGTCGCCCACATGATCGCCCAGGTTCATGCTGCCCCAGGGGGCCTGGCTGACGCCGCCCTCGCGCGCGGTGCACACAGCATGCACGCCAGGCGGCGCGGGCCAGTCAGGAACCAGCCAGGAGGCAGGCCATGCAGGATGGGCCATCATTCGGCATCCGGGCAGGCAGAAGGGTGAGCCGCCGCAAACGCGGGCAAGGCATTGCAGCGCTCCACCACCGCCATCAGGCGTGGCAGCCCATCGAGGTTCACATTGAAACGCTGGGCATTGAAGATCTGCGGAATCAGGCAGCACTCGGCCAGCGTAGGCGTATCACCCCAGCAATACAGCGACTCAGGCAGGCCGTCGGCTTTGCGCTCGGCATCGAGCAGCGCCAGCTGGCGCTCGAACGCTTCCAGACCCGAACGCACCCAATGGGCATACCAGCCGGTCTTGGCCTCGTCCGAAACTGCCAGATCTTTGACCAGATACTTGAGCACGCGCAGATTGTTGAGCGGGTGAATCTCGCAGGCCACCATTTGCGCCAGCGCCCGCACATGGGCACGCCCCAGCGCATCGCTGGGCAGCAATGGTGTTTGGGCATGGGTCTCATCCAGATATTCGATGATGGCCATGGACTGAGTCAGCCAGTGGCCGTCATCGGTGATCAGCGACGGCACCAGCGCATCTCCTACATGGCTGGCATAGGCGGGCTGCTTTTGCTCTCCGCGCACCAGGTGCACGGGCAGGGATTCATAGGGCAAGCCCTTGAGCAGCAGCGCAATGCGCACGCGATAGGAGGCAGAGGATCGGAAATAGGTATGCAGCTTCATGGTGTGCCCAGCATAGCGTGCGCGCGGCCTATCTATGCGTAGAAACCACCGCGCAACAGCCCATTCTCAGCCCTGCGTCATGGCACACTGCTTGGCGCATCAACCCATGCCGCAGCCAGCGGCGCACCCGTCTTTGCCGAGGTTTTCATGAGCTATGTGTTCAATCCCCCCGCTGTTGCCAGCCTGCCCGTCGTGGGCCGCGGCGAGCGCTTCCCGATTCACCGCATCTACTGCGTAGGCCGCAACTACGAGGATCACGCCAAGGAAATGGGCTTTACCGGCCGCGAGCCGCCGTTCTTCTTTCTCAAGCCCGCCGACGCCACCCTGGTGGTGGATGCAGGCAGCACTGCCCGCATGGACTACCCCACGCTGACGCAGAACCTGCACCACGAAATCGAACTCGTGGTCGCCATCGGCAAGGGCGGAAAGAACATCAAGGCCGCTGACGCGCTGCAGCACATCTACGGCTATGCCGTGGGCCTGGACATGACGCGCCGCGACCTGCAAAACGAGATGAAGAAGCAGGGCCGTCCCTGGTGCATTGGCAAGGGCTTCGAGCAATCGGCCCCCATCGGCCCCATCACCCCCGCAGCCGAAGCCGGCGACATCGCCGCCGCTGAAATCGCTCTGCAGGTCAACGGCGCCGACCGCCAGCGCAGCCACATCGGCAAGCTGATCTGGAACATTGCCGAGACCATCGAACACCTGTCTGCTGCCTGGGAACTGCAGCCCGGCGACCTGATCATGACCGGCACACCCGAAGGCGTGGCCGCCGTGGTCAGCGGCGACCTGCTGGAAGGCAGTGTCACCGGCCTGACCCCTATCAAGGTCCAGATCGCCTAAAAACGCCTGAAGATCAGGCACCCCAGCATTGGGCTGACAGGGAGTAGATTCCTTCACCGGGAGTCAACTCCCTTTTTCATAGCTTGTTGCGCTTGTACTACCTGCAACTGCAGCCCGATTTGCTTATAGTGGCGGGATGATTTTCCGCAGCCCGATCAAGTTCTGCCGCAACTGCGGCACCGCCGTCACCTATCGCCTCCCCGATGACGGCGACACGCGAGAGCGCGCTGTCTGCCCTCACTGCAATACCGTCCATTACGAAAATCCCCTCAACGTCGTGGGCACCCTACCCGTGATGGACGACGGCCGCGTGCTGCTGTGCAAGCGCAATATCGAGCCGCGCATGGGCAAGTGGACCCTGCCTGCAGGTTTTATGGAACTGGCCGAGACCACGGCCATGGGCGCGCGCCGCGAAACCGACGAGGAAGCCGGCGCCGACATCGAGATGGGTCGCTTGTTCTCCCTCATCAACGTGCCCCAGGTCGGTCAGGTGCATTTCTTTTATCTGGCCGCGCTGCGCTCCGAAAAATGCTATCCAGGCCCCGAAACCATGGAAGCCCAGTTGTTTGCCGAAGCCGATATCCCCTGGGAAGAAATCGCTTTTCGCACCGTCAAGATCACGCTGGAGCGCTATTTCGAAGACCGCAAGGCCGGCGTGCTCGAACGCGGTCATATCCATTGCGTGGATCTCAACATGTGATTCGGGCTGGGATCTGGCGGTCTGATCTGACGAGTCGGCACAAGCTGCCGCTGCAAACTGTGTAGCTCCCCCCGCTCTTGCGATCGCCGTGACCACCACCCCAACACCTGCCATCGCCGCTGGCGACTACAGTGCATCGCCCCAGTTTGTCCAGGGCCGCTTTCACAATCTGCAGCCCCGCCCGGCCAACTCGCCCAAGATCGGTGCGCGGCTGTACTGGGATTTTTTCTTCAACAAGCCCGCCAATTCCGAGCCCGCACAGCCCTTGCCCGTGCTGCCGCTCAACCGCTTGTTGCTGCTGCAGGCACCCGAACGCAGCCTGTACCGGCTGGGTCACTCCACCTTGCTGATGAAGCTGCGCGGCGGCTGGTGGCTGACGGACCCAGTGTTTGCCCAGCGCGCCTCGCCGCTGTCTTTCATAGGGCCCAAACGCTTTCATGCGCCGCCGATTGCGCTGGCCGATTTACCCAGAATTCGCGGCGTCATCCTCTCGCACGACCATTACGACCATCTGGACCGTGACGCCGTTCTGGCGCTTGCGCCCCAGGTGGAAGTCTTTCTGTGCACCCTGGGTGTGGGCGACAGGCTGGTCGCCTGGGGCATTCCCGCCGCCAAGGTGCAGCAGTACGACTGGTGGCAGGGCACGCACATAGACGGCCTGCGCTTCACGGCCACGCCCGCCCAGCATTTTTCGGGCCGCAGCCTCAGGGACGGCAACCGCACGCTCTGGGCCTCCTGGGTGATTGAAGACCTGAGCAGCGCGCGCGGACTGCGTGTTTTCTTCAGCGGCGACAGCGGCTACTTTGACGGTTTTGCCGAAATCGGCCGCCGCTTCGGCCCCTTCGATCTCACGCTGATGGAAACCGGTGCCTACAACGCGCACTGGCCTTATGTGCACATGCTGCCCGAGCAAACCGTGCAAGCCCATACCGACCTACAAGGCCGTTGGTTGCTGCCCATACACAACGGCACTTTCAATCTGTCCATGCATGCCTGGTGGGATCCGTTCGAGCGCGTGCATGCGCTGGCCAAATAGCGGCAGCTGCAGCTGACCACGCCCATGATGGGCGAGCGCATCGACCTGGATGCACCCCACCCCGGCTCCCTGTGGTGGCGCGACTGTGCCGATGTGCGCCAGGCTATCCAGCGCTAAGCCGTTCTCGCCCCAGCAACAAGCCCAGCCGCACTGAACGCGGTCTGGGCTTTTTTGCATGGGCACTTCGGCCAACGCCCGCAAATTGCGCATTCCTAGGGATAACCAGCAGGCAGGTTGATACATATCAAGCACCACATTGGTGCAGCTCAATATAGTCAAAAGCACATGAAAAGCTTTTATTTAAAACTTTTTCATGCATAAAAATAGCCGACCCCGGCTGTGCTCGACGATGAAAGCAAGAGCCATGCAGCTTCCCCAACCTCCATCCTCCCATTGCAGCTGCGACTGCAGCAGCCAAAGCGATAACGACTGCAATCGCACTTCAGCAGCCGAGGCAGGCGCCCTGCCTCAAGGCGTGCCCTCCTCTGCCAAGCGGGGCTTTCTGCAGGATCTGATTGCCGTGGCCGCCAGCTTTGGCCTGGCGGGTGCGGCCAAAGCCGTCACCCCTGGCAGCGCCAGCTTTCAGCCCCCACGCCGCCCCGGCATGGAAGGCAAGCGCTTTGGCATGCTGGTCGATATGCGCAAATGCATTGGCTGCCAGGCCTGCACGGTGAGCTGCTCGGTAGAGAACCAGCCGCCCATAGGTCAGTTCCGCACCACGGTGCTGCAGTACGAAGTCGACCAAGCCGGCAGCAGCGCACCGGCCATGGTCAGCATGCCGCGCCTGTGCAACCACTGTGACGAGCCGCCCTGCGTGCCGGTCTGCCCGGTGCAGGCCACGTTTCAGCGCAGCGACGGCATCGTGCTGGTGGACAACGAGCGCTGCGTGGGCTGCGGCTACTGCGTGCAAGCCTGCCCTTACGACGCGCGCTTTATCAACCACGAGACGCAGACGGCCGACAAATGCACCTTCTGCGAGCACCGGCTTGAAGCCGGGCTGCTGCCCGCCTGTGTGGAAAGCTGCGTGGGCGGAGCGCGGGTGATTGGCGATCTGAACGACGCGCACAGCGAGATCAACCAGCGAATTGCAGCGCACAAGGATGAGATCAAGGTGCTCAAGCCCGGCATGAAAACCAAGCCCCATGTGTTTTATATCGGCCTGCCCGATGAATTCGTCAATGGCGTCGATGGTCAGGCGACCGTCCGCCTGGTGGCCGAGCACCTCTAAAGGAGTCCCAGCATGCAAATCATTGAACTCCTGACCCCTGCCTACGAAGCCGCCTGGCTGCCCTGGGCCGTGCAGTATTTCTTTCTGGTCGGCATTGCCACCGGCGCGGCGCTGCTGACCTCGGCCTGCGTCTTTGGCCCCGGACACGGGGCACAAGTCGGCCTGCGCCAGCGCCTGCTGCCCACGGCCGTGCTGCTGCTGGCCGTGAGCGCGGCCTCTGCGCCCGTGGCCTTGTTGGCCGACCTGCACCAGCCCGCACGCTTTTGGCATTTTTACGCCCATCTCACACCTTGGTCGTGGATGAGCCTGGGCGCGGTGCTGATGCCGGTGTTCGTGCTGCTCAGTCTGCTGATGTGCGCGCTGTGGTGGCTGGGCCAGGCCCGCTGGATGCGCTGGCTGGCACCGCTGCTGATCGTCTCCACGCTCAGCATCGTGGTCTACACCGGCGCGGAAGTCATGGCTGTGCGTTCGCGCCCGCTGTGGAACACGCTGTGGGTGCCCATCAACCTGGCGCTCAGCGGCTGGTTGGCCACGGTAGGCATGGGCTTTGTGCTGTATCGCTTTCTGCCCCGCCCCCTGCAACCCGATGCCCAGGCACTGCAAGCCCTGCGCAATCTGGGTCTGTGGCTGGCCACCGGCCTGGTGATTTCCGCACTGACCTGGGCCCTGGCTGGCATCGCCGGCCACAGCCCCTCGTTTGACATGGCCGTGCGCCTGTTCCGGGAATTTCCCGTCTGGCGCCTATCCATGCTGGGCTCGGCGCTGTTTGGTGCAGCCGTGGTCGGGGCGCTGCTGCGCGGCGAGCGTCGTCTGCACGCCAAGGGCTACACCCTGGTACTTGGTGCTGGCTTAGCCGCATCGGCCTGGGCCTTCCGCTGGGCCTTGTTCATGGGCGTGCAAGGCGTGCCCAAGTTTGGCGCGGGGCTGTATCTGTACCACATGCCGCTGGGCGGCGACGGACTGCTGGGCATGGTCGGCGTGGCAGGCCTGTGCGTGGCGCTGGTGACCCTGGCGACCTGGGCGCTGGAGCTGTTCCCCCAACGCCAGGCCACGGCCTGAAGCATTTTTTCAAGCCAAATCGGCCTGTACCGCATAACAGAAGAACGGCAGCAGCTATCAAATTAAAAGCATCGCTGCCGTGCACCAGCCCAGAAGGGGCACACCATGACTGACAAGAAACCCACCCCCGAACAATCTCACGATGACGCAGTATCCGACGCCAATGTTGCACGCCGCCGCCTGCTGCTGCGCGGCGGCGCCGTGGCCGGCGGCCTGGCCGCCTTTGCCGCCGGCTATGGCGAAACCGTGGTCAAAGGCGCCAAGGGGCTGATCACCGGCACATCGGGCAAAGCCACGGCCAGCGCCACGCGCGGCAATTCGCTGACGCCGGAATTCCGTATCGACCCGGTCACCGGCAAATTGACGACCCAGCCCGGCCAAGTGGTCAGCCCCTCGTCCTGCCTGGGCTGCTGGACCCAGTGCGGCGTGCGGGTGCGCGTCGATAGCGAACACAACCAGATCATCCGCATTGCCGGCAACCCCTACCACCCACTGGCCACCACCCATCCCGCGCCCATGGAAACACCGGTGCGCGAGGTCTATGCCATGCTGGGCGGCGACAACGGTCTGGAAGGCCGCGCCACCAGCTGCGCCCGTGGCTCGGCCATGCTGGAGCACCAGAAAGCGGCGCACCGCGTGCTTCAGCCCTTGAAGCGCGTGGGCCCGCGCGGCTCGGGTCAATGGCAGACCATCACGCTGGAGCAGCTGGTGCAGGAAATCTGCGCCGGCGGCAATCTGTTTGGCGAAGGCCATGTGGACGGTCTGGCCTCCATCCGCGATCTTGAAACGCTGATCGACCCAAACAACCCCGAATACGGCCCCAAGGCCAATCAGCTGCTGTTCACCGAAGCGGCCAACGAAGGCCGCACCCCCCTGGTCAACCGCTTTGCCAAGCAGGCGTTCGGCACCATCAATGTGTCCAACCACGGCTCGTACTGCGGCCAGACCTACCGCGTGGGCACGGGCGCGGCACTGGGCGATATGGCGGGCATGCCCCATGGCAAGCCGGACTGGAAGAACTCGCGCTTTGGCCTGTTCATTGGTACCTCGCCCGCGCAATCAGGCAACCCGTTTCAACGCGTGGGCCGCGAACTGGCCGAAGCCCGCTCGCGCAGCGAGAACACCTACCAATACGTGGTCGTCTCGCCCATGCTGCCCACCTCGTCCAGCCATGCAGCCGGCGACAACAACCGCTGGCTGCCCGTCAAACCCGGCAGCGACCTGGCGCTGGCCATGGGTCTGATTCGCTGGATTATCGACAACCAGCGCTACGACGCGCAGTTCCTGAGCCAGCCCGGCCCCGCCGCCATGGCCGCCGTGGGCGAAGCCAGCTGGAGCAACGCCACGCATTTGCTGATCAACGAGCCCAAGCACCCCCGCTACGGCCAGTTTCTGCGCGGCGCCGATATCGGCTTACCCCTTCCAGAGCCGGTGGATGAAAAAACGCCTGCCGAAGATGTGTATCTGGTGCAACTGGCCGACGGTAGTCTGGTCGCCCATACCGTGAGCCAGAGCGCCGAGCTGCTGGTGGAGCGTGAGTTCAGGCCCATCAAGGCCGCCGACGCTACCGAGGAACCTGCCCCCGTTGCCATCTGCACCGCTTTTGCAAAGCTGCGCACGGAGGCGCAGCACAAGACGCTGGAGGAATACGCCGCTCTGTGCGGCGTGCCGCTCAAGGAGATCGAGGAGCTGGCGCGTGAATTCACCAGCCATGGCAAACAGGCCGTGGCCAATTCGCACGGCGGCACCATGAATGGCTCGGGCTTTTACACCGCCTACGCAATTGCCATGCTCAACAACCTGATCGGCAACCTCAATGTGCGTGGCGGCTGGGTGATGGATGCCGGGCCGTTTGGCCCGTTCGGCCCCGGCCCGCGCTACAACTTTGCGCAGTTCCAAGGCGCGGTCAAACCCACGGGCGTGGCGCTGTCGCGCAGCAAGTTCCCGTATGAGAAGACCAGCGAATTCAAGCGCAAGAAGGAAGCCGGCCAGAACCCCTACCCGGCCAAGGCGCCCTGGTACCCCGCCACCGGCGGACTGTCTAGCGAAATGCTAGCCGCCGGCATGCTGGGCTATCCCTATCCGGTCAAGGCCTGGATCAACCACATGAGCAACCCGATCTATGCCGTCTGCGGCTTCGAGAACGCACTGGCGGCCTCGGTCAAGGATGTGAAAAAGCTGCCGCTGTTTGTCTCGGTCGATCCCTTCATCAACGAAACCTCGGCCCTGGCCGACTACATCGTGCCCGATACCGTCACGTATGAGAGCTGGGGCATTGGCGCGCCCTGGGCCGACGTGGTGGCCAAGAGCAGCACAGTGCGCTGGCCTACCGTGCAAGCCGTCACCGCCAAAACGGCCGACGGCCAGCCCATCAGCTTTGAAACCTTTATTTTTGCCGTGGCCAAGCAATTGAAGCTGCCCGGCTTTGGCAAGAACGCCATGTCCACCAAGGACGGCGAGCCGCTGGACCTGGAAAATGCCGAAGATTTTTACCTGCGCGGCATCTGCAATATCGCCTACCAGGCCGGCAAGCCCGTGGCCGAAGCCAGCGATGACGATATAGAAATCACCGGCCTGAAAAAGTGGATGCCATCGGTCGAGGCCCGCGTCAAACCCGAGGAGGTGCGCCGCGTGGCCATGGTCATGAGCCGCGGCGGCCGCTTTGACCACCAGGAAGACGCCTGGAAGGGCGACCAGCTCAAGCTGCAAGCCAAGTTTCCCGCCACCTTCTGGCACGAGGGCCTGTCCAAAATGCGCCACTCCATGACCGGAGAGCGCTATAGCGGTTGTCCCACCTGGTACCCCACGCGCCTAGCCAGCGGCGCGGACATGCGCGCCGTGTTCAGCGAGCAGGACTGGCCGCTGACCATGACCAGCTACAAGTCCAACCTGATGAGCAGCATGTCGATTGCCGCCTCGCGCCTGCGCCAGGTGCACCCGCACAACCCCGTCAGTCTGAACAAGCTGGACGCCGAAAAACTGGGCATCGCCAACGGCGACCATATCGAGCTCAGCACACCCGGCGGCAAACTGCAAGCCGTAGCGCTAGTGCGCGCCGGTATTGCGCCGGGTGCTATCGCTATTGAGCATGGCTATGGGCATAAGCAGCTGGGCACCGTAGCCCACCAGGTTGACGGCAAACCCACCGCAGCCAACCCGCAGCATGGCAATGGCGTCAACCTCAATGCACTGGGCTTTGCCGACCCGACCCGGCCGGAAAAGGACAATGTCTGGATTGACTGGGTGTCGGGGGCGGTGGTGCGGCAAGGTCTGCCCGTCAAAGTGCGCAAAGCCTAGAATCGGCGCGCATGACCTGGGGGCTTAACACCCCCGCGCCCGCCTTCATCAGCCTCGCCCGCCCCGGCGGGGCAGTTTTAAGGCGTGGGCCACCATCAAGCGATGCATATGACTGAGAAACACTGGTCCCGGATCGAGATGCTGCACGAGACCGTGCGCAACCCCAACATCCACCTCAAAGGCCGGCACAGCTATTACAGCGATGCCTGGAGCGGCTCGTTTGAGCAGTCCGTGGTTCGCTACCTCTACGGCGACGACTACAGCCGGCAGCACTGGCAATCACAGTGGGAGGTGGACCCGCTCCATATCGGCGACTATGTCTGCATAGGCGCAGAGGCCGTGATTTTGATGGGCGGCAACAACACCCATAGAGCCGACTGGTTCAGCCTCTACCCTTTTGCCGACAACATCCTGGCCTCCTACCAGGCCAAAGGCCCTACCCGCATCGGCGACGGTGCCTGGATCGGCATGCGGGCCATGCTCATGCCCGGCATCACGATTGGCGAAGGTGCGGTGATCGCGGCTGGCGCCGTTGTCACCCGCGACGTGGCGCCCTATAGCGTGGTGGGCGGCAACCCGGCCCAGCACATCAAATCGCGCTTCAGCGACGATGTGATCGCCCGGTTGTTGGCGCTGAAAATCTATGACTGGCCCGAGGCCGCATTCCAGCGTCTGCAGCCCCTGCTATGCGCTTGCGATATCGCCGCGCTGGAGGCGGCGGCCAGGGATGTTCATTTAATCTGATAGCTGAAAGCGCAGACTGGTCTTGGGCTTTAACCGGATTACGTCCGGAAAAACTGGTCCAACGCCTGGCCGAGCTGAGGCTTACCGCAGCTGGGCGCGATAGCGTTTGAGCTCGGCCTGCAGCCAGCTGCTGGCAGGCTCGGCAGCCTTGCCGGCACAGCGCACCTCATAGGCTTTGTGGCTGATGCTGCTCTCGGTGGCGGCGCGGGCAATGAAGTCCTCTGCCGACTGCAGCAAGTCTTTTTTCACCAGGTAGTCGTATTTTTTCTGCAGATGATCGCGCGCCTGCACCGAGCTATGCCAGCTGCCGTTGCGCTGGAACTCACAGCCCGAGTTCTTCAGATAGGCCTGCAAATGCGCAATTTCCTGCTGGGCCTGGGCCGAGGGAGCTGCCGCCAGCGCCAGTTGTGCCGTGCCGGCGGCCAGAGACAGGGCAAAGCCCGAGACCACCTTGGCGATATTCAGTTGGGTCATCCTGCTTCCTTGCGACTGACAGTCGTGAGATTGACTGCGCTCATGCTAGCAAAGCCAGGACGACGGCAAGCAGTCCCGGCGACAAGATCAGAACTGGTTCAGCATTTCGTCAAATGTCTCTCTGGCAAAGTCATTGCGCCAGGCCTCGTTCTTGTCTTTGGGCACCATGCTCAGCGGAAACACCCCGCGATAGCTGACGCTGACAGGCGCGGCATACGCCGCTTGCAGCGCCTGCAGCTCGCTGCGGCTCTTGGCAACATCGGCGTTGCTACGCACCAAGCGCTGAATGGCGGCCGCCCAAGTTTCCTGGGTTTTGACCAGCGAGCACTCAAAAGCCACTTGAGCCGTCAACACGCCATTGCTGGCCATCGTGGGTGGCTCGGACGACAAGGCCTTGCACTCGGACTTCTGCCTGGCTTGCTGCACAGTGCTCATCAGGCTTTCCAGCGGCGCTTTCATCTCCTCTCGCATGGCTTGCGGAAACAGCTTCACCGCGATTTCCGTTATTTCGCCGGGGAAGGCCTTGTCCGCCGCCTGCAGCGCTGCCAGGTCGGCATAGTCGGCACTGCGGCCGGAGCGCAAACGGTCGGGACGCAGATAGTCGTTCAACTGACGAATGGCTTGCTCATCATGGTTGACCAGGGTCTTGATATACAAGTCAGCCGCGGGAATCGGGGACGGCGGCTCGGCCGCCTGCGCTGCGACGGCCAAAGGCAGTGCCAGAAAAGCGACGGCTTGGTGAATCGTTGGATGCATCTTTTGGGTGGGATAACAAGGAGTGAACGCATTCGCTGCGGTATGACGGCAGGCTATGTGCTCTATGAGAAAGGGCGCAAGCAGGGAGCGCCAAAAGAGGAGAGTGCGCAAAGTGCTGCTCAGGCATTGGGCAGACCTAAGCGGCTGGGCAAGCCATCTTAGGTCGACTTTCTGCGTACGTTCGCTTCGCCACGGGCAAACCTGCGTGACGCAATTGAGTCTGTGGTGCGCCAAAATCACGGCCCAGCAAGTTGCTCCGTTCAAGCACATTGCCGCAAGCAGAGCACAAACCGCCGGCCACAGCGCAGACACATGGGCGGATATGGGAGCGAAAGGTCTGCGAGCATTGTGGTGAAATACGCTGCTTGCGCTTATGCATCAAGCCCAAGCAGCTATCAAAAATGAAGTCCCCGTACAAATCGCCATAAAGCAGCATTCATGCGGAGACCTCGGCCACCTGGCCTGTATCAGCAGCGTCAGTTCCTCGTCTTGTAGACGGTTCTGCCTTCAACAATGGTTTCCAGCACCTCGATATCTTTGATCTTCATGGAATCGACAGAGACAGGGTCTGCAGAGAGCACTACCAGATCGGCGAATTTGCCAACCTCGATGGAGCCACGCTCTTTTTCCTCGAAGTTCTGGTGGGCGGCGTTGATGGTGATGCCACGCAACGCCTCCATGACGGACACACGCTGATCTGCGCCGATGACGGCACCGCTGGTGGAGACGCGATTGACGGCGGCCCACAGCATGAGCATGGGATCCATGGGCACCACGGGCGTGTCGGCATGCAGGGTGAAGGGAATACCGCGATTGAGCGCAGACTTCACCGGGCTGATGCGCGTGCCGCGATCGGGACCCAGGAAGATGTCGCGATGGCGGTCGCCCCAGTAATAGGTGTGCAGTTCAAAGAACGAGGGAATCACACCCAACTCTTTCATCTCGTCGAGCTGGTCTTCGCGCGCCATCTGCGAATGAATGATGACATTGCGTGCATCAGCGCGCGGATGGGCCTCATGGGCCTTGCGGTAGGCGTAGAGCACATCGGCAATGGCCTGATCTCCGTTGGCGTGAATGAACATCTGGACACCGGCTTTTTGCGCATCGATGGCACGTGCGACCAAGGCTTCACGACTCGATCGAGGGTAGCCCGCATAGTCCGCATCGTCGTCGTGCGGGGTGTGATAGGGATGACTTAGATAGCCGGTATAGCCCTGAATGGAGCCATCATGAAAGTCCTTGATGCCGCCGACCTTGACCTTGCCGCTGGTGAGCGCAATCGCTTTCGATCCGGTCAGCGCACTCAGTCCCATGGGCCAGGCCACGACGCGCACAGGCAGACGGCCGCTTTGGGCAGCCTTCTCCAGGGCCTCTACACCTGCGGGGCCAGTGGCTCCATCATTGGCAGTCGTCACTCCTTTGGAGGCATACATTTTCGCCGCAGCGGCCAGGCCTTCCTGCTGTTGTGCTGCGGTAAACGCCGGTTTGAATTTGCTGACCAATTGGGCTGCGGTTTCGGCCAGATAACCCGTGGGTTCACCCTTACCGTCCTTGCCGATGACACCGCCTTCTGGATTGGGTGTGGCAGCAGTAATGCCCGCCAGCTTTAAAGCAGCCGTATTGGCGACGGACATATGGCCGGAAATATGGGTCACAAAAACCGGCTGAGTGGTGGAGACCCTGTCCAGATCTTCACGGGTAGGATGGCGCTTTTCAGATAAGAGCGTGTCGTCATAACCAAAGCCTGTCAGCCAAGCATCAGTGCCCAGCTCTGACTGCTTTGTTTTTAAAAGACTGATTATTTCCTCGATTGATTTGATTGCACCAATGGGTGGGCTATTCAAGTCTGCTTCAAATTTTAAATTCATGCCAGTCATGGAAAAATGACTGTGTGCATCATAAATACCAGGAATCATGGTTTTACCGGCCAGATCTATGACCTGGGTATCCTTGCCGATATATCTACTCACCGCTCTGTCACTCCCTGCCGCCACGACCATGCGATCTCTCACCGCAACGGCCTGAGCCACCTGCCCGTCTTTGTTGACGGTCAATATATTCCCATTTTTATAAACCAGCTGAGCATAACCATCGGAAGGTGCATCATCGCCATTGCAGGCGACCAAACCGGTTATGGCCGTAACGGCAAACGCGCCATATATCAGTATATTTTTCGATATTATTTTCTTCATCCCCACCCCCTATTCAAATACGTTATTGAATGCCGAAAAGGCATATTTTTTTAACATTCATATAAATTTCTCCATAGAGCCAAGGTGCATGTTTTGATAAGTCCAAGCATGATTCACGTCTTTAAAAACCAAAAGAAACAAAATCAGTGGTTTCCACCAATACAAAATCTAGTAAATCTCTTAGAACAAAATAAAAAACATCAAAAATAGAAAATCAAATGTGTCCTGGCAACAAAAGCAGGCTTTTCGCAAGGCGCACTACGTAAACTGCGCTCACCTTTTTTACAGCCGGCGACGACGTTTCAAGGCTAGGCTTACGGCCTCTTGAACTCTTCAAAGTCCAAATGCATAAAGTGTTCGCCGCGCTGGCCCTGCCTTTGATCCTGATTGCCGCCCCGCTCTCTAGCTGGGCTGGCGATGACTACCATCACCGTCACGAAGGCAAGCAGGAGTTCTGGGAAGGCCCTTGCAAGGTGGAGCGTGAGTGGAAGAACGATGGCGAGTACAAGGAGCAGCGCGAATGCAAGGGTGTGCGGCCGCATGACCGCCACCACGATCACCAGGAAAAGTTTCGTGACGGCCGCTGCAAGGTGGAGCGCGAATGGAAAAAAGACGGTGAATACAAGGAAAAGCGCGAGTGCAAGGGTCAGCCCGAACACTACCGCCAGCCGCGCGCCATGTATGTGCCGCAGCTGCCTGCGCATGCACAGCCGCGCCAGGCCGATGCTTTGCTGATTCACTCGCAGATTCAGCTGCGCTGAAAGGCGCTTGCTGCCTACGCCCCACTTTCACGATGAAATTAGCTGCTAGCGCTTATGCATCAAGCGCCAACAGCTATCGATTTCATTGCATTTGGATACCTGAATCAGATATCAGACCGCAGGTTTTTCTCATCCTCTGCATAAACCGGCAGCGAGTCCAGTGAGTTGGATGGCAGGCACTTGAAGTTCCGTAGCTGCAGCAAAGAGGCGATGAAGCCTTGTATTTGACTGAACCCCAAAGGGAGCCTGAGGCCGGCTCCGGCTCGATGCATCCAAGGATGCAAAAGCTTGATTTGTCCTTGAAAAGCTGGAGCGGGCGAAGGGAATCGAACCCTCATCTTGAGTATGGGAAACTCAGGTCCTGCCATTGAACGACGCCCGCATGGTCTGGCACTGCTGCCGGTGGCAGCCAATCACGGCCGCGGCCGTGAGCCAAGCAGTCATCGTACCGCAAGCCCGCTAGCGGTCTGGTAAGAAACCGGGCTGACAAGCCTTGTGCCGCCTCTCAACAGACCGGAAGTTTCCCTGGCATTCAGGGCAAGCCGGGCGCTGCCTGCCGTTGCGTTATTAGGGGCACTGAAGCATGTAGACCTTTGCCATAAATCACACAGGTAGAATTGTTCAAGATCAAACACCAAGCTTGCGGCTTGGCCCATGCCTGTCCTGGCAACTGCCC
This sequence comes from Comamonas aquatilis, assembly GCF_965139575.1. Classification (NCBI taxonomy): domain Bacteria; kingdom Pseudomonadati; phylum Pseudomonadota; class Betaproteobacteria; order Burkholderiales; family Comamonadaceae; genus Comamonas; species Comamonas aquatilis. The sequence goes on along the minus strand of NZ_CBCSIW010000002.1, from coordinate 383,196 downwards.
ATGCCTGACAGCCCCGGCGCCAAGCCGCCGTTTTTTGCCCGTCCCGTTCAGATAAAAAAGCCAGCAGCCTTTGCTGCGGCCCATGTTCCACGCCATGCCCTGTCGCTTTTGCGAAAAATCACAGCCTCTCTTGCCCATGCCCAAGCAATGGACAGCTTGCATTGCGCAGACCGGCTCGCACACCCTGGCTGAGGCAGTGCAATGACCCATAGCGCCCTCTACGATCTGGCACCGATGCTGGAGCTGATGGCTCTGGGCCTGGGTCTGGCGCTGGGGCCGCTGGCCTGGGTATGGTGGCGCAATCGCGGCACCGGCTCAGGCAAGCGCCTGCAGGCGCTGTGCACTCTGACCCTGTTTCTGACCTTTGACCTGGTGCTGTTCGGTGCCTTCACGCGCCTGACCGATTCCGGCCTAGGCTGCCCCGACTGGCCGGGCTGCTACGGCACATCCAGCCCGATTGCAGCCAGCGCGCAGATTGCACAGGCGCAGGCCGCCATGCCTACGGGCCCGGTCACGCATGGCAAGGCCTGGGTGGAGATGATTCACCGCTATCTGGCCACCACCGTGGGCGTGCTCATCATCGCCATGACCGTCATGGCATGGCGGCGTGCACGCCAACTGGGCAGGCAAGCCAGCACAGGCGCCCTGAGTCCCTGGTGGCCGACGGCGGCCCTGGTCTGGGTCTGCATACAAGGCGCTTTTGGCGCGCTGACTGTAACCATGAAGCTGTTCCCGGCCATCGTCACCCTGCATTTGCTGGGCGGCACGGGCTTGCTGGCTTTGCTGTGCATTCCGGCTGCAGCCATGAGTCTGGCGGCACGCCAGCAGGCGCCGGCGCTGATCTCCAGAGGTTTGCGCCTTGGCCTGTGGTCAGCGCTGGCCATTGTGGTGATGCAGGTGGCACTGGGCGGCTGGGTCAGTACCAATTATGCTGTGCTGGCCTGTACCAGCTTTCCCACCTGCCAGGGCAGCTGGTGGCCGGCCATGAATTTTGAACAGGCGCTGCAGATCTGGCGTCCCCTGGGCTTTCTGGCCGATGGCAGCAGCATCGCATTCGAAGCGCTGACCGCCATCCACTACCTGCACCGCCTGGCGGCCTATGTGGTGGTGGGCGTGCTGGCGGCACTGTGGTGGCGTCTACGCCTGGTGCCGGCGCTGGCGCTGCAGCGGCGTCTGCTCGGCGGTTTTCTGATTTTGCAGGTGGCAACCGGCTTGTCCAACGTGGTGTTGGACTGGCCTTTGGTTGCCGCCGTGCTGCACACCGGTGGTGCTGCAGCTCTGGTAACGATTGTGGTCTGGTGCCTGACGGTGACCCGTGCGACGCAATATGCGTCCCAAGCGCCAAGCCCCACGACTGGTGCAGCCCGTTGAAGGCGGCGCACACAAATTGAGAGTGTTTGCATGAGTGCTAGTGATATTTCCCTGACAGAGAGCAGTTCCTCACGCGTGAGCCAGTTTTACGCGCTGACCAAGCCACGCGTGGTGCAACTGATCGTTTTCTGCGCGCTGATTGGCATGGTGCTGGCCGTACCCGGCTGGCCCTCGGCCTCCCAGTGGCTTTACATGGGCGTGGCCTGTATAGGCATCTGGCTGGTGGCCGCTGCGGCTGCGGCCTTCAACTGCCTGGTGGAGCGCCATATCGATGCCAAGATGAAGCGCACCTCCTGGCGCCCTACCGCGCGCGGCGAGCTCTCCAGCCAGCAGGCCCTGGCCTTTTCGGCCATTCTCTGCATGGTGGGTGCAACGATTCTCTGGATCTTCACCAATGCGCTGACCATGTGGCTGACGCTGGCCACCTTTGTGGGCTATGCCGTGATCTACACCGTGGTGCTCAAGCCTGCCACGCCGCAAAACATCGTGATTGGCGGCGCATCCGGCGCCATGCCTCCCGTGCTGGGCTGGGCCGCCATGACGGGCAATGTGGGCCCCGAAGCCCTGATTCTGTTTCTGATCATCTTCCTCTGGACGCCGCCCCATTTCTGGGCTCTGGCTCTGTACCGCGTGGAAGACTATCGCCAGTCCGGCCTGCCCATGCTGCCCGTCACCCACGGCAGCAAGTACACGCGGCTGCAGATTCTGCTCTACACCTTTGTGCTGTTTGCCGCCTGCCTGCTGCCCTTCATCTACGGCATGAGCTCGTGGCTGTATCTGGTGACGGCCATCATCCTGGGCGCCGGCTTTTGCGGTTACGCGATTGCCCTGTACCGCAATTACTCGGATGAGCTGTCGCGCAAGACCTTCCGCTTCTCGCTGATTCACCTGAGCCTGCTGTTTCTGGCTCTGCTGATCGATCACTACATCTGGCTGGGCTGAGCCTGCAGGGGGCTGAGCCTGCAGGGGGCCGACCCGCATGGAATGAATGGAGCCCCATGTCGCATCGCGTCCCTGAAGAAATTTTACAGCTGGCCCGCCAGGGCGAAAAAGTCCGCGCCATTGCCTTGCTGCGCGAGCAAAACGGCCTGGGTCTGGCCCAGGCCAAGCAGTTGTTGGAAGAGCGGCTGGAAGATGCCCAAGGCAAGCCGAACCCTGCAAGGCATCAGCGCTTCACACCTGAGGATGTGATGACGGCCATCGATGCGGCCCTGGCTAGCGGCGAGAAACTGCAGGCCATCAAACTGCTGTGCGACAGCACGGGCATCGGCCTGCTGGAGGCCAAGCAGCGCATAGAACAGCGCATGGGTATAGCCCCAACCCATGCAGACCGCGACCAGTCACCGGGTGAAGTGACGCGCAGCAGCGGCTGGCCTTTTTTGGCACTCTTGCTGGCAGCAGCTGCGACCGCCGTTCTCTGGTATTACTTCAGCAAGCCTTAAATCAGCCCAAGCCTCATCAGAAAATAGGCTGGACGCTCACTTTTCAGGAGTACCAGTCACAGTTACCGACGTAGCTTTCTGCCAACCACCACCCAGAGCCTGATACAGCTGCACCGCGTTTTCCAGCTGCGATTGGCGCAGGCGTATCACCTCCTGCTGCACGGCAAACAGATTGCGCTGTGCGTCCAGTTCCTCCAGATAGCTGGCATAGCCTGCCTCGTAGCGGTCTTTGGCAAAACCCAGAGTGCGTTGCAGCACCGCCTCGCGCTGCCTGGCGCTGGCCCACTGGGTTTGCAGATATTGGCAGCTCACCAGGGCCAGTTGTACATCGCCCAAAGCCTTGATGACCGTGCCGCGATAAGCGTACGCGGCTTGATCGCGCTGGGCATTGGCCGCATCGAACTGGCCTTGCAGACGCCCGCCGCTGAACAACGGTGCCAGAATGCTGCCGCCCAGGCCCCAGACGGTGGCCGGGTGGTAATCCAGCGCATTGATCAGCAAGCTACCCAGATTGGCACTCAGGCTTACCTGGGGCAAAAATGCGGCGCGCTGCGCGGCCAGCTGCTTGTCGCTAGCGGCCAGCTGCAACTGGGCCCGGGCAATATCCGGGCGGCGCTCCAGCAACTCGGACGGCAAGCCCAGCGCCGGCAGCGCAGGCACTGCCAGCGCCTCCAAGTCGCCCTGCGGCTGCGTGGCAGCGCGGCCTGGCAATGTCTCGCCCATCAGCTTTTGCGCGGACGCATCGCCGATGCCGCCCGCCAGCTGCAACAAGGCTAGACGTTGGCGCTCCAACGCCAAAGTCAGCTGCTCTATGGACTGCCTGACGCTTTCCAGCTCAGCCAGCGCCTGGCTTTGCTGCAGCTGCGAGATATAGCCTACCCGCACCTGGTCGGTGAGCAGGCGCACCGCTGCCTCGCGCGACTGCAGCGTGCTTTGGGCCACGCTCAGCTGCGACTGCAGCGAGCGCAAGCCTATATAGGCCTGGGCCGTGGTGGCGGCTACCGCCAGCTGCACGGCATCGCCATCGGCCTGGCTGGCTTGCAAGCGCAAATCAGCCGCGCTGCGCAAATCGCCCAAACGGTTCCAGACATCCAGCTCCCAGCTGGCCTGCAGCCCGGGCTGAAGGCTGCGGGTCTGCGTCAAGCCGCGCGCGCCCAGGCTGCGACCGCTAGACAGAGGCAAGGCCGCCGATACCTGGGGCAGCGCCGCAGCACCCGCCAGCTCCAGATTGGCCCTGGCCTCATCCACCCTGGCCATGGCAGTCAGCACATCATTGCTTTGCTCCAGAGCCAGACCGACCCAGGCGTTGAGCCCTGCATCGCCAAAAGCCTGCCACCAGGCCGACTGAAGCTGAGCCTGGTTTTGAGCCGCTGACGCGGCCTGCTCCCACTGCGCCGGCACGGCCGGCTGGGCACTGGCTGGCACCTGGCTGATGCGAGGCAGGGAACAAGCACTCAGCACCAGGGCCAAGGCCGCGCAGGCAAACGGCTTGAGTGTCCAGGCCATCGTGGCCCGGCGGTTCAGCATGGGCTGTTTCATGGCTTGGCCTTCTGGTCTGCAGGCTCAGAATTCAAAGGAAAATCGGCATCTACCCCTTTATCTGATTGCGCCTTTAGCTCCTGTTTTTGAGGATTACTCAGCTTTTGCGCCGTATCCAGGCGCACCATGACCGACATGCCGGGCCGCACCCGGGCGGCCAGTTCCTGGCCTTCGTCGATGGAAATCTTCACCGGCAGGCGCTGAACCACCTTGGTGAAGTTACCGGTGGCGTTATCGGCCTTGAGCACGCTGAATTCCGAGCCCGTGGCCGGCGCTATTTCCACCACATGGCCTTTGAGGCGGGCACCGCCCAGCGCATCCACGCCAAAAGTCACGGCCTGGCCGATCTGCACATGGGCGGTCTGTGTTTCCTTGAAATTCGCCACCACCCAGAACGTGGGCGGCACCACATACACCAGTTGAGTTCCGGCCGCCACATACTGGCCTTTGCGTATCGAGACTTCGCTGACCTGCCCATCGCTGGGCGCATGCACGGTGGTGTTGTCCAGATTGATCTTTGCCTGTTGCAGCTGGGCTTCGGCCATCTGGACCTGGGCCTTGAGCGCATCTCGATTGACCGTGGTGGCCTTGATCTTTTCGCTATTGATTTCAATATCGGCCTGAGCCTTGGCCACATTGCTGAGCGCCAGACGCGCCGTGGCGCGCACCTTGTCGCGCTCGTTCAAGGAGACCGAGCCGCGCTCGGCCAGCTCCTGCACGCGTTTGAGTTCGGCCTGAGCACGCTCGGCCTCGGCCTGCACTGCCGCCAAACCGGCGCGGCTGGCAGAGAGGGTGGCGCGGTTCTGGGCCTGGGTCTGGTCGGCATTGGCCAGCTGGGCATTGGCGTTGGCCAGCTGCGCCTGGGCCTGGGCCAGCGAGGCTTCATAGCTACGTCTATCAATATGCACCAGAGGCTGGCCGGCCTTGACCTGTTCGTAGTCCTTGACCAGCACCTCGGTCACATAACCGTTGACCTGGGGCGCAAGAATGGTGACGGCGCCGCGCACATAAGCGTTGTCGGTACTGATCACCGAGCTGTTGAAAGGCCAGAGATTCCAGGCCCGCAGCACCAGCAAGATGCCCGCCAGCGCCACCACCAGCATGATGAGCACGCTGCGGGTGGAGGGTTTGATCTTCTTGGGCGTGCTCGGCAGTGCGGCCGATGCCGAGGAGGATGCAGAGCCTGTTGCTGATGATGCCGCCGGTGTTGCCGCAGGAGCGGCGGTGTTGGATGGTTTTTCGCTCATACCCGGAATCTTTGTGTGTTGTGTGTCTTCAATCAGGCTTGCGCGCAGGCTTGGCCTGGGCATCTTGCTTGCTGTCTGGTTCGGCCGCAGTTGGCAGCGCGGTCTGGCTGGCCTGTTCCTGTGCTGCTTTTTCCTTCGCCGCCTGCCCTATGCCGGCTTCCAGACGCTCTTTCAGCGCCAGCGCCGGCTCGTTATCCTGTAGCGGGTCGCTGCTGGCCAGCACCGCCGCTTCCTGCAACTGCGCAGCCTGGGCGGCTTGCGAAAGCTCCAGGGCCTGCTCGCCTTCAATCACCAGGGTCTGGCCCGGCACCTGGGCGTAGCCAGCCAAATCGTCGCCGCGGGCATCTGTCTGGCTTTCCTCTACCACCACGGTAAACCTGGGCTGACCGCCTGCTGCAGCCTGGGGCTGGGCTTCGTTCACCGCGATTTGGCTACGGTCTGCGGCCTGGGAGGACAGCGAGGAAGCTCTTTGCGGTGCTCCATCCGTTGCTGCCGCTGCCGCGCCCTGGTTGCCGCTTTGCCAGGTCAGGGCCCGCACCAGTGCCGCAGCCTTGCGCAGGCGCTCGACCACGCCCAGCAGCCACAGCAGATAGGCCACAGCAATGGCGGCCGTCAGCGCAAATACATCGTTATAGGCACGCACATTGGCTTCGCGCCGCACGATTTGCGACAGCTGCAGCAGGCCTTGGTTGGCGCGCATGGCTAGGTCTGGCGTGACCCGGCCATAGATCTGGTTCTGAATCTTGAGCCGTTCGGCCACCACGGGGTCGGTGGGATCGAGTTGGGCCACCAGGGCCACGGAGTACACCTGCTCGCGGTGCAACTGGTAGGTGCTGAGTAAGGCCGAACCCATCAGCCCGCCCATGGCCTGCGTCATGGAGATGGTGACAATGGCCGTGAGCATATGGTTGGGCCCGTATTTCAGCCCCTGGATCACGCCCGTCAACATCAGCGGGCCCATGAAGATACCCGCGCCTATGGCCAGCAAAAACTGGCTCAGAAAGAAGTCCGAAGGTCTATCGAGGCTGGTGCGGTGCAGATCCAGAAACGCGGCCACGGCAAACAGGGAAATCGCTGCCAGGATTTGCTTGCCCAGATGCGGCAGTCCAAAAGTAGTAGCAGAAACCGTAATACCAGCAAGCGTTCCAACCAATATCACCCAGAACAGCGGCTTCATCTGGTCGGGCGTCATACCCAGGGTGCGCAGCAGGCCCACCATGCCGTAGGTCTGCTCGGTGGTCAGAAAACGCAGCAAGATCGCCCCCACCACAAAGCGTATCGTGGGCGCTTGCGTGAACCAGCGAGTGTGCAGCATGGGATTGCGGCGGTGGTGCTCTATATACAGTGCCGTACTCAGCAGCACGATGGAGCCCACCAGCATCCAGGCCAGCCAGGGAGTATCCAGCCACCAGTGGCTGTAGCCTTGCACCAGCACGGCGATCAACAGACCCAGACCCGGCACCATGAGGGCCATGGTGAGGAAATCGAGCTTTTCGAAAGTCTTGATGAACACGCCTGGCGGCAGCTTGAGCACCACCACGGCAGCAAAGGACAGCAGCGCCAGCCCGGCCTCGAACATATAGAGGTTGTGCCAGTCGCTGTTGTAGAGCAGGCCTGGCGATAGCACCCAGGCCAGGGGCGCGGCGAGTTGCCCCACACCCACGCCAATCACCAGCATCTTGAGCACATAGGTGCGCGGCGCGGCCTGCAGCATGTACAGCGTGCCCAATGAGGAGCAAGTGGCAGCGGCCAGGCCGCTGGCGGCGCGCAACAGAATCAGGCTGTCATAACCGCCCAGCAGCAGATGCAGCACGCACAAAGCGGCGTAGACACCCAGGCCGATTTCGGCAAACAGACGCATGCCGAACTGTTGGCGAAATTTGTAGACCAGCAAATTGGCAGTCACATTGAACATGACGTAAGCGCCGGAGAGCCAAGCGGCCTCGGTCACCGTCAGCCCCATCTGTCCCTGGATGGTGGGTAGATTGGCCGTGAACAAGGCATTGCCCAAGCCCCCGGTCAGAGCAATTAGCACGGCAATCAGGCCATAGCAGACACGCACCCAAGGTTTGTGAAAAGGCATGGCCGGCGAGCCCGGGAGACTGGGTTTTTCATGCTCTTCCCAGTCTGGCGGACGCCGCAGATAAATCATGGGCGCCTGGGGCGGTGCGCCGCCAGCTGCAGCGGAGGCAGCGCTGGTTGCAGCAGTGGCTGCAGCGGTTTGGCTCATAGCTTCAGGCCTTGATGCCTTCCAAAATGATCTGCAGAGCGCGGCGCGCCAGAGCCTTGCGTTGCTGTGCGGTTTCGCCGCGCAGCGACCCGCCCAGCATGCCAAGCACCAGCCCCAGGTCTTTTTGCGACAGCATGTGCTTGCACAGTCCGCTGGCAACCGCACGCTGCATCGGCTCCTCAAAAGCATGCCAAAGCTGCTGGCGCGCATTGGCAAGGATTTCGTCGCCCCTGTCCACCGCACGCCAATAGTCGACCATGGGGGCAGAAATCGCAATCCGATCCGCCACCATCTCCAGCAGCTTGAAAAACGCCTGCTCGTCGTCACGCAAGGCATGGGCTGCGGCCAGCGTCTTGTTCAGCGAGCGCTCCAGCAGCGCCAGCGTGATAGCCCGCCGGTCGGGGAACTGGCGATACAGCGTGGCCCGCCCCACCTGGGCCCGCTCCACAATCATGTCCAGCGGAGCCGTCACTCCGTACTCGGCAAACACGGCATCCGCCGCATCCAGCAACTGGGTACGGCGCTCTTCGGCAGGGGGGCGTTTGGAACACATGTGAAGCATTATCGGACAAAACTGTCCGATTCAATGCCAGAGAAGCAGCCGCCCTGCTGCAGTCAGGGTCGGCGGCTGAAATTCAGGGGCTTGGCAGTGGCGCCAGACTGCGACGACTTTCGAACGCGCGCCGCTCGCCGGTCAAGGGATCGTCAAACGCCAAGCTGCGCGCCAGCAATTGCAAAGGGTTTGAGTAATCACCGGGCTCGGGATCGTTGACCACGGGATATAGCGGATCGCCCTTGAGCGCCAGGCCCAGCGCAGCCATATGCACGCGCAACTGGTGGCGCTTGCCCGAGACAGGCGAGAGCCGGTAGCGCGCCCAGCGCGCGTTGTGCTCGATGATTTCCATCCAGGTCTGGCTGTTGGGCTCGCCCGCCACCTCGTGCATGCGAAAAAATTGCCCGCTCTCTTCCAGGCGGCTGACATGCTCGCGCGGAAAGTCGAGCCCGGCTCTGAACGGCGCCACGGCCTCATAAGTCTTGTGAATCGCCCGATCGCGAAACAGCGCCTGATAAGCCCCGCGCGTGGCGCGCTGTACTGAAAACACCACCAGCCCCGCCGTATCGCGGTCTATGCGATGTATGGGCGACAGCTCCTCCAGCCCGAACTCGCGCTTGAGGCGCACCAGCAAAGTGTTCTGCAGATACTGGCCGGCCGGTACGACCGGCAGAAAATGCGGCTTGTCGGCCACCAGCAGCTGCTCATCGCGGTAAACGACTTCGGCCGCAAACGATATCTCTGGCTCCTCGTCCAGCGAGCGGTAATAGTAGTAGCGCCTTCCCGGCTGCAGCTGCGTTTGCGCCGTGGCCACCTCGCCCAGTTCACTGACCACCTCACCCGTCTCGATGCGGCCCAGCCAGCGTGCTCGCCCCACATCGGGCAGGCGTTCGCACAGAAAATCCAGCAGCAAGCCCGCACCCTGGCTGGGCGCCACCACGCAGCTGGGGCTGACGCCGTCGCGCAGCGGCAAGACTTTGGGATTGTGGGTGTTATGCATGGCTCGCAATTTTAGGGCGGCCATGAGGCGCCATTCGCATGGCTTCGTCATCCTCTGCCTACGCTGATTACCAAACAAGGTCCCCAAAAATAGCGTAAACCGGGCGTTAGCATGGTTGCAATGAATGAATCTTCAAGTAGCTCTGCCCCCACAACCGCCCAACGCAAGCCCAGGCTCTGGCTGCGCCTGCTGGGTGCAATATTCGGGACCTTGGTCGTGCTCTGCCTGGCTGCCGCAGCAGCCATCGCCTGGATTGACTGGAACCAGTTCAAACCCTGGGTCAATGAAAAAGTCAGTGCCGCTACCGGTCGCGAATTTGCTGTGGAAGGTGATCTGCGGCTGAACTGGACCTGGCCCCAGCCGCTGGACACCGGCTGGAAGCATTGGGTTCCAGGTGTGGTGGTCACCGCCGGGCAGTTGCGAATTTCCCAGCCTCTGGGCTGGCTGGTTGAAGAAGCACCAAACCAAGGCAGCGATGACCTCCCAGCCTTGCCTGAGGCTCCCAAAGACCTCAACACTGGACGCTTGCCTCACAGCGATCAACCCACGAAGCCCACAACAGGTACCGCAGTTACAGACACCCAGGATGACAGCGACGAAATCGCAGAGGCCGGCGCGCAAACGCCCCAGCGTACGCCCTCCACCATGGCTACCGCCGCAAGCGCTACCGCAAGTTTGCGACTGCTGCCGCTGTTGGCACGGCATATACAGCTCGACCAACTGGTACTGGATGCTCCGGATATGGTTCTGGCCCGCAACAAGGCAGGCGATGTCAACTGGGTCTTCAAAACACCTGAAAGCAAGGGACCGCCCTGGAGTTTCAAGCTGGGCCAGTTGCACATACGCCATGGCGTTATAGGCTGGGCCGATGGCATCAAACGCATGGCCGTGCGCGCTCGGATTGACAGCTTGCGCAAGCCCGTGACTGCCACCCAGCCTTATGGGATACGCTTTGGCCTGACCGGTTATATGGAGCAAGGCAAAAAACGTGCGCAGATTCAGGCACAAGGGCTGGCCGGCCCGGTTCTGGATCTGCAGCGAGAGCAGTTGCGTTTTCCGCTACGCTTCTCGGCCAGGGCCGGCAGCGTGCAAGCCTTTGCCGAAGGCGTTCTGGACAATCCCAGAACGCTGGACGGTTTGGACTTTCAGGTAAGACTGCGCGGCAACAGCATGGCCGATCTGTTTGAACTTACCGGTCTGCTGCTGCCTGCCACTCCGCCATTTGATACCAGCGGCCATCTGATCGGCAGCCTTCAACCGGGCAGAGCCATATGGAGCTATGAAAAATTCCAAGGCAAGGTGGGACAAAGCGATGTGCGCGGCGAGCTGCACTACCAGTCCGGCAAACCCCGTCCCAAACTCAGCGGTCAGGTGTCATCTCAACTGCTGCGCCTGCAGGATCTGGGCCCGACAATCGGCGCCACTCCGTCTGGCAGCAGCGCCAAGCCGCGGCCCAACAATGGCAAGGTACTGCCGCAAATCCGCTTTAATACCGGCAACTGGGACAAGATGGACATGGATCTGCGCTATGAAAGCAGCCACATCTTGCGCCCCGACGCCCTGCCCCTGCAAAACCTCAAATTGCGCGCCCAGCTCGACAACGGCAAGCTCGTGCTCTCGCCGCTGCAATTCGGCTTCGCCCAGGGCTCGCTGGACTTGAGCACCACCGTGGATAGCCATGCCAAGCCTGTTTCCGCCCAGATCACGGGCCGGGTCAACGCACTCAAGCTCTCGGCACTTTTTCCCAAAGTAGAGAAAATGAAGAAAAGCCTGGGGCGTCTAGATGGAGCCATGACCTTGCAAGGCCGTGGCGATTCCCTGGCGCAGTGGCTGGGAAGCGGCAACGGCTCGGTGCGGCTTTATGTGCGCGAAGGTACTTTCAGCCGCGAGCTGCTTGATCTGGCCGGGCTGAACGTCGGATCTGTTGTCGTTTCCAAGCTTTTTGGCACAGACAAGGAAGTGCAACTGCGCTGCGCCATCGCAGACCTTCAGATACAAAACGGCGTAGCCCGGCCCCGCAACGCCAAGCTGGCAACTGCCGAAGCGATTGTGCAAGCCACCGGCCAAGTCAATCTTGCGCAGGAAACACTGGATTTGCGCATCGTGCCCGAAGCACTCCAATGGAAATTCTTTTCGCTGCGTACGCCACTGTATGTACGCGGCAGCTTTGCCAAACCAGACGTGGGCCTGGAACCGGGCCCCCTGGTAGCCCGTGCCGGTGCTGCGGTAGCAGCGGCAGTTTTTGCACCGGCCGCACTGGCCTTGCTGCCGCTGACCGTACCCGCCGCCGACGACGATGTGAACTGCAGACAATTGCTGGTACAGGTTCAAGCCAAGGAGCAAGGCAAGTGAGAATCGCGAGTAAAGCGCATTACATGACGCATCGCTACGACCATGGCTTGAGCCAAGCCCATCCATGCGCTCGACTCTGCTGGCTGCCACCTGCCCAACAAATCAAGTCCACGCCGTTCAAGCAGTTGCTGGTATGACCGTATCAACTTCGACTTCAAAGCGCAGCTTTTATGCATACCTCGGAAGGGGTTGATTTCACGACCGAATCGGCCAGCAGCTCTGCGCTTACCGGTGCCAACGTGGCACGCAGGCGAGCGCTGGCACCGGGAGGCGGCGCTGGCGGACGGATGTCCAGCGAGCGCTCCACCATGCCGATGTGCTCCAGCATCAAGGTCTTGGCGGCTTCGGTGTCGCCGCGCTCGAGTGCTGCCACGATGCGCTCATGCTCGGCACAGGACTGGTTGGCGCTGTGCGTGGACTGGTAGAGCGTGGCGGCCAACGTGGTGCGGGCCGTGAGATCGCGCAGCGTGACGGCCAGCAGACGGTGGCCCATCTGCTCGGCCAGGCAGACGTGAAAGTCGGCCAGCAGAAAGGCACGCGTGGCGGCATCGGCGCCTTCTATGACCTGTTTCTCCTGAGCGATGTGGCGGCGCAGCTGGCCGATCACGCTTTGCATGGGCCGACCGGCTTCGCTCAAGATACCGGTCTCGATGATGCGCCGCGCCGCAAACGCGTCCTGCGCCTCTTCCACCGTGGGCTGGACCACGTACCAGCCCCGGCGCGGCTGCACCTGTACAAAGCCGCGGGCCTGCAATTGCATCAGCGCCTCGCGCACCATGGTGCGGCTGACGGCGAAATTGTCGGCCAGCTCCTGCTCCCCCAGCCTCTCGCCGGGCGCCAGCTTCTGGGCCAGGATGGATTCAACCACGCGCTCGGCGATATGCAGGGGGCTTACAGGATTCATGAGCTGATTTGGTGAGCAGGGAGGATGGGAGACACAGGCTGGGCAAGCGGCGCTGGGCTGGGAGCATCGACAGACTCCTGATTGTCAACCAGGCCGTCGAGCACCGCATGGGCACGCTCGCGGTCGATGTCACCTTCCCAGGCGGCGATGGCCACGGTTGCCACACAGTTGCCGATCAGGTTGCCCACGGCGCGGGCAATGCCCATGAACCAGTCTACAGACAATACCAGCACCAGTCCGATGGCGGGAATCGCAGGAATCGCATGCAAGTTGGCGGCCAGCACCACGATGGCCGAACCCGGCACGCCATGGGCGCCCTTGGAAGTCACCAGGGCGATGGCCAGAATGGTCAGCAGATCGGCCATGCTGATGGGCGTGTTCGTTGCCTGGGCGATGAACACGGCAGCCAGCGTGATGTAGATGGAAAACGCATCGAGATTGAAGGAATAGCCCGTGGGAATCACCAGACCCACGGTGGAGTCGCGTACACCCATGTTGCGCAGCTTGGCCATGATCTGAGGCAGCACGCTGTCGGACGATGTGGTGGCAAAGACCACCGCCAGTTCCTCACGCAGATAGCGCAGCAGCTTGATCAGGCTGAAGCCCGACAGGCGCATCACCAGACCCAGCACCACGAAGACGAAAAAAGCCACGGCCACATAGAACAGCAGCACCAACATGCCCAGCTGCTTGAGCGAGCCTATGCCGTACTGGCCCACGGTAAACGAGATCGCACCCAGCACGCCCAGAGGCGCCAGCTTGATGATGATGCCCATGATCTTGAACAGCACATGCGACAGCGTATCGATCAGCAAGCTCACGGGAGCCGCGCGTTCGCCCAGCATGCTCAGGCCACAGCCGAACAGCACGGCGAACAGCAACACCTGCAGCACATCGCCCGTGGCAAAGGCCTGGACCACAGTGGTCGGAATGAGCTTCATCAGAAAGTCCACCGTCCCGCCGCTGGTCAGCTTGTCGGCATTGCTGGCATAAGCGCTCATGGCCGAGGCATCGAGCTTGCTCGTATCCACGTTCATGCCCGTGCCCGGCTGGAACACAAAGGCCAGCACCAGACCCAGCACCAGGGCAATGGTGGTCAGCGCTTCAAAATAGATCAACGCCTTGACGCCGACGCGACCCACGCGCTTGAGGTCACCAGCGCCCGCGATGCCATGCACCACCACGCAGAACACCAGCACGGGGATGATCATCTTGATCAGCTTGATGAAACCATCGCCCAAGGGTTTGAGTTTGGCGGCCCATTCAGGGGCCAATAGTCCGGCGAGCACACCCAAGATGAGTGCGATCACCACCTGTCCGAAAAGTGATTTGGCAAAGCGGCGCATAGTCGTCTTTCGCAAGTTAGAGATTCTTGTATGCAAGTTCATCGAAAACTTGCATACAAGAATGTAGATAAGCGAAAGCCGTGCCAGAAGCGGGTATTCCCTGCAGATTTGCGCCACTTCAGAGACGATCAGTCCTGACTTACGTGCATGAAATCCAAAGCCGTCCCTGCTGTAGTGCAGACGGACTGCGCAACATGCCCGCATATGGGGCACAGGCCCGGAGACGGTGCATGCCAGCCAGATCCTTGAGAGGGAGTCCCAGCGGCGCACTGCAACTATGTATTTGATAGAAATTGATGCAAGCAATATGCGCGCCAGCAGCCGGGATAGGCAGGATTCGGGCGCAAGGCTATGCTTTCAGCGCTGCAGGCCCTATCCGTGCGGGCGATGTACAGCTTCACTGCCAAGCCAATGTCTCAAGGAGAGCGCCATGCTGGTCATGCCCAAGATTCGTTCGCTATATGCCGGGATGTGCACGGCTTTGCTCATGCTCTCGGCCCAGGCATATGCGCAGGGGTCGGTGCTGAGACTGCCCACCAGGGCCGGCGTGGAAACCACGATTTTCTGGGACCCCGCCCCCCAGTCTGCGGCCACGGTACTGCTGCTTCCTGGCGGTTTGGGCGGCTTTGGCAAGGTGGAGCAAGGCCGGCCCAGCAGCGACAATTTTTTGGTGCGCGCCGAGCAGGATTTTGTGGCCCAGGGCCTGAATGTGGCCATCTTCGGCCGCGCCAACGGCCAGGAACTCAAACCCAAAGACCGCATGTCGCCCGAGCACATGGAAGACCTGCGCCAGGTGATTGAAGCCGTCAAACAGCGCAGCCCCGCCCCCATCTGGCTGGTGGGCACCAGCCGGGGCACAACCTCAGCAGCGGTGGCTGCCAGCCAGTTGCCCGATGGGGTGATTGCCGGTGTAGTGCTGAGCTCCAGCATTGTGGATACCAAAGAGCCCGGCTCCATGCAAAGCCTGAACCTCAGCCGTATCCGCGTGCCGGTGCTGCTGTTTCACCATGCCAGAGATGCCTGCCGCATCTGCCCGCCCAGTGCCTTGCCCGAGGTCTTGCAAGCGCTCACCGGGGCACCCGTCAAAAAACTCATGCTGGTCGATGGCGGCGCCAACCCGTCTGGTGATCCATGCCACGCCATGCACTGGCATGGCTATATCGGCATGGAAGCCCAGGCCGTGGCGGCCATGGCTCAGTGGATCAAACAGCCGGCTCCCTGAAGCCAAATCGCCCGCCGACGCCCTGCAGACATGGGCAGAAAGCTATGAAAAAGACGGTTGCGGCTGCACATGCCGTTCTCTGGGCTTCAGTGAGCGGCATTACGCGTAAGCAGGCGCTGTGGCTCAGCGCAATGCCACTCAGTTCTCGGGCGTGATCTTGGCGAACTTCACCAGTTCGGCGTATTTACCCATATCGGTGCGGATGACCTGGGCGAGACTTTCCGTACCGTTGGCTGGCGGGGTGCCTGCGGCTTCCAGCCTCTGGCGAATGGCAGGATCGGCCAAGCCGGCCTGCACTGCTTTTTGCAAGCTGGCGACGATGTCTGCAGGGACGCCCTTGGGCGCCGCCAGTGCAAACCAGCCACTGAGGGCATAGCCTTTGAGCGCAGGATGCTCGGCCAGCGCGGGCACGTTCTTCAAGGTGCTGATGCGCTCGGCCGTGGTGGCGCCCAGAATCTTGATCTTGCCCGATTGCACCAGAGGCGCCGAGGCCATGGGCGAGAGGATGGCGAAATCCAGATTGCCGCCGCCCAGATCGCCGGTCATCGCTGGAGAGCCTTTGTAAGGAATATGGACCAGGTGAACACCGGCCGTCTTCTTGATCAGCTCGCCCGAAAAGTGCGGCGTGGAGCCAATGCCAGGGCTGCCATAGCTGTACTTGCCGGGATTGGCCTTGACCAGCTGGATGAACTCATCGATGTTCTTGACCGGCACATGGGCACCCGCCACCCACAGATTGGGTGCCGAAGCCGTCAGCGCAATCGGCGTCAGGTCGACAGCCGGATCGTACTTTTGCGCGGCGTTGACAAACTTGGTCCCCGCCATCTCGTTGCTGGAGCCCGCCAACAAGGTATAGCCGTCGGGCTTGGCCGAGACCACACGCTGCGCACCCACCACACCTGCGGCGCCGGGCACGTTCTCAATCACCACGGTAGTGCCCAGCTGCTTGGCCAAAATATCGCCAATCACCCGCCCCACCATATCAACCGAGCCGCCGGGCGCGTAGGGCACCACAACGCGTATGGGTTTGTTCGGATAGGCGGTTTGCGCATGCAACGAGCCTCCCAACAATGCTGCGGCGCAGGCAAGCAGAGTGCGTCTAGAGATGGCGGCTTGGGTCAGATTCATAGCGAGAGGTATACAGCGGGAAGCACAAGCAATCCATCAGCGATACACCATGGATTGCTCAACAAAATTCACTGCATTGTCATTAAATTATTTGACAAGGAAATACATAGAAACCAGAACATGGCGTGGCGCGCCAAGCTGATGGCGGCAGGGGGATGCCGTGATGGCAGCTGGCACGGCCTGGATGGGATATGTGAGCGACGGAGTTCGGCCAGTAGCGGTCAGCCGCTGTGTACCTCCGGACGACAGCTATAAGCTGAGAGCTGAGGTAGGGGCTTCGACACCGAATGTCTGCGGCGATCAACAGCTGAACTTGATGGACTCTGGCTGCAATCTCCGAGAATCGGCATTCAAGGATTTCCGCAGCCCTTGTCGGCGACCACCCGGATCCGGCCCATTGACGACGATTCACCGTGCCTTCAGGCAAAATCCAGATGATCGGGGCAAGCTTGGCGTCAGGTCTGCCGGGCAGCCCACCTTGAAGAATGGAACAACATCAATGGCACTGACGAAGAAGGGCGAGTTCTGGTACGGGACGACGTCCGGCGACACCCAAGCCGAGCTGCGCAGCTACAGCGTTGCGAATCGCCATGAGGCCGTCCGGTTTGCCCAGTCCAAATGCGATTGCGGGTGTCGGACTTTTGCGCTGCAGACCGATGAAGAAGCCGGCGTGGCAATCCGCACATGCACCGACTGCGGGCAGAAACACCTGATGGGCGACAGCGCGGACTACGTTGATGAGGCCGCCCCCGAGGCACACGAGTGCGTGTGCGAGAACGAGGTGTTCGAGCTGATGTCCGGCGTCTCCGTGTACGAGGGCACACATGACGTGCGCTGGTACTACATCGCTTGCCACTGCGTGGAATGCAATCTGGTTGGGGTCTTCGCAGACTGGAAGTGTGAAGCGGGTGATGCGGCGGCCTTCCTCGCCAAGGTATGAGCGCGCGCCCCCCGCAGAGATCCTGCTCGCAGGCTCGAGCTGCCGAGGAGTGTCATGAGGTGGTCGGTGGACTTGGCTGTATCAATGACGGCAATCGCTGCAAAACAGGCCCATCATGATCGCATGCGAAGGTCCGCAACGGGCGATCAGCGACAGTCGCAGATCGGCCAGAAACGGACAGTGAACCTTTAGGAAAGCCAGCTACCGCTTAGCTTCAGTAGTCGTGGGTGTTGACTTGCTCGGACGATGGGTGAAGTTGACGAGGCAAGCACTTTCAGCTGTAGGTGTCGCGTACATCACTAATGGCGAAGCGGCCAAACTTTTCGCCTTTTTAATTTCGCATTCAAGTGCCTGCTTCTCAAGATCAATGCTTACGTACTCACGGTATGCAACTGCTCGGGCCTCCGACTCTGTGGTCGCGCTTTGTAGCAAATCGTTGAGTTTCTGTTGCTCGCGTTGAATACCCCTGTGGCGCTCAAGCAGAGGCTGGAGTCCTGTCTCGACAGGCTGTATTGCGTGAGCCAACCCACCCCAAAGGATTACTACAGTAAGAGCAAGATTGCGCATGTTGCCACCACGGTTTTGCGAAATTGCAGCAGGGATTATTAAGTCCCAGACGTTGTCAAGCAACTGCGTTGGCGCATCACAGCCCGCATCTATCAACTTGGCGGCTTGAGTCCGAAGGGCAGCAATGGGTCGGCCAGAGCCTGTGCACCCAGTTAGAAGCGGCCACCGGTATAGTTGAAAATACTCCCATGCAATCGGAAGCAACGTCCCCTCCTAATAAGGCTTGTCCGGTAGTCGTTCGGGGGCAAGACGCTTTCGAAGTTCTGGCATTTGTGCATCCCTTGGCAGGATTCCAACTGGTCAAAGGCACCATTGAGCCAGGCGAAAATTCTAGAGATGCGGCACTCCGTGAACTACGTGAAGAAAGTGGTCTCAGCGCATCCCAAACGTTGGCAGACTTAGGTGTTTGGGTCTCTGGCTACGAGAACCAGATTTGGGCGCTCCACCTTTGTGACATAGACGGCCTGCCTGACTCATGGACATATAGAACTGACGATGACGGTGGGCATGACTTCAAGTTTTTTTGGCATCCACTGTCGCAGCAACCGAATGAACAATGGCACTGGGTATTTCAAGGTGCGCTGAAATACATCGCCAGCAAATTACCTGCAGGGCACGGTTGACGGCTTAGGGTCGTTTACAGCCGTCCATATAAGCCTGACGCTTAACCAAGCGAGCCTGCCTAGGTGTAAAAAAATCACTGGATTTCGCATGGCGCGCAAAGTCCGCCCTTGCTGTCCCACCTTTACTTTTAAAAATCACTTTAATTTCTTGCCGCCCGACTGCGTTTGCGCCCTGCTCCGGGCCGCCCACTCCGTAGTTTGTTGAACAATCTTGCGATACAAGCGCCCTCACCGTAACCCACGGCTTCAATGAAAATCGCGGCTGTTCAGGCCGACCTCCACAAAGCGCCCCAGCCAGCGCGTCATATTCTTGGCGCGTATTACTACCAAATGATGAGCAGCTGGCGCTTTATCTGATTGGGCTTGAGCCTGTGTTCCTTCATATTCCTCGGCGTCCAGCTGCGGAGCCGTGCTGGTTTGCCAGATGCCTTCCACGGCCAGCAGGCGTGAGGCCAGCAGCGGCGCCTGCCAGCGGGCAAAGGTCTGGGCCCAGACCACAAGGTTGATGGTGCCGGTCTCGTCTTCCAGAGTGATGAACAGCGTGCCCTTGGCCGTGGGCGGGCGCTGGCGCACGGTGACAATGCCGCAGGCGCGCACTTTTTGACCCGGCAGCATGTTGCGCAGTTCCACGGCCGTGTGCAGGCCATGGCGGGCCAGCTTGGGGCGCAGCAGGGCCAGAGGGTGGCGGCGCAGACTCAGGCCCGTGGCGGCGTAGTCAAACATGATTTCTTCGCCCTCTCGGGCTGCGGGCAGTTGCAGCACTGACTCGTTGACCGGCACACCGGCAAACAGCGGCGGCAAGTCGTTTTGCGCGGCGGCATCCCACATTTGCTGGCGTCTATGGCCCGAGAGAGAGCGCAGCGCATCGGCGGCGGCCAGAGCTTGCAGCTCGCTTTTGCTCAGCTGGGCTCTCAGGGCCAGATCTTCGGTATTCGACCACGGGGATTGCGCCTGCTGCTCCTCTATGCGTAGCGCCGCAGCCTTACCCAGATGCGCCACGCGATTGAGCCCCAGGCGCACGGCGGGCTGGGGCTGGGCCACGCCACGCAGGGTTTGCAAAGGCGCTTCCAGCGTGCACAGCCAGTGGCTGTGACAAACATCGACCGGCAGCACACGCACGTCGTGGCGGCGCGCATCCTGCACCAGTTGCGCGGGTGCATAAAAGCCCATGGGCTGGGCGTTAAGCAGGGCTTGCAGAAAAATCGCGGGCTCATGGCGCTTGAACCAGGCACTGGCATAGGCCAGCAGCGCAAAGCTGATGGCATGGCTTTCGGGAAAGCCGTATTCGCCAAAGCCCAGCATTTGCGCAAAGATGGCCCGGGCAAATTCCGGCGAATATTTCCGGGCAATCATTCCATCGATCAGCGGGCGCTCAAAGCTGTGCACGCCGCCCTTGCGTTTCCAGGCGGCCATGGAGCGGCGCAGCGCATCGGCTTTTTCGGCCGAAAAGCCTGCCGCCTCCATGGCGATCTGCATGACTTGCTCCTGAAATATGGGCACGCCCAGCGTGCGCCCCAGGGCTTTTTTCAACTCGGATTTTTCCAGCACCAGCGGCAGCCCCCGGCGTTCACGCTCGCGCGCCAGCAGATAAGGGTGGACCATGCCACCCTGAATCGGCCCGGGCCGCACGATGGCGACCTGCACGGCCAGGTCGTAGAACTTGCGGGGCAGCAGCCGCGGCAGCATGCTCATCTGGGCCCGGCTTTCGATCTGGAAAGTTCCCACGGTATCGGCACGGCAAATCATGGCGTAGGTAGCCGGGTCGTCCTGCGGGATCTGGGCCAGGCCCCATGATTCGCCGCGCCAGCGGGCGCGCTCATCCAGCGCATTGCGCAGCATGGTGAGCATGCCCAGGGCCAGCACATCGACCTTGAGCAGACCGAGCACGTCCAGATCGTCCTTGTCCCATTGAATGACGCAGCGATGGACCATGGCTGCAGGCTCCACCGGCACCAGCCGCGTGAGCTTGTCCTGGGTGAGCACAAAGCCGCCCACATGCTGGCTCAGATGGCGCGGCCTATCCTTGAGCTGCCAGGCCAGCTCCACCCACAGGCGCAGTTGCCTGTCGCTGACGCTCTGGTTCACGGGACAGAATTTTTCCTGGGCCAGCACCTGAGCTTCCTTGAATTTGCGCTCCACCCAGTCTTCGGGCAGGGCTTCCGGCCCGTCTTCGGGCGATGCCTCGGAGACATCGGCTTTTTCGGCCTGGGCCTGGGCATGCTCGCTGAACCAGTACTGGCCCTTGGCCAGCGCATCGATCAGGTCCGCCGGCAAGCCCAAGGCCTTGCCCACATCGCGCAACGCGCCCCGGCTGCGCCAGCAACTGACCACGGCGGTCAGCGCGGCCCGGTCGCGGCCGTATTTGGCGTAGATGTACTGGATGACCTCTTCGCGCCGGGCATGCTCGAAGTCCACATCGATATCGGGTGGCTCGCTGCGCGCCTTGCTGATGAAGCGCTCCACCAGCAAATGGTTGCCTACGGGGTTGACGGCGGTAATGCCCAGGCAGAAACACACGGCAGAATTGGCAGCCGAGCCCCGGCCCTGGCACAGAATGCCCACGCTCCTCGCATAGCGCACGATGTCATGCACGGTGAGAAAGTACATCTCGTATTGGCAGTCGGCAATCAGCGCCAGCTCGGTCTGCAGCTGCGCCCGCACCGCTTCGGGAATGCCTTGGGGATAGCGCCCCGCCGCGCCTTGCCAGGTATGCCAGGCCAGGGTCTGGCCTGCACTCATGCCGGGCAACACGCTTTCCTGCGGGTACTGGTAGCTGATTTCGTTCAGGATGAAGCTGCAGCGTTCGGCCAACCGAACGCTGGCCTGTAGCAGCGCTTTGGGATACAAGGCCGCCAGCCGCAGGCGCGAGCGCAGATGCCGCTCGGCATTGGGCTGCAGCGCAAAGCCGCATTCGCCCACCGTCTTGCCCAACTGAATGGCCGTCACCACATCCTGCAGCGGCTTGCGCGAGCGGGCATGCATATGCACATCGCCACAGGCCAGCAGCGGCAAGCCCAGCGCAGTGCCGACCTGCTGCAGGGTTTGCAGCCACAGGCTGTCGTCGGGGGCCAGATGCAGCTCCACACCCAGCCATAGAGATTTTGAGTAAAAATGACTTGCAGCGCTTTGAATACAAGCACTGATAGCTATCAAATCAGAAGCATCTTCAAAACCGGCAACCAGGCCGCGCTGCGGCAGCAGCACGCACTCACAGCCCTGGTGCAGCAATGACCAGGGGCTGGATGCATCCACCACATAAGCGCCCTTCGCGGCCCTGGCGCGTGCAGCGGTGATGAATTCGCAGAGATTGCCCCAGCCTTGCAGATCGCGCGCCAGTACCACAATGCGCAGCTTGCCCCAGACAAATTCGCTGCCGTAGATCAGATGCAGATCGCAGTCTCGCGCCGCCTCGAAAGCACGCACGGCACCGGCTACCGAGCATTCGTCGGTCAGCGCCAGTGCCGCATAGCCCAGATTTTTGGCTCGGTGCACCAGCTCGGCCGGAGATGAAACCCCGCGCAGAAAGCTGAAGTGCGATAGGCAATGCAACTCCGCATAGGCCAGCGGCCCCCTGCCCGCCCCCAGGGCCGTAAGCTGGGCCGGCGCTGCCGCCGGTGGCTTGGCGGGTGCATTGCGGCTTAGAACTGCGGCGGCCATGGCCGGCTCACCCGTAGATGCCCTGGGCAAACCACTGCGTACCAGACCCAGCACCAGTTGAACTGCCCCAGCCGCTTGCCGCATGAGGCCCAGGCTCAGTCTCTGCCGCCCGCTGGCGGTAAATCCAGACATGGCCGACCACTGCGTTAAAGGCCACAAAGTAGTCGCGCACGGCCAGCTCATCTGCCTCACCCCACCAGCCGGACTCCAGCCGATAAGGCCCGGCGCGCAGCTGCAACGGCCCGTGCCAGCTGGGACGGCTGCCTTGCAGCGGCAAAGCATGAGGCTCGGCCAGCAACCATGGCGGGCACAACGACTGCCAGCAAGTGCTCATCGCCGCCAACGGCCTGGCTGCCGGCTTTGGGGGCTGCAGCCCGCTGCTAGCGCTTTGCCATTGCTGCATGGCCTCGGGCCGGTGATCGGCACAAGGCGTCACCATGCGCACGGCATCCTCGCCCCAGCGGGCGCTAATACGCTCCACCCATTCATGCCAGGGCAAGCTGTTGTCCTGGCCGCCCTCTTTTTCTCCCGGCTGCGGCAAGCAGCTGAGCATATCGGGCGCCCAGGCCACGCTCTCCAGCAGATTCAGATCCAGCATGTCCACGGGCGCACGCCAGCGCTGCTGGGCCAGATGTTCGCGCAACAGGCGCTGCAGATGCGCCATAGCCTGTGCACCATGGACCGGCTGGGCCGTACGTATGCATAGCTCGCCCCACAGCGGCAGCTCCTGGCCGTCCACCCGGCGCAAGTCGTGGTGCCAGCGCAGCTGCAGCGCCAGCACCGCCCGGTGGCGGGCCTGCAACCAGGCCTGCAGCGCTCGCAGCAAAGGCTGAGCCGCCTGCAGCACGGCATCGGCATGGTGGGCGGGGTAGCCCAGATCATGGCGCAGGCCAAACTGCTCGGGCAGTTGCAGCCAGTTCAGCGGCTGAGGCAAGAGCCCATAGGCTTCATCAAGCACACGCAAGGCCTTGGCACCGATGCGGCGCGACAGCCCCGTACGCGGCAAAGCGCGCACATGGCTCCAGCGCGTACAGCCCAGGCGCTGCAGCACTGCGCTGTGCTGCTGCAAAGCCGTCAAAGTCCATAAGGGGAAATCATCAGCATCCAGAGGCGTTGTGCCTTGCCCTGTGCCCCGCCCTGCTCTCGTGCCATTTTCGCCGCCCAACTTCAGACGCAGCTGCGCCAGCGCCTGCCAGGCCGTGGGACCCTCTCCCGAAGCGGGGGGCTCAACCGCCGCAGCCCCCGGCTCTGCGGCTTGCGACACGGCTTGCTGAAAAGCCTGAGCCAGCCTGTGCAGCGTGGGCTCGCGCCCGCCCCACAGGCGCTGGACGCTGCTGGTTTCCATGAGCAAAGCCTCTTCAAGCACGGCCACGCGTGGCGAGTGCTGCAGTGCCCACCAGCAGGCGCTGGCCTGCAGCGGTTGCATGCTGTTCTGTGTGGATGCCTGCGCCGATATGGCTGGCGATGCGGTTGGAGATCGAGACGACGATGGCGCGGCACCACCTGCCTTGTCTGGCTGCAGCGCGGCCAAAGGCCAGGCCATCCAGTGCGGGGAAGGCAATGCGGTGGCTGTCATGGCTGTTCCCCTCAGACCGATGCGGCCCCATGCAGAGAGGCCGCGACGCCGGAGTCCAGCGACTGCGCCACCCGGCCTTGCATGAGCAAAGCGGCCTCGGCACTCTGGGCGGCACGGCGACTGGCCTGGGCTTGCAAAATGGGCGCCCAGGCCCACTGCGAAAGCGATAGCTGTATGGGCAATTCCAGAGTGGGCCCACGGCGTTTCAGTATCTGAATCTGTAGCGCATTTTCCTGGGCAGTCTGAGGCGCTTTGTCCAGGCGCAGGCGCAAGGCCGCCGGCGTGCTTTGCTGCTGCACGCTCAGCTCCTGCCACAGCCACAGCGGCCGCCCCTGGGATGCCGCGGCCCAGTGCAGGCGGCGCAAGCTGCTGGCCGGCAATGAGGGCAACCAGGCCAGCACCGCCAGCACATCCCGGCAATGCAGAGCCTGCTCGCAAGCCCAGGCCAGCTCATGTGCAGGCAAAGCCGGCGGTTTGTACACGCAGCATAGCTGCTCGGGGGCAATGCCTGCAGCCTGCAGACTGGGCGCAAACGGCAGATACGGCGGCTGTACCAACACAATTTTCCGCGTTGCCAGCCTGCCGCAAGGCTGGCCCTGATCGGCAGCTTTGGCCTGCCCAGCCTGTACAGCCAGAGCGGGCAGCAGCAAAGCCCATTCAGCATGGCAGTGCGCGGGCTGCAGCACCTCGGTCAGGCCACGGGCCGGCCAGCCGCCGCCGGGCAGCTCGGCATCCAGCGCTGCATGACCGGTGGGCCAGGTGCTGCTGCGCTGGCTGGCGTGCCAGTCCGCGCCACGCCAGACACCGGCAATGTCTTGCAGCGCTTCCGCACCTTGGGGCCTAGCACGCTTCAGCCCCTCTTCGCACGCACTCCGGCCTGCGGCGTTGGCAGGGGCGAGAGAGACACTGAGAGGCAAGGACATGGGTTGAAAGTCATAAAATCAATTAACTGTATAAATATACAGTAAACAGACTTGATGGAAAAAACCATGACCCTGAAAGCTCCTGAAAGCTGCAAACCAACGAAAAACGCCGGCTGAAACCGGCGTTTTGGGGGATCAAGCTCAGAAGCCTCAATCCTGCGATGGAGCTTTCACCTGTATTTGCATACAGGCATCGCACCATTGGCTCACCACCGCATCCAGCGGATGGCCGGGCTCAGCCGGGGGCGGCCAGCGGCGCAGGCAGGCATTGACGATGGCTTGCAGCTGCCACAAGGCCTCCCGATTGACCAATGCCAGCTCGTTCATACCCTCGGCATCGTCCTTGAGGTAGTTGAGTACGTCCAGTTGCTGATCGGGGTGTGAGCCGGCCTCGGCCAGCTGTTTTTGCAGATGCAGCAAGCTGGTTTGCACAAAGGAAGCGGCTTCATGACTGGCCAGATCCTGCCTGCCCTCGTCCTGCCCCGTCTGCAGCAGTTTTTCCCACATCTGAAACACCGCAGACAGCGCCGCCACGCCATGCGTGACTTCGGCCAGCAGTGGTGCCAGCGGCGTGCCGGGGCTGATTTCGTCATAAAGCAGCGGCAGCATTCGGTGCACCAGCGCCAGCGGATAGCGTTTGTGGTTCATGCGCAGCATCAGCGACAAACGCTGGCCCGGCATGTGCTTGAACTTGTCAAAGAAAGCCGCCACCACTTCGGCCAGCAGCAAAATCTGCCCCATGGGCGAGATGGCATCGCCCGGCACACCACGCGGATAGCCGGAACCGTCCATGCGCTCATGGTGCTCCAGCACCGCCATCTCCACCGCGCGTGAATACACGCCGGCACTGCGCACCACCAGCATGGCCGTGATCGAATGCGCCACCAGATGCTTGCGCTCCTCGCCGCTGAGACGGTATGCCGCATCCGTCCAGGCCGGGTCCATATAGAGCATGCCCACATCGTGCAACAAGGCGGCAGTAGCCAGCGGCACGCATTCGCGCTCGCTCCAGCCTTCCTGCCGCGCCAGGTAAATGGCCACCAGCGCCATCTGCAGACTATGGGCAAACAATTCGGGGCGCTGCTCACGCATCACCGTGAGCTTGAAAGCGATCTGCGGCGGCAGTTCGATGCCGCGCAGCGGAGCCAGCAGGCGTTCAGCCCCGCCTTGCGACTGCACCAGGCGCTTCATCAACTCTACGGTTTCGCACTGCACCATGGCCTGGGCCTGCAGCGCCGGAATGTCCACCAGATTCTCGGACAGCAAATGACTGTCTATGGGGTCGCGCAGCTTGTGCTGTATGAGCCTGTCATACATGCGACTGTCCATGCGCGCGCCCTTGTCTATGAGCTTGATGCCTTTGTCGGTGTAAATGGCCTCACCCGTCACCACCTTGGTGTGCTCGGCCATATCGCTAACGGCGCGCAAAAAATGCGCACCGTCTTCGTGCTGCTCCACTTGCGGCTGACTCAGCCTCTGCGCTGTGTTTTCACTCATTGCAAATTTCTCGATATTCAGAGTGGCTTGTACTACCTGGCACATCGCAGATTTACGACTGCGACAAGACACAAAGCGACAAGTAACGACGGCAAGGCTCAGCGTCCTCGACGAAGCAACGATAGACATGAGCCCTGTGGGGCGGTTCGGATGAGCAGTCCAAGCGTCAACCAGAAAGGCCACCCACAGACAACGCCTAGCGGCTTTGCATAAGCACCAGTATGGCTTGAATACGAATTCAATCCAGCTCTAGCGCTTTGATTCAATACGCAAAAAGCTAGCGAACTTGAAGCATCCAAATACCAAACAGAGCACACCAACCCACATCAACACCCGCCATCTTTCAGCTTCAGATTTTATTCCAACACATTCATGCACCGGCTTCAAAAAATCGTCCCAAACACCGGAAACAGAAGTAAGCCCCAACTATTTAAATAAGCAAAACCAAGTGCCTAGATAGTTGTTATTTTTTGTTACCATCATCAAGTTATTTCCGTGTTCCAGTCAAATTTTCACCGATTCTCGAGCTGTATTTTGTGTCAGGTCTTCCATACCAAACCTCTAGCACAAAATTTTGCATTAATCCCATAAAAATCCTGATTGGCGGAAATCATATCTAAAAATCAAAAAACATAGCAAGAGAGAGAAAATGCTAGCGAAAGCAAATACTTACCATCGATTCACAAGTTTGGTGATTGCGATGTCGCTGGCAGGATGTGCCACCACAGGCAATGGGTCTGGCGGAGTTCAAAAAACATTGACCGACACTTTTGCCAGTGATGACCCATGCGCTAATAACGCCCGGAATATTGGGATAGCGGTTGGCGTGGTAGGCGGCATCTTGCTATCCAAAGTGCTGGACGCCAAGCTGGGCGCGGCCATCGCAGGAGCCGCCACTGGCGCCCTGGTTGGTGGCTTGATTGGTGCGAATATTGATCAAAAGCGCTGCGAACTATCCAAAATTGCCAAGCAATACCAGCTTGATATGGAGTTCACTCCACTAGCCGTATCTGCAGAGGCGAAAAAAGACGAGCCTTCGCAAGCATTTTCCATGACAGTGCGTGATGCACAGGGAGATTCTGCACAGTTTCTTCCCAACTCAGAACAGCTGACGCCACGCGCTAGAGAATATTTTCTGCAAATCGCAAAACAATATGCACATACTCAGGCCCCCTCCGGCGCCAAACCTGAGCAAGTCAAAGCCTGGCAAAAAACCGTTCAGCAACGCCGTTTGCTGCTGATTGGTCATACAGACGATACCGGCAACTCTCAGGGCAATGCCGATCTTTCCGAGCGCCGCGCCAAAGCCGTGGCACAGCTGCTACGCCAAAATGGCGTTCCTCAGGATCAGCTGTATTTTCAAGGTGCTGGTGAAGGATATCCGATTGCTGATAATGAAACGGAACAAGGCCGAGGTAAGAATCGGCGCGTTGAGTTTGTAGAGGTTTATAGCGACGAAGCACTGGCTTACTACATTGAAAATCGCCGTGCCAATTACGCGCTATATCGCGCCGTGCCATCAGGATCTGCATTTACATCAGCGGCAGAGTCAGGCGAAAGCACGGCCTTTACCCACCGCAGCAAAACTGCCCAGGCTCGCCCAGCCAAAAATGGAAGACCTGCGGTAAGCACATCCGCCAAGGCCGCGGCACCTCAACACACGGCAAGCGCCAAGGCTGCGCCAGTCTCATCCGCTGCCACCAAGGAAGATGCCGTTCGCCCTATAAACAGCCTGACGGCAGCAGCATCCCGGCAGACCGCCCCTTCCCCCGTGCTGCCCACTGGGGTGCTGGACTTTGGCGGAACGCCTTTGTCAGCCAAGACACGATTGGTCAGCCTGGGCGCACAAACACCACCCAAGAGCGGCTTCGGTCTGGTTTCTACAGCCCATGCCAGCAATGACGCACCCTTCATCGCCCGTTGCGACAATGACCGCCCACGCAAAATTGGCGATGTCAAAACAATGACGGGCAAAAGCTACCGCACCAGCGAGCACATGAAGGGCTTGTACGGAACCACCTGGGCGCAGCAGATCAATGGTCATCTGGTGGTGCTCAACAAGGTGGCTGTTCTGCGCGACGGCAGCTCTCCACAATCGCCAGAACTGAAGTTCTACGCCGACTATGACTCCAGCAAGTCGGCTACGGCCAAGCCGGTCTGGAGTGGCCATCCGGCAGTCAACGTCTATCAGGGCAGCAACGGCCTTCTCTACCGTGTATTTGCCAACAGCCCGCAAGGCGCGCGCTGCATGGACATTCTCTTCCCGCAGGACGGGGGCACAAGCGCCAGCGACGGAAAGCTCATCTACGGCAATGTAGAGCAGCCGTTTGCCACGGACTTCAAGCCTCGCCAGCAGCTCTAAATCACCTCAAACCAAGTCATTCACATGAAAGAAATTCTGACCACTTACCCGGTGGCTGTCTGGAGCGTTGTCAGCGTACTGCTGGCCGCCATTGTCATCTCTGCGCTGTGGGACAAAGTCAAATGGTGGTGGATGAACACCTGGTACAGCTTTCCACTGATCGGTCATGTGGCACGTCTGTCCAAGGACGTCAGCACCGATTATCAGACAGGCGCTTTTCAGGGAGATCTGAAACTGTGCCGCGACTACAAGAAGTTCATCCAACTGCGCAACGAGCATGACTTCAACGAAAAAATCACCTACCTGACCAAGGCTGGCGACCTGGGCCGCAGCGGCACACCGGTTTTCATCTGGCTGTTGACCACCTTGCTGGTGTTCGTTGAAGCCATGGGGTTCAGCTATGTGCTGGCCGGCTATACCATCCCAGGCGCCAGCGAGAACACCCAGCAAATGGGTGCACTGGGCATCGCCTTTCTGATCTCCGTGCTGCTGGTGGCTCTGACCCACTTCGCAGGCCACGAACTGTACCGCTCCGGCAAGATCAAGCAATCGCGCCGCAGCTGGCTCGATGGCGGCCGCAAGAGCGACCTCTTCACCAAGGAAATCGCACTGGCCGAACCCCAGAGTGTGGACAATCACCTGCCCGTCTACACCCAGCTGATCAATCGCGTGGGTGCACACCCCCAATATGCGATCACGATTGCCACCGTCATTTTCGTGGCCATGGTCGCTGTGGGCGCAACCTATGTGCGCGGCAAAGTGCTGGAAAAAACTCTGACACAGGAAGTCGCTGGCCTGAGTCTGAGTCTGAACACCGGCAGTGGCGGTGAACTCAAACTCGATGGACTGGTGCTGCCCACGGACGATCAGGCCCGGGTGCAGGAAAGCAAGGACAAGGTCTTGCATGACACCCAGAATCTGGATCGCGACGGCGGCTGGGGCACCTTCATCGTGCTGGCCGTGATCTTTGTGTTCCTGCAGTTCCTGGGCGTGCTGTTTGGCTACAAATGGGGTTTTGCAGGCAAACAAAGCGCGGATGCTTTCCGAGCCATAGGCAAGGGCCGGTTCACCAGCTATGAAGATGTGCGAGCGCATTACCGCAATGTGGCCGATGCCGCGCAAGCCCAGCTGAGCAGCCTGGACCAGCGCCGCCAGGAAAGCGGCCGCAGCGGCACCAGCAGTGCAGCGCAAGCACACAAAATGAGTTTCAAGGAGTTCATGGATCGCGAGCGCAGCGAAGATGTGCGCGACCTCAACAGCCAGCACCAGCACACGCAGGCGTACACAGCCTCTCCGACAGCGGCTCAGGTACCGGCACCGGCTGTGCCAGCATCAGCGCCAGTGGTAGCTCCCGCAACAACCGCTGCCGTCGCACCTGGCTCTGCGGCCATCACCGCGCCTGTGCTCACAGAAATTGTCACCGCATCCACACCCGCGGTCGTGCCAGCTGAATCTGAAGACGATGAACTGGCCCGCCTGGAACGTCAACTGGCCGAGCGCAAGGACGCCCAGCGCCGAGCCAAGATTGAGCAGATGAAAAAGGAATTGGCCAATCTCGAAGGAGGACAGTCATGACGGTATCCTTCAGCTTCGGCCGCCGCACCGCGCGATTGCTGAGCATGGGCTTGGCAGCTGGATTGGCATTCGGCCTGACCAGCACGGCGGCCTTGGCAAACACGGGCAACAATGCCTTGCCCGACTGCTATCAGTTCGCACAGATCAAGCGCCAGACGCCTGCCAGCGTGCAAACCGAGCTGTTTGTGGTGATCGATCAGACCACGCCGTTCAACAGCGAGCTGCGCCAATCCCTGGCCCAGCAGATTGGGCCCTTGCTAAGCCCAGGCAACGCCTTGTCCGTATTCGCCTTCTCTGCTTACACGCAGGGCTATTACACACGCCGCCTGCTGCATGCTCGCATGGATGCACCCATGTCTGCCGACGCCCGCGACGATGCTGGAAAAGCCTTGTTGCAAAAATTTGATCAATGCCTAGTATTTCAGAAACAAGGCATCCATAAGCTGACACAGGAGGCACTGGTCAAGATTCTCTCGCAGGCCAGCTCCAGCATCGCAAAATCGGATGTGCTGGGCAGCCTCAAGGACATCTCGACCCAGGTTCAGGCCTCACCCGCCCAGCGCAAGATTGTTTTGCTTGCGTCGGACATGCTGGAAAATTCCTCGGTCAGCAGCTTCTACAGCAGCAAGGCCGTGCGCAAAATTGATGTGGCGACCGAGTGGAAGAAAGTGGAG
Source organism: Comamonas aquatilis (assembly GCF_965139575.1). Lineage (NCBI taxonomy): Bacteria > Pseudomonadati > Pseudomonadota > Betaproteobacteria > Burkholderiales > Comamonadaceae > Comamonas > Comamonas aquatilis. The sequence continues at coordinate 352,468 of NZ_CBCSIW010000002.1, read as the reverse complement.
AGCAATCAACTCACTGCAGACTTTGGCGGTGCTCAGATCTATGTACTTGGTGCAGGCTTGATCGATAGCGACACTCAGAAAAACGGCGTTTACCGTGACCCGCAAACCATGAATGCCTTGCGCGCCTTCTGGGAGCAGTATTTCACGGCATCCCACGCCAAGCTGGCAGGCTTTGGCACACCGGATCTGCTTGGCAAGATTCAATAGCCTCCTTCAATCAACGCGCTATCGGATCCATAAAAAAACCCGCTTTCGCGGGTTTTTTTATGCTTAAAGCCTTATCGGCTCTCAGGCTCTGAGCAGGGTCACGCCGGTCTTGGACTGGATCTCGTCGAAGCTCACGCCATCGGCCAGTTCCACCAGTTTCAGGCCCTCTGGCGTCACATCCATCACGCCCAGGTCAGTGATGATGCGGTCCACCACGCCCACGCCGGTCAGCGGCAAGGTGCAGTCGGGCAAGATCTTCAGGTCGGTCGTGCCGTCTTTTTTCTTGGCCACATGCTCCATCAGCACGATCACGCGCTTGACGCCGGCCACCAGATCCATGGCGCCGCCCATACCCTTGACCATCTTGCCGGGAATCATCCAGTTGGCCAGATCGCCTTTTTCAGACACTTGCATGGCGCCCAGAATCGACAGATTGATCTTGCCGCCACGGATCATGGCAAACGATTGGTCAGAGCCAAAGATGGACGAGCCCGGCAGCGTGGTCACGGTCTGCTTGCCCGCGTTGATCAGGTCGGCATCGACCTGATCTTCGGTGGGAAACGGGCCAATGCCCAGCATGCCGTTTTCTGACTGCAGCCACACTTCCTTGTCACCCGTGTGATTGGCCACCAGGGTGGGAATGCCGATGCCGAGATTGACGTAGAAGCCGTCTTCGAGTTCTTGCGCCGCGCGTGCGGCCATCTGGTCTTGCGTCCAAGGCATGGTCAGGCTCCTGCTTTCTCAGTGATCGTGCGCTTTTCGATGCGCTTTTCGGGATGGGCGTTGTGCACGATACGGTGCACATAAATGCCGGGCAAATGGATGTCGTCAGGAGCGATAGCGCCCACTTCCACGACTTCTTCCACTTCCACGATGCAGACCTTGCCGCAGGTGGCCGCTGCCGGGTTGAAGTTTCGAGCCGTCAGGCGGAACTGCAGATTGCCGCTCTTGTCGGCGCGCCAGGCCTTGACCAGGGCCACGTCCGCCACGATGGAGCGCTCCATCACATAGGTCTCGCCGTCGAACTCGCGCTGCTCCTTGCCTTCGGCCACCAGCGTGCCCACGCCGGTCTTGGTGAAGAAGGCGGGAATGCCGGCGCCGCCAGCACGCATCTTCTCGGCCAGCGTGCCCTGGGGCGTGAATTCCAGTTGCAGTTCACCGGCCAGGTACTGGCGCTCGAACTCCTTGTTTTCGCCCACATAGCTGGCGATCATCTTCTTGATCTGGCGGGTTTCCAGCAGCTTGCCCAGACCAAAACCATCAATACCCGCGTTGTTGGAGGCCACGGTGAGGTTTTTGACGCCGCTGTCGCGCAGTGCGTCAATCAGCGCTTCAGGAATGCCGCAGATGCCAAAGCCGCCAACGGCCAGCAATTGCCCGTCAGCCACAACGCCCTGGAGCGCCGCGTCTGCGGATGGGTAGAGCTTTTTCACAACTGTCTCCTTCAGATTAGATGCGATACGATACTACGTAGTTGAGTAAGTAGTTTTTCGTAAAGAGCAGCACTATGGTGATTGATTACCGGTTGGCGTTTGAAGCCGCTCCTGTGGGCTTGGTCATCTCACGCAATCGCACCATGATTGACTGTAATCGGCAACTGTGCGAGATGTTCCATGCCTCGCGCGAGGTGCTGATTGGTCAGTCCTTCCAGGTACTCTATCCCAGCGCTGACGAGTATGAGCGATTGGGCGCCCGGATTGCCCCCATCCTCAATACCAAAGGCTTTTACAGCGACAACCGCATCATGAAGCGCGCCAATGGCGAGGCTTTCTGGTGCCACGTCACCGGTCGCACGCTGGATAGAGACGACCCGCATGCCTCGGGCATCTGGAGCTTTGAAGACCTCTCGGCCCAGCGCACCGTCAAGGCCGAACTGACCGGGCGCGAACGCGAAGTCGCAGCACGCCTGCTTGAAGGGCTGACTTCCAAGGAAATCGGCCGCGCCCTCAATATCAGCCACCGCACGGTAGAGATTTACCGCGCCCGGCTGATGCGCAAATACGGAGCCTCCACCGCCGCCGATCTGGTGCACAAGCTGGTGGCAGGCTAGCAGCACAGCGTCTGGACCAAGGCCCATTCCGGCCTCTCCTCCATCAGGTCAAACACCAGACTTTGAGCCTGCGCACTTGTGCAGATGCTCAGGCTCACCTACGCTTGAACGGCGGGCTGCAAGCAACCGCATCCACACGGCTTCGTATATTTTTACTATGGTGGCGCTTAGTAATTTCAATAGCAAAAAACCGCCTCTGCGCAAGCCTTGCGCCGATAATTCACTTCAGTCGATTGCAAACAGCTATCGATTTTAATTGATTGATATCTTCCATTCGTTGATATCTCTGCCCTGACCTGGCCCGACTTGTCGGAAATGTTGAAACGGAGAACCCCATGACCACAGAATCCAAGTGCCCTTTTCACCAGGCCAATAGTGGCACGGCCGCTGCAGGCGGCACCACGAACCAAGACTGGTGGCCCCAGCAATTGCGCGTGGACCTGCTGAGCCAGCACTCGGCCAAAAGCGATCCTCAGAGTGTCGATTTCAACTATGCCGATGAATTTGCCACGCTGGACTATGAAGCGCTCAAGCGCGACCTGCGTGCGCTGATGACCGATTCTCAGGACTGGTGGCCTGCCGACTTCGGTCACTACGGCCCGCAATTCATTCGCATGGCCTGGCACGCTGCCGGCACCTACCGCATCCAGGACGGCCGTGGTGGCGCAGGCCGTGGCCAGCAGCGCTTTGCGCCGCTGAACAGCTGGCCCGACAACGTCAACATCGACAAATCGCGCCGCCTGTTGTGGCCCATCAAGCAAAAATACGGCAAAAAAATTTCCTGGGCCGATCTGATGATGCTCTGCGGCAACGTGGCGCTAGAGACCATGGGTTTTCGCACCTTTGGCTTTGGCGGCGGCCGCAGCGACACCTGGGAACCCGATCAGGACGTGTACTGGGGCGCAGAAAAGCAATGGCTGGCCCCCACCGACAACCCCAACAGCCGCTACAGCGGCGAGCGCGATCTGGAAAACCCGCTGGCGGCCGTGCAGATGGGCCTAATCTACGTCAACCCCGAAGGCCCGGACGGCAATGGCGATCCCCTGTCTGCCGCCCGCGACATACGCGACACCTTTGCCCGCATGGCCATGGACGACGAGGAAACCGTGGCCCTGATCGCCGGCGGCCACACTTTTGGCAAGACCCACGGCGCAGGCCCGGCCTCGCATGTTGGTCCCGAACCTGAAGCCGCCGGTCTGGAATTGCAAGGCCTGGGCTGGGCCAGCAGCTTTGGTTCCGGCAAAGCCGGCGATGCCATTACCTCCGGCCTGGAAGTGACCTGGACCCAGACGCCCGCCCAGTGGAGCAATTTCTTCTTCGAGAACCTGTTCAAGTATGAATGGGTGCAGGAGAAAAGCCCTGCCGGCGCGATCCAGTGGGTGGCTAAGGACGCGGGCGACGTGATTCCCGACGCACATGGCGGCCCCAACAAAAAGCCCACCATGCTGACCACCGATATTTCGCTGCGCATGGACCCGGCCTACGAGAAGATTTCGCGCCGTTTCCTGGAAAATCCCCAGGCTTTTGCCGAAGCTTTTGCCCGCGCCTGGTTCAAACTGACCCACCGCGATATGGGCCCGCGCGAGCGCTATCTGGGCCCCGAAGTACCCAAGGAAGAGCTGATCTGGCAAGACCCCATCCCTGCCGTCAAGCATCCGCTGGTCAATGATGCCGATGTGGCCGCGCTCAAGGCAAAGCTGCTGACCTCCGGCCTGACGGTGCAGGAGCTGGTGGGCACGGCCTGGGCTTCGGCCTCCACCTTCCGCGGCTCGGACAAGCGCGGCGGCGCCAATGGTGCCCGCATCCGCCTGGCTCCGCAGAAAGACTGGTCCGTCAACCAGCCTGCGCAACTGGCCCGCGTGCTGGGCGTGCTGGAAGGCATACAGCGCGAGTTCAACAAGGCAGCCGATGGCGACAAGCGTATCTCTCTTGCCGATCTGATCGTGCTGGCCGGCGGTGCCGGTGTGGAAAAAGCCGCAGCCGATGCTGGCGTGCACATCACCGTTCCCTTCCATGCCGGCCGCAACGACGCGACAGCCGATCAGACCGATGCCGAATCCTTTGCACCGCTGGAGCCCAAGGCCGATGGCTTTCGCAATCATCTGCAAGGCCGCTTCCCTGCCCCTGCCGAAGCCTTGCTGATCGACAAGGCCCAGTTACTGACGCTGACCGCTCCCGAAATGACGGCATTGATCGGTGGACTGCGAGCCATCAACATCAATACCGGCGGCAGCCAGCATGGCGTGTTGACGGCCACGCCCGGCAAGCTGACGAACGACTTCTTCGTCAATCTGCTGGACATGGGCACGCAATGGCAGGCCTTGCCCGACGGCAGCTACGAAGGCGTGGACCGCAAGACCGGCGCCAAGCGCTGGAGCGGCACCCGCGTGGACCTGGTCTTTGGCTCCAACGCCGTGCTGCGCGCCCTGGCCGAGGTCTATGCCGAAGCCGACGCCAAGGACAAGCTGGTCAAGGACTTTGTGGCCGCCTGGGTCAAGGTGATGGACCTGGATCGCTTCGATCTGAAGAAATGATGCGTGCCAAGGCCTTGAGCCTTGGCTGAGTGTCCGAAATGAAAAACGCCCCTAAGGGCGTTTTTCATTTCAATCCTCTGACCTGCTGCCCGTCACATCCGGGCTCAGTTCGCCAGCGCGCCTTCCACTGGCGCCAGCTGCATATGCAAGATGCTGAAGTACAGCGTCACATCGCCTTGCTTGTCGATGAAAGTGCCCATCGCGCGCTGCAGGCGGGCAGCGATGCACAGGCATTCCGTGGCTTCGGGGCGGCCGCCTTGAATACTGGCCGTGGTTAGCAGCGCCAGCTGGTTGTCTCGCCCAAAATCATGCACCACCTCCAGCGCCTGGCCGTGCTGCGGGGGCACTGCTTCATTGGCCCAGCTCCACAAGAAACTGCCTTCGCTGTCGCTGCTGGTGCCTACCAGGCATACGGTGGCTACGACTTTGTGCAGCGCGCCTTCCAGCACCAGAATGGCTTTGTCCAGATCCCAGCGGTAGGCAGGTGATGCCTGCAGGCCAAACTGGCCAGGCCATTCGGCATTGCGAGCCATCATGGTTTGCACGGCTTCGCGGCTCCAGGCGGCCCAGTCCGGGGCTGTGTTTTCTATAGGGTTGGCTTCGCTCATTCGCTATCCTGTGTTCCGAATGGCAGCGATTGTCGGTCCAATCCAGAGCACTGTGATTTTGGTCGCTTTTGCCACCCGCCCCATAGGCTTTTCCTGGCCCCGGCGCTGGCCGCATTTTTCAGTCTCGCTGCTTTTTCTGGCGCCGCAGCGCTAGGCGGTGGAGAGCGCCAGGTGGGTATGACTGGGCAAGCTCACGCCATGGGCCTCGTCGCTTTCGGCAAGCACCCGAATACGGGGCTGCTCGCTCATCACCCCGCCGAAGATGGTGGCAAACGCCACGTCCGCAGCATCGCGCCCTGTTGCCAGCCGCATCATGCCCATGGGGATGGCAGTGCCGGAGGGGTCGAACAGATACCAGCGGCCACCGAGATAGACCTCCACATAGGCATGAAAATCGGAAGGCCCCAGGGCGGGATCGGCACCGTAGTCGGTTCCCGTTACAAACCGGGCAGGCAAATTGCTGGCCCGGCACAGCGCAATCATCAAATGGGCAAAGTCGCGGCACACCCCTACCCGCTCGACCAGCGTGTCCACCGCCGCAGTGCTGGCATTCGAGCTATTGGAGCGAAAAGTCACATGCTGCCTCACCCATTCGCAAATCGCCTGTGCCCGCGCATAGCCCTGAGGGAGGTGGGCGAACAGGCCCATCGCAAAATTGGCCAACCGATCTGACTGGCAATAACGGCTCGGGTAGATGTAGTGCAGCACCTCCAGCGGCAGTTGGCTGACGGGAACCTCGGCAATTTGTGCAGGCTCTGCGCAAAAGTGGGTAATGGCCACCGTGGCCAGATAGCGCACATGCAAGGCCCCAGGCTCGGCACTCAGCCGCAGGCAACGCTGGCCCACATTCTGGCTTTGCTGCACTTCCCAGCGGGCATGCTTCTGGCTAATGTCCAGACTCTCGAACGAGACCGTCTGATACTGCGTGCATGCCGCATGGATGTAGAAAAAGAAGTCGGCACCCGGTTCAAAGACCGTATACGACAACTCGAGTTCCAGCTGGAGTTTGACCATTTCCGTCTCCGGCCACCAGAGTATGAGGAGGATTCCTACCGCTGAGGAAATACTCCCATCTGCGCCACGCATGCTGGTCTGCCTGAAAATTCATGCGCTTGCGCCAGTATGAAGCGGCGCAGCGGAGCCAGCTGTCAGGCAATCACACCAGTTCGGACTGTCCGTGTGAAGCCATGCCAACAGCCTGCCGCGGCCCTGCGTAGCACGCTTGCCTCAGCTTCATTCGGCCGCCCGGCGCCGCAGCACCACGGTGATCAGACCATTGGTTTCAATGGTGGCGCGTTGCACCTCATGGGCATTCAGGCAACCGTTGGCCCGCAAGGCAGCCTCCAGATCATCCGAGGTAATCTGCTCCCTCTGCAGCAGCGTTGGATCGATCCGACCTTCCTCGATCAGCACCGTGGGCTTGCCGTCGATCAGATGGCGCAGTCTTTCAAAGCGAAACGTCAGATGCGAGAGTCCCAGGTGACATGTGATCAGCGTCGTGGCGCTGATCAGCCCACCCACCAGGGAGTTGTCGCCCGCGTTCATGGAGTTTTGCACCGCATTGGACAGGATCAGTAGCAGCACCAGATCGAACGGCGCGTACTGCCCTGTCTGGCGCCGCCCCGTGAGCCGCAGAAAAATCAGCAAGAACAGATACACCGCCACGCCGCGCACCACGAACTCCCACCAAGGGACGGCCATTTGCCACATTGCATGCTCCTGAGTCCTGAATGCAAGCAGCATAGCGTGGGTGGTTCTGCGCCCCCCATACTTGAGCAAGGTGTCAATAAATCAATAGCATCCAGCGCAATATAGATAAGCACTGCAGGCCATTCAGACATAAAAATCGGCATCCACCCGCGGCAGCATCTGCAACACAAACGACAGCATTGCGGCAGCCAGGCATGTCATGCTGGGTCTTCTCACCTCCAGGAGACAGACCTATGAAGAACCGCTACCCCTTCCCCGATCTCAACACCCTGCCCCAGGACATCAAAGATCGCATCGCCGAGGTGCAGGAAAAATCAGGTTTCATTCCCAATGTCTTTCTCGCCTTTGCGCGCCGTCCGGCGGAGTGGCGGGCTTTTTTTGCCTATCACGACGCGCTGATGGTCAAGGAAGAAGGATCGCTGACCAAGGGCGAGCGCGAAATGATTGTCACCGCCACCAGCGCGGCCAATCAGTGCCTGTACTGCGTGGTGGCTCACGGCGCAATCTTGCGCATTTATGAGAAAAAGCCGCTGATTGCCGATCAGGTTGCCGTCAACTACCACAAGGCCGATATCAGCCCGCGCGAACGCGCCATGCTGGAATTTGCCATGAAGGTCTGCCTGCGTAGCCAGGAAATTGACGATGCCGACTACGAAGCCCTGTATCCGCATGGTTTTGACGACGAGGACATCTGGGACATCGCCGCCATCACCGCTTTTTTTGGCCTGTCCAACCGCATGGCCAGTTTTGCAGGCATGACGCCCAATCCCGAGTTCTATCTGATGGGCCGCATCCCCCGCGAAGCGCGCGAGAAGAAGGCCTGAAGCCCCAAGCTGCGGGCGTGGATTTCAGCGTCCAAGCCACGGCTTCACAAGCCGTATTTTCGGATCTTGTCGTGCAGCGTGGTCTTGGGCGTGTTCAGCGCCTGGGCCGTTCGGGTCAGGCTGCCTTCGTTGGCCCGCAAAGCTTCGGCGATCAGGGCACGCTCTATGGATTCCACGGTGGCGGCCAGCGACTGCGGATTGCCAGTCGCCGGGGAGCCAAACGGCGCCGATCCCGTTTCAATGCCCAAGGTCATGCGCTCGGCCACATTGCGCAACTCGCGCACATTGCCGGGCCAGTCGTGGGCCATCAAGCGGTTCAGGCGCTCTGAGGTCAGCTCGGGCACGGGGCGCTGGTGACGGGCGGCGGCCTGCAAGGCGAAGTGCTCGAACAGCAGGGGCACATCTTCGCGGCGCTCGCGCAGCGGCGGCAGATTGAGCGTGGCCACATTGAGGCGATAGTACAGATCCGCCCTGAACTGGCCCTGGCGGCTGAGCTCCAGCAAATCCAGTTTGGTCGCCGCAATCACGCGGCAATCCACGGGAATCAAGGTGTTGGAGCCCAGGCGCTCCAGCACCCGCTCCTGCAACACGCGCAAGAGCTTGATCTGCATGGCGATAGGCATGCTTTCGATTTCATCGAGAAACAAGGTACCGCCGCTGGCATGCTCGATCTTGCCTATGCGCTTTTTGCCGGCGCCGGTAAAAGCACCGGCCTCGCTGCCGAACATCTCGCTGTCGAACAGGGTTTCGGGCAGGCCGCCGCAGTTGATCGCCACAAAATGGCCGCTTCTGCGGTTGCTGGTCTCGTGCAGACAGCGGGCCACCAGCTCCTTGCCGGTGCCGGTTTCGCCCATGATCAGCACATCGGCCGCGCTGGCGGCCAGGCTTTGCACGGTCTGTCGCAGCTGCTGCACCAGGGGCGAGCGGCCCAGCAACTGGCCTTGCAGCAGGTCGCGGCTGTCGCGGCTTTGTAGCTGCTGGCGCAGGGAGCGCACCTCCAGCACCAGGCGACGGCGCTCCAGTGCACGATGCACGGCATTGACCAGCAACTCGGGCGCAAAAGGCTTTTCCAGAAAATCCTGCGCCCCGTCCTTCATGGCCTGCACGGCCATGGAGATATCGCCGTGGCCGGTGATGAGAATCACGGGCAGCTCGGCATCCATGGCGCGAAGCGCGTGCAACAGCTCCAGCCCGCTCATGCGCGGCAGGCGGATATCGCTGACTACTACACCCTTGAAATCCGGCGACAGCTGCTTGAGCGCCAGCTCTGCACTGCCCATGCACAGGCACTCCAGGCCCTCGAGTTGCAAGGCCTGCTCGCAGGCCATGGCGACGTCGGCGTCATCTTCCACAATGAGGACTTGGAGGGAGGAATTCATGGGCAAGGAGAAAGGCAGTCAGTTCAGGCGAGCGGCTGAGTATCCACTAACGGCAATAACAAGGTGAATACTGCCCCTCCTTCAGGGTGATTACGGCCTTGCAGCATGCCGCCGCTGGCCTGGGCAATATTGGCCGACAGCGACAGGCCCAGCCCCAGGCCCTGACCTTCGGGCTTGGTGGTGAAAAACGGCTCGAATAGATGGGAGGCCGCCTGCTCGCTCAAGCCCGGGCCGTGGTCGCGCACGGTGATCTGCGCCCATTGCTGGTTGCGCGCGCATTCCAGCTCCACGCAGGGACGCCTGCCGCTCAAAGCCTGGTCCTGCATGGAATCGAGTGCATTGCCCAGCAAATTGACCAGCACCTGCTCGACCCGGCCGGCATCGCACCAGGCCATGACAGGCGGGCTGGCGCTCTTGCGAACCACGATGGCGCCGCTACGGGCAATGCGCGCCTCCAGCACGGCCAGCGCGGCATCCAGCGCCTTGTCCAGTTCCACAGCCGCCGGCTTGCCAAAGGATTTGCGCGCAAAGTTGCGCAACTGCCCGGTAATGCGCCCCATGCGGTCGGTCAGATCGGCCATGCGCTGCAGATTGCTGCGCACCACCTCGTGCTGCCCGCGCTCCAGAAAGCGCTGGCTGTTGCCGGCCAGCGTGCGCAAGGCCGCCAGAGGCTGGTTGAGCTCGTGAGCGACCTCGGTGGAGATCTGGCCAATCACGGCCAGCTTTCCCGCATGCACCAGCTCGTCCTGCGCAGCGCGCAGCGTGGCTTCGGCCTGGATGCGCTCGCCTACTTCTTGCTGCAACGCCGTGTTGGCCGCTTGCAGATCGGCCGTGCGCTGCTCCACCTTGGACTCCAGCACCGCATAAGCCTGCTGCAGTCTCTGTCTGGCGGCCAGTTGCTCGCGCGCGTGCTTGCGGCGCTGATAGAACTGGGCGGCCAGCAACAGGATCAAGGCGATCACCACGCCCGCCACCCAGGCACGGCTTTGGGCCAGTTGCATGGAAGCTTGTGTTGGCGAGAGCACGGACAAGGTCCAGGGCGTACCTGCCAGGGCCTTCGATTGCAGCAGGAACTGGCCGCTGCTGAAGGCAGGCGAGTCCTGCTCGCCCTGGGCTATGTGCAGCAGCTGCGCACCCGCGACCTGGCCGGTGCCGCGATCTTCCAGCGGCTGCTCCAGCTTCCAGCCCAGAGGCTTGAGGCTGCGCCGGTTGTATTGCTGAGAAGATTCCAGACGCGCCCGCTGCGCGGCATCGAGCTCCGTCAACGTGGCAAAGCGCCAGGCCGGCACATTGCTCAAGATAAGCACGCTGTTTTCATCGCTGACCCAGACCGGCGACTCGGCCGTGGCCCAGGACTGCTCCAGTTGGGCCAGCCCGACCTTGACCACGGCCACGCCCACATCCTGGCCCTCACCGCTGTGGACGGTGCTGGTCAGGTAGTAGCCGGGCTCGCCGCGCGTGGTGCCGATGCCAAAGTAGCGGCCGGAGCCACCTTGCAAAGCCTGCTGTACATAGGGGCGAAAGCTGAGGTCTTCCCCCACAAAGCTGTCGGGGCGCCGCCAGTTGCTGGATGCCAGCACATGGCCGCTGCGATCCACCAGATACACGCTGAGCGTGCCGGCGCGGCTGCTCAGCTGCTCCAGATAGGTATTGGCCTTGCGTTGCAGCGCCGAGTTGCCGGGTTGGGCCAGCACGGCTTGCACATCGGCCTGCAAAGCCACAATACCGGGAAAGAAGGCGTATTTATCGATCTCGCGCTGCAAGCTGGTGGCATACAGCGCCAGCCGGTTGCGGCCGGCATCCTGCACCTCTTCGAGGGCTGCCTGCTCTGCACCCTGATAGACCGCCCAGCCTCCCAGAGCACTCAGCCCCAGCCAGCACAGGCAGGCCAGCAGCAGGCGAAATCGAGGACGAAAGCGAAGCAGCGTTCGAGAACCCGATCCAGGGCGCAAAGAGGAAACAACGGGGGCAGTCATGGTGTACCCCATCGTAGCAGCGCCCTGTGCTGCGCAGGACTGAGCCGCTCAGCCTCTGCGCAGACTTTCAGCGGGCTCAGCCCGGGATGGCTTCGGTACGGCCAGTTTCGGTGCGGCCGGCATCGATGCGGGCAGCACCAATGTGCGCAGCTTGCACATACGACTCGCCCACCAGGTCTGCAGCGCTCACCGCCACGGTGCTCGCAGGCGCCTGAGCCGCCGCGCTCACGACAGCGTCCTCGCTCTCGTCTCCATTGCCTTCCCACTTGGCCACTACGGCGGTGGCGATGGCATTGCCCAGCACATTGGTCAGCGTGCGGCCCATGTCCAGGAAGTGATCAATGCCCAGAATCAGCAAGATACCGGCTTCAGGCAGACCGAACATGGGCAGCACGGCCGCCACCACTACCAGCGAGGCGCGCGGCACACCGGCAATGCCCTTGCTGGAGACCATGAGCACCAGCAGCATGGTGATCTGCGCCGTCAGCGACATCTCGATGCCGTAGGCCTGCGAGATAAAGATGGCCAGGAAGGTGGTGTAGATCATGGAGCCGTCAAGGTTGAACGAGTAACCCAGAGGCAGCACAAAACCGGTGATACGTGGCTTGATGCCGAATTTTTCCAGCTGTTCCATGAGCTTGGGCAGCGTGGATTCGCTGCTGGCGGTGAAAAAGCCCACCAGCACGGGACCGCGGATCAGCGACAGCAGACGGAACACATCCTTGCCCAGCACCAGGTAGCCGGCCAACGTCAGCAGCACCCACAGCGTGGCCAGAGCAATGTAGAAACACAGCATGAACTTGCCAAACACAGCCAGCATGCCCAGGCCATGAATGGCAATGGTGCCGGACACGGCACCAAACACGCCCAGGGGAGCAAAGCGCATCACGAAGTCCGTCACGCGCAGCATGATGTGGGAGGCTTCTTCCATAAAGCCCACCATGGCGTGCTTTTTCTGGTGGTTCAGCTGACCCAGAGCAATACCAAAGAACAGCGCAAACACCAGGATTTGCAGCACTTCATTGGTGGCCATGGCCTCGAAAATGTTCTTGGGGAAGACGTGGCTGATGAAATCGCGCAGATTCAGCGCCGAAGTCTTGAGCCCCAGACCTGCGGCACTGGTGGGCAGCTCCACATTCAGGCCGTAACCGGGTTTGAGCAGATTGGCGTAGAACAGGCCCAGCAGCAGCGAGATGAACGACGCCGCGATGAACCAGCCCAAGGCGCGGCCGCCCACACGGCCGATCGACTTAGAGTCGCCCATATTCGCCAAGCCGGCCACCAAAGTGGCAAACACCAGCGGCGCAATGATCATCTTGATCATGCGGAGAAACACATCGGTCAGGATGCCGAAATAGCTGGCAATGTTCTGGGCCGATTCAGGCGTGGCAGCGTAGGTGTGGACCAGATAGCCCACGACCACGCCCAGAGCCATGGCCAGCAAGACCATCATGGTCAGGCGATTGGATTTCATTGTTTTGGATGTCTTGGTATGCGTGATGTACCGCCCCAAGCCGCCTGGCGATCGGCAAGCGATCGACCCCCAGGCCTGGAGCAGCAAGACCGGTCACGAAAAAACGGGACTGAATCAGCATTCAGATCCGTGTTCACCACACCGGAATTCGCAACCGCGCGCACGCGGCCTGCACCAGTCAAAGCACATTTCGTGCCAACCAAAAATTCAGTTCCAACCCATTGATTTACTTATATCCTTCTTACACTCATGCATAAGACTCAACGGAAATCCGAACGTCAAAAAATCCAAGTGTCCGGAATTCCGAACATCAAACCATCACCAGCTTGCGTATCCAGTCCGGCAGATCCGCCGCTTTTTGCTGGGGAAAATCCACCCAGATCACGGTACCGCCTCCGGCTGCGCAGATCACGCCCGGCGCACTGAGACGCTCCATGGTGGCCCAGCTCTCGAAGGTGGCTCGCCCGGGGTCGCTAACGAAGAGTTTAAGCAGCACCTCGTCCGGATAAGCCAGCTGCTGATAGAAGTTGCAGAAGGCGTTGACGATGACCGGCCCCTGGCCTTGCGGATCGGGATCGATTCCGGCGCTGGCCATCCAGTCGATGCGAGCCGTCTCCATGTAGCGAAAATACACCGTGTTGTTCACATGGCCCATGGCATCCATATCGCCCCAGCGCACAGGAAACCGCATCTCGAACACCTGTTTTTTCTGCTCCGGCAGCTCGATCTTCATGCAGCAGTCTCCTTGCATTGCGCCTCGGTCCCGTCCTGGCGCGCTAGTTGTTTTGGGGTATGGCAGCGGGCGATACGCCCTCTAATCTAGCAACTCTGCCGCAATACGTAGTTTTGCGCTGTCACCTAATCCGCATCCTTATGTGGAAAGACCGACATAGAATCGCCCGCATTGCGGCATTTGCGACGACAGATTGACAAGGCCGCGTCCGCCAATTTTCTGATTCATTATTCAAGCGAGACACTCCCGATGACAAACGAAGAAATCCTGGCCCAGTTCGGTCCGCGTGAGGCCATGGAATATGACGTGGTGGTGGTTGGCGGCGGCCCCGGCGGCCTGGCCACGGCCATCCGTCTCAAACAGCTGGCAGCCGAAAAAGGCCAGGACATTTCCGTTGTGGTGCTGGAAAAAGGCTCGGAGCCCGGCGCTCATACCTTGTCGGGCGCCATCATGGACCCGCGCGCGCTGACCGAGCTGATCCCCGACTGGAAGGAAAAAGGCGCGCCGCTGAACCAGGCCGTGACCGAAGACGCCATGGTCTTCCTGGGTGAAAAAAGCTCGCTGCGCACCCCCAACTGGCTGCTGCCCAAGTGCTTTCACAACGAAGGCAACTACATCGTGCGCCTGGGCTTTTTCAGCAAGTGGCTGGCTGAACAGGCCGAAGCCCTGGGCGTGGAAATCTTCCCCGGCTTTGCCGCTGCCGAAGTGCTCTACAACGAAGACGGCTCCGTCAAGGGCGTGGCCACCGGCAATATGGGCGTAGGCAAGGATGGCGAGCCCACAGGCGACTTCCAGCTGGGCATGGAGCTGCACGGCAAGTACACCGTGTTTGCCGAAGGTGCACGCGGTCATCTGGGCAAGCAAATCATTGCCAAATACCAGCTCGATGCAGGCAAGGACCCGCAGACCTACGGCCTGGGCATCAAGGAACTGTGGGAAATCGATCCCAAGCGCCACAAGCCCGGCATGGTGCTGCACACCGCCGGCTGGCCCATGGACAGCAAGACCTATGGAGGCGCCTTCCTCTATCACCTGGAAGACAATCTGGTCACCCTGGGCTTCATCACCGGCCTGGACTATGCCAACCCCTACCTGTCTCCCTTCGAGGAAATGCAGCGCTGGAAGACGCATCCCAACATCCGCTACTACCTGGAAGGTGACGAGGCCAACGGCATCAAGCCGGCCAAGCGCATCTCCTACGGTGCCCGCGCCATCACGGCCGGCGGCATCTCCAGCCTGCCCAAGTTCGTCTTCCCCGGCGGCGCGCTGGTGGGCTGCGATGCAGGTTTCCTCAACGTCAGCCGCATCAAGGGCAGCCACGCAGCCATCAAGACCGGCATGATGGCCGCCGACGCCATCTACGAAGCCGTGACCGGCGGCCGCCAGGGCGACGTGTTGAGCGCATACGAAACCGCGTTCGAGAACAGCTGGCTGTACGACGAGCTGTACAAGGCCCGCAACTTCAAGGCCTGGTTCAAGAAGGGCCTGACCACGGCCACCATCATGAACGGCTTCGAGCAATTCGTGCTCAAGGGCAACATCCCCTGGACGCTGCACCGCGACAAGCCCGATCACGCCTACCTCAAGCCTGCGGCCGAGTGCACTCCCATCAACTACCCCAAGCCCGATGGCAAGCTGACTTTTGACCGCCTCTCCAGCGTCTTCATCAGCAACACCAACCACGGCGAAGACCAGCCGGCTCACCTGACGCTCAAGGACGCCTCGGTGCCCGTGAGCATCAACCTGGTCAAGTACGCAGGCCCAGAGTCGCGCTACTGCCCTGCCGGCGTCTATGAGTTTGTGGCCGATGTGGACAAGGGCGGCGACGCCCAGCGCCTGCAGATCAACGCGCAAAACTGCGTGCACTGCAAGACCTGCGACATCAAGGATCCGACCCAGAACATCGTCTGGGTCACGCCTGAAGGCGGCGGCGGCCCGAACTACTCGGGCATGTAAGCCAGCGCATGCCGGGACGGGCCGACTCGCCCGGCCGCAGCCAAAATCCCGCCAAAGCCTGCCAATGCTCTGCATTGCAGGCTTTTTTCATGGCTAGACCATATGACAGCTGCGTCAAAAGCTATAAAAATAGAAGCAAGCTCTGACATTCTGGCTGGAATCCAGACAAACCCTAGCTTGCGCCGCACACCGGCTCGTCCGGAGCCCGATTTCCGCCAGCGCAGCAGCCCCTGAGACGCCTGGGCCGGCGGCTTGCGCCTGCTCAAAATTCGTGCAATTCGAGAACCTCAAGCCGCCCTCGAGCAGCACAACGCAGGAAAAGTGCAGCAGAAGCGCTAAAACAAAGCCCACACGACGCAAACCTGCAGTCGTTTTTCATAAATTACTGCACGATTAACACCGTCAGTTTTCATTTCATGCAGCTTTCATGTCATTTTTTGGCGATTGCCGTCTAGGTGTAAACCGGGTTAAGAGGAACAACGAGACAAGCAGATGTGTGCAGTAGACTTTGCCGCAAGGCGCTGAGGCTACAACCCGGCCGTCTTACACACCATCTGGAACACATAACAAACGCTGGAGATACACATGAAGCAGCAGTCTTGGGCCCGTCTGGGTGCCGTGGCCTTGGCCATTTCCACCATCACCGGTGCCTACGCGGCCGATACCAAGTCGGTGGCAGTGACCGCCATCGTCGAGCACCCCGCGCTGGATGCCGTGCGCGACGGTGTGAAAGATGCGCTGAAGGCCGCAGGCTATGAAGACGGCAAGAACCTGAAGTGGCAATACCAGAGCGCTCAGGGCAACACCGGCACCGCCGCCCAGATTGCCCGCAAGTTCGTGGGTGACAATCCCGATGCCATCGTCGCCATTGCCACGCCTTCGGCCCAGGCCGTGATTGCCTCCACCAAGACCGTGCCCGTGGTGTTCTCCGCCGTGACGGACCCCGTGGCCGCCAAGCTGGTTCCCAGCTGGGCACCGTCCAAGAACAACGTGACCGGCGTGTCCGATCTACTGGCACTGGACAAGCAGATGGATCTGGTCAAGCAGGTCGTGCCCAATGCCAAGCGCATCGGCATGGTCTACAACCCCGGTGAAGCCAATTCCGCCGTGGTCGTGAAGGAGCTGCAGGCTCTGCTGCCCAAGCTGGGCTGGACCCTGGTCACCGCCGCCGCTCCCCGCTCGGTGGACGTCTCCAGCGCCGCTCGCTCGCTGGTGGGCAAGGTGGACGTGATCTATACCAACACCGACAACAACGTGGTCTCGGCCTACGAGTCGCTGGTCAAGGTGGGTCAGGACGCCAAGATTCCTCTGGTCGCCTCTGACACCGACTCCGTCAAGCGCGGCGCCGTGGCCGCCTACGGCATCAACTACCGCGATCTGGGCGAGCAGACCGGCCGCATGGTCGTGCGCATCCTCAAGGGCGAGAAAGCCGGCGATATCAAGCCTGAAGTCAGCACCAAGATGGAACTGTTCGTGAACCCCGGCGCTGCTGAAAAGCAGGGCGTGAAGCTGTCCGAGACTTTGGTCAAGTCTGCGGCCACCGTGGTCAAGTAATCCCCGGTCTGTGACTTGCGCTGCAGCCTATCGGGCCCGCAGCGCCAGCGCAGCGGCAGGCGCCATGGCTAACATGGCCCTGCCGATTTTTTTAGACGTTTGTCGCGCCTGTCGCTCTCTCTATGTCTTTATTTTCCATTCTCGGCGCGATTGAGATCGGCCTGATTTTCAGCCTGGTGGCGCTGGGCGTCTTCATCTCCTTTCGTTTGCTGCGCTTTCCCGACCTGACGGTCGACGGCAGCTTTCCCCTGGGCGGCGCCGTCTGCGCCATCCTGATCGCCCACGGCACCAATCCCTGGCTGGCCACGCTGGCCGGCACGGCTGCGGGCGCGCTGGCAGGCTTCATCACCGGCTGGCTCAACGTCAAGCTCAAGATCATGGATCTGCTGGCCTCCATCCTGATGATGATCGGTCTGTACTCCATCAATCTGCGCGTCATGGGCGGCCCCAACGTGCCGCTGATCAACGAGCCCACGCTGTTCACCATGCTGCAGCCGGACAATATCGAAGACTATGTGATGCGCCCCATCATCCTGACGGGCTTTGTCATCGTGGCCAAGCTGGCTCTGGACTGGTTCTTCGCCACCGAGCGCGGTCTGGCGATTCGCTCCACCGGCTCCAACGCCCGAATGGCCCGCTCCCAAGGCGTGAACACCGGCGCCATGATTTTGCTGGGCATGGCGATTTCCAACGGCCTGGTTGGTCTGGCGGGTGCCTTGTTCGTGCAGACCCAGGGCGGCTCCGACATCTCCATGGGCATCGGCACCATCGTCATCGGTCTGGCGGCCGTGATCGTGGGCGAAAGCATCCTGCCCTCGCGCAAAATCATCTGGGCCACGCTGGCCGTGGTGATTGGTGCCATCGTCTACCGCTTCTTCATTGCAGCGGCGCTGAACATCGACGCCATCGGCCTCAAGGCCCAAGATTTGAACCTCGTCACTGCCGTGCTGGTGACCATCGCTCTGATCATTCCGCAAATCAAGAAAAAACTCGGCAAGCGCAAATAAGAACCAAGGAAATGCGGAGAACACCATGCTGAATGCACAAAACCTGGAACTCACCTTCAACCCCGGCACGCCCATTGAAACCCGCGCGCTGCGCGGCCTGTCGCTGAGCATTCCCGAAGGCCAATTCGTCACCGTGATCGGCTCCAATGGCGCGGGAAAATCCACTTTTCTCAACTGCGTCTCCGGCGACCAGAGCGTAGACAAGGGCAAGATCGAGATTGCCGGCATCGACATGACGCGCATGCCCGTGTGGTCGCGCTCCAAGCAGGTGGCCCGCGTGTTCCAGGACCCCATGGCGGGCACCTGCGAAGACCTGTCCATCGAAGAGAACATGGCCTTGGCCCATGAACGCGGCAATTTCCGCGGTCTGTCCAAAGCCGTCAAGGCCAGCAACCGCGACCTGTACCGCGAACGCCTGTCCACCCTGGGCCTGGGCCTGGAAAAGCGCCTGACCGACCGCATCGGCCTGCTTTCGGGCGGCCAGCGCCAGGCCGTGAGTCTGCTGATGGCGGCACTGCAGCCCTCGCGCATCTTGCTGCTGGACGAACACACGGCGGCGCTGGATCCGCGCACCGCAGACTTTGTGCTGCAGCTGACCGCGCGCATCGTGCAGGAAGCCAAGCTGACCACCATGATGGTCACGCACAGCATGCGCCAGGCGCTGGATGTGGGCACGCGTACCGTGATGCTGCACCAGGGCCAGGTGGTGCTGGACGTCAGCGGAGAAGAGCGCTCCAAGATGGATGTGCCCGATCTGCTGCGCATGTTCGAGAAGGTGCGCGGCGAAAAGCTGGCCGACGATGCACTGCTGCTGAGCTGAGTCGCCAACTTGCTATAAAAACAGAAGCTGCCAGCGCTTATATACAAGGCGTTGGCAGCTTTTTCTTTATCTAAACATGATTAATCAGCCATTGATAATGACGATATAGCTATTTTTTTCGACGATAAGAGCATATCAATCGCCCAAACAGCAGTTTGGAATGCACGACGAAACCCCTATCCGTCGTTGGTTTTTATGTCGTAAATGACGATTTGACTAGAGGCTTCAAACGTTCCGCCAGCGGCAAAAACAGACAGAAAACTCCATAACAATCAAATACTTAGGCAAATATCAGAGGCTCGATCGCAGCACGCCACGCCCGGACCGCGCAACAGCGCCTGCACCGGGCGCGTAAATCGCTCACAATCTGCACCCTGTCGGTAGCCGCTGAGGGCGATGCATGTCATCGCCGATCGCGCTGACCACCTTGATACCTGGATGCCTTGCGGCATCGGCTAAGCACAATGCATGCCATGGCACAGGCCCGCGCGGCCTGATCATCCTGGGCGGCACGCCCTGCTAAAAACACAAATCTTTCATGAGCGATAGCCAAGCAAAAACTGAAGACGGTGGCTTGCACCGTTCCCTCAAGGCGCGCCATATGTCGATGATCGCCATTGGCGGCTCCATCGGCACGGGGCTTTTCGTGGCCTCGGGCGCCACCATCTCGCAAGCCGGCCCTGGTGGCGCCTTGCTGGCCTACATGATTGTCGGCCTGATGGTTTACTTTCTGATGACCAGCCTGGGCGAGATGGCCTCGCACATGCCGGTGTCGGGCTCGTTTGCCACCTATGGCGCCAAATACGTGGACGAAGGCTTTGGCTTCGCTCTGGGCTGGAACTACTGGTACAACTGGGCCGTGACCATTGCCGTGGACCTGGTGGCTGCGCAGCTGGTGATGGCCTACTGGTTCCCCGGCATCGACGGCTTTATCTGGAGCGCCCTGTTCCTGGCCCTGATGTTCGGCCTCAACGCCTTGTCGGCCAGAGGCTTTGGTGAATCCGAGTTCTGGTTTGCGGCCATAAAGGTCGCCACCGTGCTGGTCTTCATCGCCGTGGGCGTGATGATGATCTTCGGCATTATGCAAGGCGGCTCGCCCGACGGCCTCTGGGGCGGTATCGCCAATTTCACCGCCGGTGACGCACCCTTTGTCGGCGGCTTTGCCGCGCTGATCGGCGTGGCCATGGTGGTGGGCTTTTCCTTCCAGGGCACGGAGCTGATCGGCATTGCCGCCGGTGAATCCGAAGACCCGGCCAAGAACGTGCCGCGCGCCGTGCGCAAGGTGTTCTGGCGCATTTTGCTGTTCTATGTCTTCGCCATCCTGATCATCGGTCTGCTGATCCCCTATACCGATCCCAAGCTGCTGCGCAACAACCTGGGCGATATCGCCGTCAGCCCCTTCACCTTGGTGTTCGAACGCGCCGGCCTGCTGTCGGCAGCTGCCGTCATGAATGCCGTGGTGCTGACCTCGGTGCTGTCGGCCGGCAACTCGGGCATGTATGCCTCCACCCGCATGCTTTATGCCCTGGCCACCCAAGGCATGGCGCCCAAGATGTTTGCCAAGGTCAATGCACGCGGCGTGCCGGTGCTGGCTTTGCTGGCCACCACGGTGATCGCGGCCCTGTGCTTTTTGACCAATGTCTTCAGCCCCAAGGCGGTCTATATCTGGCTGCTCAATCTCTCGGGCATGTGCGGCTTTGTGGCCTGGCTCGGTATTGCTGTGAGCCACTACCGCTTTCGCAAGGGCTGCGAAGCACAGGGCTTCGACCTCAACCAGTTGCCCTACCGTGCAGCGGCCTTCCCCTTCGGCCCGGTGTTTGCCTTTGTGCTGTGCCTGATCATCACCCTGGGCCAGAACTACGAGAACTTCCTCAGCGACAAGATCGACTGGGTGGGCGCGATTGCCACCTATATCGGCCTGCCTCTGTTCCTCATCATCTGGTGGGGCTACAAGCTGGTCAAAGGCACACGCATCGTGAAGTACAAAGACATGGACGTGCAAGGTCTGCGCTAATTCAGCCTCCTTCATGCAGCAAGGCAGCTCCGGCAACGGCGCTGCCTTTTTTCTTGCCGGCTTTGCCAGCCTCCGGACGCATGACTGCAAGGTGCAGAGAACGCGCCAAGCGTTGCGGCTTTGGTTTCAGACCCCCAGCGGCAAATCCGCCCGCTTCAGCGTGCGCAGCACAAAGCTGGACTGGCTGTGGCGTATGCCCTTGATCTTGTAGAGCTTCTCGCGCAGCAGACGCTCGTAGTCACGCGTGTCCTTGACGACAATGCGCAGCAGATAGTCGTATTCGCCCGAGACCAGATGCGCCTCCACCACTTCGGGAATCGTGGCCAGCACTTCGCCGAATTTCTCCAGCGTGTTGTCGGAGTGACTGTCCAGCGTCACCATCACCAGCACCGAATCGGCCAGGCCCAGCGCCTGGGGATTGAGCCGCACGGTATAGCCCTCGATCACGCCGGCTTCTTCCATTTTCTTGATGCGTGCCCAGCAGGGAGAGGCGCTCAAGCCCACGGCGGCGCCGATTTCCTGCAGGCTGGCCCGCGCATTGGCTTGCAAAGCAGCAAGAATCTTTTTATCCAAAGTGTCCATGGCCTTGAATTTATCGCTTTTTAAGCATTGGCAGCAAAATTTTCTGTAGCAAAGCGATATCTGCAGAAAACAAAGCAGCTTTTTCTGCACTGCAACATGCATAGTTGAGTCCATGGAAGCGGCGTTCACCAACGCAGCAAAGCCATTCAAGTGATCCCGCTGTTTACCGTCAGCGCCAGATTGTCTGATCCGCCACCGGAACCCGTTCCAGGCCGCACCACTTATCCGCAGTGGCGCGGCCTGTCGCATTCTGGGCCGCGTTGCAAAGCGCGGAGAAGACTATGCAATTGATAGCTTCTTGCGCCTTTATTCATTGGAGTTCAAGCGATTTTTATGCGCATATCTCGCAACCAGCGCCGCCGGATCGGCATGCACGACCCTCGTACAAACCCGCGCAAACCCCATGTTGCAACGCAATAACTGGCGGCTAGAATGCCTGCTGTCAGGAGAGAGTGCCCACGGGGTTTGACCCGCAACGCACCGCCGAAGGCGCAGGCTCTGCCTTTATGCAGCACCCGAACGCTCAGGCAAAAGGACTGACAAGCGCTGACGGGCGAGCGAAGCTCAGCCCACAGCGTTCCTTGCTGGAGAGAGGTGCTGCGCTTGCAGCACCCACCGAAGGAGCAAGCTGCACCCGCGTGCAGTGAATCTCTCAGGTAAAGCGGACAGCAGGGCAAGACCGCCACGCCAGGCAATGCGATATCTATTGCAATTGCCGGGCATGGCAACTCATTTGGTTTCACCACCGGAGCTTGCCCCTTGACTGCCGCCGACAACCAACCTCTGCGCCACACCCCTTTGTTCGCCCTGCACCAGCAGCTAGGCGCCCGCATGGTGGCTTTTGCCGGCTATTCCATGCCCGTGCAGTACCCCCAGGGGCTGATGGCCGAGCATCTGCACACCCGCAAGGCCGCCGGCCTGTTTGACGTGTCCCATATGGGCCAGCTGCTGCTGCGCGGTGCCGACGCTGCCGCCGCCCTGGAAACGCTGATGCCCGTGGACGTGCAAGACCTCGGCGTGCACAAACAGCGCTACGGCCTGCTGCTCAATGACCAAGGCGGCATTCTGGACGATCTGATGTTCGTCAACCGCGGTGACGATTTGTTTGTCATCGTCAACGGTGCCTGCAAGCAGGCCGACATCGCCCATATCCAGGCGCGCATAGGCCAGCGCTGCGAGGTGATTCCCCTGCCCGATCAGGCTTTGCTGGCCCTGCAAGGCCCGCAGGCCGTCACGGTGCTGGCGCGCCTGATATCCGGCGTGAGCCAGCTGGTCTTCATGACCGGCGGCCATTTTGACTGGCAAGGCCATGCGCTCTACATCACGCGCAGCGGCTACACCGGCGAGGACGGCTTTGAAATTTCCGTGCCTGCAGGCGGCGCCGAAGCCCTGGCCCAAACGCTGCTGGCCCAGTCCGAAGTCGCCCCCATAGGTCTGGGCGCACGCAACTCGCTGCGACTGGAAGCCGGTCTTTGCCTCTACGGCAACGATATAGACACAACCACCACGCCGGTGGAAGCGGCGCTGAACTGGGCCATACAAAAAGTGCGCCGCAGCGGCGGTGCGCGTGAAGGCGGTTTTCCCGGTGCTTCCATCGTGCTGGAACAGCTACAGAATCCGCAGCAGCTCCAGCGCAAGCGCGTAGGTCTGCTGGCCTTGGAGCGCATTCCCGTGCGCGAGCCTGCGGTGCTGGAGAACATGGACGGCCAGCATATCGGCCATATCACCAGCGGCCTGCTCAGCCCCACGCTCAACCAGCCCGTGGCGCTGGCCTATGTGCAGCCCGACTATGCGGCGCTGGATACCGAGATCTTCGCCATGGTGCGCGGCAAGCCCGTGCCCATGAAGGTCACGGCCACGCCGTTTGTGCCCACGAACTATTACCGAGGCTGAACCGCTGCCGTGGCCCGGCCTCTTGTTTGAGCAGGCCAATTCATCCGGCGGTGCTCAGAACGCCGCTAAAGTGCGCGCTGGACCTTTCTCAAAACACAGATTTCCCTGAATTCACCATCTGGAGCTTTCCATGAGCATCAAATATTCCAAAGAACACGAATGGATCAACACGGCTGACACCAATGCAGCCATCGTCGGCATCACCGTCCACGCACAGGATGCGCTGGGCGACGTGGTCTTTGTGGACCTGCCCGCCGTGGGGTCCACCTTCAAGGCTGGCGATGTGGCTGGCGTGGTCGAATCCGTCAAGGCCGCCGCCGATGTCTACATGCCCGTGACCGGCGAAATCGTGGAAGTCAACGAAGCCCTGCGCGACGACCCCGCCCTGGCCAACAGCGACCCTTTGAACAGCGGCTGGTTCTTCAAGGTGAAGATGAGCGATGTCAGCGAGCTCGAAGGCCTGATGGAAGAGACGGCCTATAACGACTTCGCTGCCAGCAATTGATTTTTCCACGGCCTTCGCTTTTGCGAAGGCCGTTTTTCTTTCTGCCTGCGCCCCCAGTCAGTCACAGTATTTGAGAACAGGTCCCTCCCATGCTGATGTCGCCCCCCGCTCCCGTTGCCAGCCTTGAAGCGCTGGAAAATCCCGGTGAATTCATTCCCCGCCACATAGGCATAGATGCCGCGGATGAAGCGCTGATGCTTTCCGTGATTGGCGAGGCCTCACGTGCCGCGCTGATCAACTCCATCGTGCCGCGCGCCATTGCGCGTGCCAAACCCATGGATTTGCCGGCTCCCGTCACCGAAGCCGCTGCACTGGCCGAGCTCAAGGTCATCGCCGGCAAGAACCAGGTGCTCAAAAGCTTTATCGGCCAAGGCTATTACGGCACGCATACGCCGGGCGTCATCCTGCGCAATATTCTGGAGAACCCCGCCTGGTACACGGCCTACACCCCCTACCAGGCCGAAATTTCCCAGGGCCGCATGGAAGCGTTGGTCAACTTCCAGACCATGGTCTGCGATCTGACCGGCATGCCGATTGCCAATGCCTCCATGCTGGACGAAGCCACGGCCGCCGCCGAAGCCATGACCCTGGCCAGGCGCTCGGTCAAGTCCAAGAGCCAGCGCATCGTGCTGGCCGGTGATCTGCATCCGCAGACCATTGAAGTCATACAGACCCGCGCAGCGCCAATCGGCATCGAAGTGCTGATCGCCAACAGCCAGCAGGAATGGGAAGCGGCGCTGGCCGGTGATTTGTTCGCCGCCGTCATCCAGTACCCAGCATCCAGCGGCTGGATTGCGGACTGGAAAGCCGATGTGGAAGCCATCCACGCCAAACAGGCGGCCGCCATCGTCGCCACCGATCTGCTGGCCCTGACCCTGCTGACGCCGCCCGGCGAATGGGGCGCGGACATCGTGGTGGGCAACAGCCAGCGCTTTGGTATGCCCATGGGTGCCGGCGGCCCGCACGCCGCCTTCATGGCCTGCCGCGATGAATTCAAGCGCTCCCTGCCTGGCCGCCTGGTCGGCGTGAGCGTGGATGTGCACGGCAAGCCCGCCTACCGCCTGGCCTTGCAGACGCGCGAGCAGCATATCCGTCGCGAAAAAGCCACTTCCAACATCTGCACGGCCCAGGTGCTGCCCGCCGTCATCGCCAGCATGTATGCCGTCTACCACGGCCCTGAAGGACTCAAGCGCATCGCCCAGCGCGTGGCGCGCTACACGGCCATTCTGAGCCGCGGCCTGGCGCAGCTGGGCTATGCGGCCACCCACCATGACACCGCGTTCGACACCTTGAGCCTGCACACCAAGGAAGCTACGAATTCCATAGCTGCCCGCGCAGTATCCAAGGGCGTAAACCTCCGAAAAGCCTGGGATGAGTATCTTTGCATCAGCCTGGACGAGACCACGACCCGCGCCGATGTGGAACTGATCTGGAGCATTTTCGCCAAGGACGGCCAGCCCCTGCCCAGCATCGCGGCCATGGACGAGGGCCGGCCCTCGCTGATTCCCGAATCGCAGCTGCGCACCAGCCCCTATCTGACGCACCCGGTCTTCAACACCCACCATTCCGAAACCGCCATGCTGCGCTATATCCGCAGCCTGAGTGACAAGGATCTGGCACTGGACCGCTCCATGATCCCACTGGGCTCGTGCACCATGAAGCTCAACGCCACCAGCGAGATGATTCCCATCACCTGGCCAGAGTTCGCCAACATGCACCCGTTTGCGCCCGCCAGCCAGCTGCAAGGCTATGCCGAGCTGGATCAGCAGCTGCGCGATTGGCTATGCCAGGCCACGGGCTATGCGGGCATCAGCCTGCAGCCCAATGCGGGCAGCCAGGGTGAATACGCGGGTCTCTTGGCCATCAAGGCCTTTCATGAGTCCCGTGGCGAGGCCCACCGCAACATCTGCCTGATTCCCAGCAGCGCCCACGGCACCAATCCGGCCAGCGCGCAAATGGTGGGCCTGCAAGTCGTGGTCACCCACTGCGACGAGCAGGGCAATGTGGACATGGACGATCTCAGGGCCAAATGCGAGCAGCACAGCGCCAATCTGTCCTGCATCATGATCACCTACCCCAGCACGCATGGCGTGTTCGAGACCCAGGTCAAAGAGCTGTGCGAGCTGGTGCACAGCCACGGCGGCCGCGTCTATGTGGACGGCGCCAATATGAATGCCCTGGTCGGCGTAGCGGCCCCCGGCGAGTTCGGCGGCGACGTCAGCCACCTGAATCTGCACAAGACCTTCTGTATTCCTCACGGCGGTGGCGGCCCCGGCGTGGGCCCGGTCTGCGTGGTCGAAGATCTGGTGCCTTTCCTGCCCGGCCATGCCACGGCGGGTGACGCTCGCAAGGTGGGTGCCATCAGCGCGGCCCCGCTGGGCAATGCCGCAGTCTTGCCTATCAGCTGGATGTATATCCGCATGATGGGCGAGTCCGGTCTGAAGGCGGCGACGGAAACCGCGATCTTGAGCGCCAACTACATCAGCACGCGCCTGCGGGATCACTTCCCCACGCTGTACGCCTCGGCCAACGGCCATGTGGCACACGAGTGCATTCTGGATTTGCGCAGCCTCAAGGAAAGCAGCGGCGTGATGGCCGAGGACGTGGCCAAGCGCCTGATCGACTACGGCTTTCACGCACCCACGCTGTCCTTCCCGGTGCCCAACACGCTGATGGTGGAGCCCACCGAGAGCGAAAGCCTGTTCGAGCTGGAGCGCTTCATTGACGCGATGATCGCCATCCGCGAGGAAATCCGCCAGATTGAAGACGGCCGCCTGCCCCAGGACGACAACCCGCTCAAGAACGCCCCCCACACGGCCGAAGCACTGCTGAGCGGCGAGTGGAGCCGCCCTTACAGCCGCGAGCTGGCCGCCTACCCGGTGCCGGCCTTGCGCCGCAACAAGTACTGGAGCCCCATAGGCCGCGTGGACAATGTCTATGGCGATCGCAACCTGTTTTGCAGCTGCGTGCCCGTGGAAGACTACGAGTCTTGATGACCTGAACGCATTACGCTTTCACCCAAAGAACGGCCCATGCGGGCCGTTTTTCATGCTAAAACCTGCAGCAGCCTTTACCGGATATACGCTATAAGCTATGGAAATCATAGTCATCATCATCGGCGCTGCATTGGCCGGCTTTGTGCAAGGCCTGTCCGGCTTCGGCTACAGCATGACTGCCATGGCGCTCTGGGCCTGGACGCTGGAGCCGACCTTGGCCGCCGTGCTTGCCGTGTTTGGCGGACTCACCGGCCAGATCATTCAGGCCTTCAGCGTGCGCCGTGGGTTTGGCTGGAGAGCGCTGTGGCCTTTCCTGCTGGGCGGGCTGGCCGGCCTGCCGCTGGGGTTGATGCTGCTGCCCCGGCTGGATGTCCAGCTTTTCAAAACCGTGCTGGGTACGCTGCTGGTGGTGTTTTGCCCGCTGATGGCTTTTGCGCACAAGCTACCCCGCTTGAGCGACTGGCGCTACATGCAAGGGCCACTGCGCCCCGTCAGCAACGCACTGGCCGGTATGGCGGGCGGGGCCATGAGCGCGCTGGGAGGTTTCTCCGGCGTGGTGCCCACGCTGTGGTGCCAGCTCGGCGGCATGGCCAAGGATGCGCAGCGCCAGATCATCCAGAACTTCAACCTCACCATGCTGGCCGTCACCTTTGCCAGCTATCTGGGCTCGGGTCTGGTCAGCAGTTCCATGCTGCCGCTGTTTGCCGTGGCCCTGCCCGCCATGCTGCTGCCTTCCATCTGGGGCGGGCGGCTCTACCACCGCATCAGCGACCAGGCGTTTCGCCGGGTGGTGCTGGGGTTACTGACCCTGGCCGGCCTGGCCATGCTGGCTTCGGGCATTCGGTGAACCCAGGCCGGCCCCGGAGACATACGCCGTTTTCCACGGCCTGCACTTTTCCGGGCGGTGACTAAGATGCACCCTGCTTGATGCGCATCAAAAGTCAGAGCTGATGCCTCCCGCAAATAATGAGGGGCCGTCGGTTTCAGCGCTTTCACCCCCAGCCATGCCGCCGCCCCCATGTAGCCCAGCGCTTACACTGGCCCTCTGTTCTGAATCTTCCTCCATCGCATCCCGGGGCCAGCCCCCGTTCTTCATGAGCGACTCACACCCCCCAGCTTCGGCTGATGATCCAGATTCTTTGCCGCTGCTGGCCTTGCTGGAGCCTGCGGCCGGCCTGCCGTCCTGGCCCGGCACCATCCGCCCTCTGGTTCCCGAGGATCAAGACCCTTTGCAGGCCTTGGTGGCAGAGCTGCGCAACTATCAGCGCGAGCTGGAGATTCAGAACGAGGTCCTCAATTACAGCCAGGCCGTGGCCGAGAGCGCTTCCGAGCGCTTTGAAGCGCTGTTTGCCAGCATTCCCCTGCCTCTATTGGTGATTGACGAGCATGACATGGTGGTCCAGGTCAATGCCATGGCCCATGCCGCGTTTCAGCCCAGCGAGAACGATCGCCTGCTGATCAGCTTTCTGCCCTTCGTCCATGCCCAGGACGCGCAGCGCGTGCAGCAGGTGTTTGCCCAGGCGGCAGAGCAAGGCCGTGCGCTGGCGCATGAGGTGCTGTTCGACATCACCGATCAGATACAGCTGTGCTGCGATCTGCATGTGGCCTGCCTGAACATTCCCCAGCAAAACGGAGCCCCGAGCCGGCAGTTTCTCTGCGCCGTGGTCAACCAGGGCCCGCTGCTGGCCGAGCGCCGGGCACTGCAGGAGCGCAACCAGCAGCTGCACGCCAGCGAGCGGCGGCTGGAGTCGGTCATCAACTCCGCGCTGGACGCCATCATGTGCGTGGATCAAAGCCAGTGCATCACCGTGTTCAACCCCACGGCGGCGGCACTATTTCTGTGCTCGCCCAGCGATGCGCTGGGCAGCCCGCTCAATCGTTTCCTGCCCGACGCATCGCGGGCCCTGAGCTTTGCACCGCTAACCACGCAGGCCATCCTGGGCGAGATGACGGGCCTGACCTCCAACGGCCGCGAAATTCCGGTGGAAGTCAGCGTCTCCTTCGAGCGCCACCACAGCGGCGACACCACCACCGTCTTCGCCCGGGATCTGACCAGCCGCAAAAAAGCGGAAGCCCAGCGCAATGCGCTGGAATCACAGCTGCGCGAATCCCACAAAATGCAGGCCCTGGGCACCATGGCCGGCGGCATTGCCCACGATTTCAACAACATCGTGGGCGCCATTCTGGGCAATGTGGAGCTGGCCAAGGCCGACAGCCTGGACAACCCCGCCGCGCTGGAGAGCCTGCGCGAGATCGAGAAGGCCGGCCGCCGTGCCCGCGATCTGGTGCGGCAAATCCTCACCTTCGCTCGCAATGACAAGCCCGAGCGCCGCCCGCTGCAGGTGCACGAAGTCATGCAGGACGCGGCCAGGCTGCTGCGGGTGTCGCTGCCGCCGGCCATCGAGCTGCAGATCGAGCAGCTATCGCCTCTGCCGCTGCTGATGGCCGATCCCACCCAGGTGGAGCAGGCACTATTCAATCTCTGCAGCAACGCCATGCAAGCCATGGGCGAGGCCCGCGGCTGCATTCAGATGCAGGCCCAGCTGCTGCGGCCCGAGCGGCAGGTGTGCGAGCGGCTGGGGCTGACCTGGTGCAACTACATACTGCTGACGGTGCAGGACAACGGCCCCGGCATGGACGAGGCCACGCAACAGCGCATTTTCGAGCCCTTCTTCACCACCAAGGCCGTGGGACAGGGAACGGGCCTGGGGCTGGCCGTGGTCCATGGCGTCATGCGCACCCATGGCGGCGCCGTGGATGTCTTCAGCACACCGGGCCTGGGCAGCCGCTTCAATCTCTACTTTCCCCTGCCGGAGTCCGAAGTGCTGCTGGAGCCGCTGGCCCACCACACGACGGCTGCGGCCCCGCATCTGGCCCCGGCCGCCCATGAAGCCCATGCCAACGCCTCCTGCCACGTGATGTATGTGGACGATGACCAGGCCCTGGTGTTTCTGGTGCAGCGCCTGCTGCGCCGCCGCGGCTATGTGGTCAGCGGCTTTACCGATCCGCATGAAGCCGTGCAGGCTCTGCGCGATCAACCGCAGGACTTTGATCTGGTGGTGACCGACTACAACATGCCCGGCTATAGCGGCCTGGACTTGGTGGTTGAGGCCCTGGAAATTCGCCCCGGCCTGCCGATTGCCCTGGCCTCGGGCTATGTAACGGCTGAAATCGAACACGCCGCGCTGACCGCCGGTGCCAAGGCCCTGATTTACAAGCCCAATGACGTGGAAGAGCTGTGCGCCACCGTCCACCGACTGCTCCATGAACGCGATTGATACCCCCATACCGCAGTGCTGGTATGAAGACGAAGCACTGCTGGTGCTGGAAAAACCCCCGGGCCTGTTGTGCGTGCCGGGACGCGGCCCGGACAAGCAGGACTGCCTGAGCGCTCGCGCCCAAGCGCACTGGAGCGATGCCCTCATCGTGCACAGACTGGACCAGGCCACCTCGGGCCTGCTCATCATGGCGCGCAGTCTGGCGGTTCAACGTGCCCTGAGCCTGGCTTTCGAGAAAAAGCAGATTCAAAAACGCTATGAGGCCGTGGTCGCCGGGCTGTTGAAGCCTTTGGCTACCGATTGGCAGCTGATCGATCTGCCGATTGCCGCCGACTGGGAGCGCCGCCCCCTGCGCGTGATTGACGCAGAACAGGGAAAAAGCAGCCAGACCCTATGGCGCGCCCTGGCGCATGAGCACACGGCGCAACACCAGGACTGCACCCGGGTGCTGCTCAGCCCCTTGACGGGCCGCACCCATCAGTTGCGCGTGCACATGGCCGCCGTGGGTCATGCCATTGTGGGAGATGCGCTGTACGCAGCCCCCGAGATTGCAGCGCAATCACAGCGCCTGTTACTGCACGCAAAAATGCTGCGTTTGGAGCACCCGATAAACGGACAGATTCTCGAGTTCGAGTCAAAAACTCCGTTCTGACGCAATATTCCTCGAATACCCAAAAACCCAATTGAAACCGCGGCGAGATGGGGTCAGAAATATCTTGCTCAAAATAGAGGCAAGCGCAGGCCTGCAAACGCGCAGCCGCTATACAGTGCATAGCGGATTTTGAAAGTTTGCACTACCCCCGGGATACCCTCTTGAAATCGGGTGCCACTGATTTATTCTGGTCATCTTTTCGCAGTGTTCGCTAATAGCATCCTGCGTTTTTCAGAACACTTTATCCAAAGTTGAAGGAAGACCTCATGAGCATTCCGTTTCGCATGCACACTATCGTCGCTGCCCTGGGCCTGGCTGGTGCGGCCTTGCTCTCCACTGCGCATGCGCAAATCAAGATCGCCCTGGTGATTCCCACCACCGGCGCGCTGACCCAATACGGCGACATGGTCAAGGAAGGCGCGACCACCGCCGTGGAAATGGCCAATGCCGCAGGCGGCATCAACGGCAAGAAGGTTGAACTGGTGCCCGTGGACGATGCTTGCGAACCCAAGCAAGGCCCGGTCGCCGCCAACCGCGTGGTCAACAGCAAGATCGGCTATGTGGTCGGCCCCGTGTGCTCGGGCGCCTCGATTGCCGCAGCCCCCATCTACAACAACGAAGGTGTGGTGGTGGTCACGCCTTCCGCCACTTCCCCGGCCCTGACCGACGGCAAGAACTACCACTTCGTGTTCCGCACCATCGGCCGCGATGACCAGCAAGGCCCTGCCGCTGCCAAGTTCATCATTGAAAAGATCAAGCCCAAGAAGGTTGCCGTGCTGCACGACAAGCAGTCTTACGGCCAGGGCATCGCCTCTTCCGTGCGCGATGACTTGAAGAAGGCCAATGTGCCGGTGGCTCTGTTCGAAGGCATCAACGCCGGCGACAGCGACTACTCTGCCGTGGTCACCAAGCTCAAGAGCGCAGGTGTGGACTTTGTCTACTACGGCGGCTACCACCCCGAAATGGGTCTGCTGCTGCGCCAGGCCGCCGAGCAAGGCCTGAAGGTGCGCATGATGGGCCCCGAAGGCGTGGGCAATCCTGAAGTCAACGCCATTGCCGGCCCTGCCGTCGAAGGCATGCTGGTCACCCTGCCCGCAGACTTCTCGGCCAACCCCAAGAATGCTGCCGTCGTGAAGGCTTTCAAGGACAAGAAGCGCAACCCCTCGGGCGCTTTCCAGCTGACCTCGTTTGCCGCCACGCAAGTGCTGCTGGACAGCATCAAGGCCGCTGGCGACAACCCCGCCAAGGTGGCCGATCACCTGCACAAGAGCAGCTTTGACACCGTGCTGGGCCCCGTGGCCTGGAACAAGCAGGGTGACCTGAAGTCCTTCGACTTCCAGGTGTTCGAATGGCACAAGGATGGCAGCAAGTCTGTCGCCAACAAGTAATTCCACCTCCCATGACCGGGGGCGTGTGGCGCAAGCCATGTGCCTCCGGTTGTTTGCAATATGGCCCTAGGGCCTTTTCCTGTTTAAGGGTGGCATTGCATGTCTGATTTCATCCCCCAGCTGCTACAGCAGCTATTCAACGGGCTCTCACTCGGAGCCATTTACGCCCTGATCGCCATTGGCTACACCATGGTCTACGGCATCATCGGCATGATCAATTTCGCCCATGGCGACATCTACATGATCGGCGCCTATATCGGTCTGGTCACGCTGTCTGCCGTCGGTACGACCAGCGGCCTGCCGGTCTGGGCCATCATCGGCCTGATGCTGGTGGTCTCGGTCTTCGTCACCGGCG
Source organism: Comamonas aquatilis (assembly GCF_965139575.1). Taxonomy (NCBI): domain Bacteria; kingdom Pseudomonadati; phylum Pseudomonadota; class Betaproteobacteria; order Burkholderiales; family Comamonadaceae; genus Comamonas; species Comamonas aquatilis. The sequence goes on along the minus strand of NZ_CBCSIW010000002.1, from coordinate 319,973 downwards.
TCTACGGCCTGGTGGTGGAGCAGGTGGCCTACAAGCCGGTGCGCAAGAGTCCGCGTCTGGTGGCGCTGATCTCGGCCATCGGCATGTCCATCTTTCTGCAGAACTGGGTGGCCCTGGGCCAGGGCGCACGCGATATGGCCGTGCCCTCGCTGATTCCGGGTGCACTCAAGTTTGGCAGCGAAGGCGGCTTCGAGGTCTATGTGCCTTACTCGCGCATTCTCATCATCGTGGTCACCGTGGTGCTGATGGTGTTGCTGACGCTGTACATCAAGCACTCGCGCATGGGCCGTGCCTCGCGTGCCTGCGCGCAGGACATGCACATGGCCAATCTGCTGGGCATTGACACCAACAAGGTGATCTCCTTCACCTTCATCCTGGGCGCCATGCTGGCGGCCGTGGGCGGCGTGCTGATTGCGCTGGCCGTGGGCAAGCTCAATCCCTTCATCGGCTTTCTGGCCGGCATCAAGGCCTTCACGGCTGCCGTGCTGGGCGGTATCGGCTCCATTCCCGGCGCCATGCTGGGCGGCGTGATCCTGGGCGTGACCGAGACTTTTGCCGCGGCCTACATCTCCTCGGAGTACAAGGACATCGTGGCGTTTGGCCTGCTGGTGACGATTTTGATGTTCCGTCCCTCCGGCCTGCTGGGCAAACCTGAAGTGGAGAAGGTCTGATGAAATACAGCTTTTCTGCCAGTTTTCGTGATGCGCTGATCGCCACGCTGATGACGGCCATCGTCGTCATCCCCATCTTCAGCCTGCATCTGGAGCGCGCCGGCACGCGCACCGTCATCGCCCCCAGCTGGACCACCCTGATCTGGGCCTGTATCGCGGTCTTCACGGTGCAGATGCTCAAGCCGCTGCTGGCCGGCAAGATGCCCAAGGTGGCGCTGCCGGCCCTGCCCAAGGTCTCATCGGGCGGGCGCAACGTGCTGATTTTTGTGGCGCTGATGATGGCGGCCTCCTGGCCGTTTTTCGCCGGACGCAATGCGGTGGACATTGCCACCCTGGCCATGATCTACGTCATGCTCGGTCTGGGCCTGAATGTGGTGGTCGGCTTTGCCGGTCTGCTGGATCTGGGCTTTGTGGGCTTTTATGCCGTGGGCGCCTATACCTATGCGCTGCTGTTTCACTGGGCCGGCTGGTCCTTCTGGCAGGCCTTGCCGCTGGCGGGCGCTGCCGCAGCCCTGTTCGGCTTTGTGCTGGGCTTTCCCGTGCTGCGCCTGCGCGGCGATTATCTGGCCATCGTGACGCTGGGCTTTGGCGAAATCATCCGCCTGCTGCTGACCAACCTGACCAGCTTCACGGGCGGCCCGGACGGCATCTCCAGCATTCCCAAGCCCACGGTGTTCGGCCTGCCCATGACACGCACGCCCCTGACCGAAGACGGTACGACTTTTCACCAGTTCTTCGGCCTGGAGTTCAACTCCATGCACATGGTGATCTTCGTCTACCTGATGGCGCTACTGCTGGCTCTGGTGACGCTGTTCATCAGCAACCGCCTGATCCGCATGCCCATAGGCCGCGCCTGGGAAGCTTTGCGCGAAGATGAAATCGCCTGCCGCTCCCTGGGTCTGAACCCCATGAAGATCAAGCTCTCGGCCTTCACGCTGGGCGCCATGTTCGCCGGTTTTGGCGGCGCCTTCTTTGCCGCACGCCAAGGCATTGTGAATCCCGAATCCTTCACCTTCATCGAGTCGGCCCTGATTCTGGCGATTGTGGTGCTGGGCGGCATGGGCTCGCAGCTGGGCGTGATCCTGGCGGCCATCATCCTGACCGTGCTACCCGAAGTGGCCCGTGAATTCTCCGAATACCGCATGCTGATCTTCGGTCTGGTCATGATCTTGATGATGATCTGGCGCCCGCAAGGCCTGCTGCCCATGAAGCGCCACCAGGTGGAGGTGAAATCATGATGCACGCCGACATGAACGCTATCATTTCAATAACTACAACCGCAGGCAGGGCAAGCGAATGAGCGAGTATTTGCTAGAAGTCAAAGACCTGTGCATGCGCTTTGGCGGTCTGCTGGCCGTGGACAACGTGGCCTTCAACCTGCGTCCGCAGGAAGTGTTTGCCATCATCGGCCCCAACGGCGCAGGCAAGACCACGGTGTTCAACTGCATCAGCGGTTTCTACCAGCCTTCCGCCGGCTCGGTGGTGCTGGGCGGCAAGAGCATTGCCGGCCAGAGCAGTCACGAGGTGGCCAATCACGGCGTGGTGCGCACCTTCCAGAACGTGCGTCTGTTCAAGAGCATGACGGCGCTGGAGAACCTGCTGGTCGCCCAGCACCGCCAGTCCCGCTCCAGCGTGCTGGGTGGCTTGTTCAACACGCCTAGCTATCGCCGTTCCGAAGAAGCCAAGATCGAGAACGCCCTGCAGTGGCTGGACGTGATGGGCCTGCGCGCCATGGCCAACCGCGAGGCCGGTAATCTGGCCTACGGCCACCAGCGCCGCCTGGAAATTGCCCGCTGCATGATCACCAAGCCACGCGTTCTCATGCTCGACGAGCCCGCAGCCGGCCTGAACCCTCAGGAGAAGAAAGACCTGCAAGGTCTGATCGACCAGCTGCGCAAGCAATACGGCGTGGCCGTGCTGCTGATCGAGCACGATATGAGCCTGGTCATGGGCGTGTCCGAGCGCATTCTGGTCATGGAATACGGCAAGCCCATCGCCATGGGTCTGCCCGAAGCCATTCGCAACGATGAACGGGTCATCAAGGCCTATCTGGGAGAGGCCTGATGAGCCAAGCTATGCTGGAACTGAGCCAAGTTTCCACCCATTACGGCGCGATCTGTGCGGTCAACCAGGTCAGTCTGCGCGTCAACCAGGGCGAGATCGTCACCCTGATCGGCAGCAACGGCGCTGGCAAGACCTCCCTGCTGATGACGGTGTGCGGCAACCCGCGCGCCAGCCATGGCGCCATTGTGTTCGAGGGCGAGGACATCACCCAGATGTCCACCCACCACATCATGCGCCGCGGCATCGCCATCTCTCCGGAAGGCCGCCGCGTCTTCAAGGACCTGACGGTGACGGAAAACCTGCAGATGGGCGGCTTCTTTCTGAACAAGGCAGAGATTGCGGATGGCATAGAGCATGTCTTCAAGCTGTTCCCACGCCTGAAGGAGCGGGCCACGCAGCGCTCGGGCACCATGTCGGGCGGCGAGCAGCAAATGCTGGCCATAGGCCGCGCGCTGATGAGCAAGCCCCGTTTGCTGCTGCTTGACGAGCCCACGCTGGGCCTGGCGCCGCTGATCATTGCGCAGATCTTCGAGATCATCCAGACCATTCGCGCGGCGGGCGTGACGGTGTTTCTGGTCGAACAGAACGCCAACCGCGCCCTGCAGATTGCCGACCGCGGCTATGTGCTGGAAACCGGCAAGGTGGTGCTGGAGGACACCGGCGCCAATCTGCTGACCAATGATGCGGTGCGCAAAGCCTATCTAGGCCACTAAAGTCTTTCACGACCTCGCCAGGCCCTGCCGATACCCGTCGGCAGGGCCTTTTCATTGCGCCCAGCACTCAGCCCACATCAAACGCCCGTAAGATCAAATGCATGACCAAGCATTTGATTATTTTGACGGGCGGCTCACGCGGCATGGGCCTGGCCATGGGCCAGCAACTGCTAGAGCAAGGCCACCATGTGCTGAGCATTGCACGCAAGACCAGCGATGCGCTGGCGGCTAGCGCCAGCGAGCCCAAGCAGTTGTTGCAATGGGAGCAGGACCTGGCCCAGAGCGCCGCTGCCGCCCAGCGCCTTGCCACCTGGCTGGGCACGCTCAAGAGCAGCGACTGGGCTAGCATCACGCTGATCAACAACGCGGGCGTGATTCCGCCGATTGCGCCGCTGTCCCAAACCAGCGCAGCCGACATCATCAACGCCATGCGCGTGGGACTGGAAGCGCCCATGGCACTGACCGCCGCGTTTCTGGCGGCCACCGAGAACTGGGATGTTGCCCGCAAGGTGCTCAATGTCTCCTCGGGCCTGGGTCGCCGAGCCATGGCCTCGCAGGCCAGCTACTGCACGGCCAAGGCCGGCATGGATCAGTACAGCCGCTGCGTGGCGCTGGAAGAAGCCGCCAAGCCCAATGGCGCACGCATTGTCTCGCTGGCCCCCGGCGTGATCGACACCGATATGCAGGTGCAGCTGCGCAGTGCCGACAGCAGCGACTTCCCCGACGTGGGCAATTTCGCCCAGCTCAAGGAATCGGGCAAGCTCAGCTCTCCCGAAGAAGCTGCCGCACGCATGCTGGCCTGGCTGGAGCGCGCCGACTTTGGCGAGCAAGTCATTGCCGATGTACGCCAACCCTGAAGTTGGACGCCATTAAAAGCATAGCTGCAAGCGCCTGATAGCAAAGGGCTTGCAGCTTTTTTCATCTCTGATGCATGGAAGCCGGGCGTTCAAACGCTCAGAACTGGCGCCATCGCTTCAGACGGCGGGACAAACGCAACGCGAACCCATGGCCCAACTATTGCGCACGCCAAGCCATGGCGGGCATGGAGCCATGGCAGAATGTTTCACCTGTTCCTGAGTTACAGGTTCATGCGCACTCCGCGCCCGTGGGCCACATCGGCAGCGACACCTGATCGGTACGCTGCCTCCGTGCATGCCATGCAGCCACCCTGCACGGCACCGCGCGCGAATGCCATCCAGCCATGCCGGTACCGCATGCGCTGGTCTTGTCGGTAAAGACAAATACCCATTGATGGCGGAACCACCCTCCCCGATCATCGAAAAGCCCACCTTCCGTGACCCTGGCCCCTGGCATCGATGCCAAGGCTGCCAGCCGCGACAACGCAGGCCCCGGCCAAAAGCCGAGCGCCCCGATGCCGCACACCCGATTCGTCTCTGGAGTTTCTTTTTCATGTTTCGCCAACTGATCACCTGCACCGCTGCTGCGGCCACCGCCGCTTTGAGCTTTACCGCCGCTGCACAAGCCACCGACTACCCCAACAAGCCTGTGCGCATGATCGTGCCCTTCCCTCCAGGCGGCGGCACCGACATTCTCTCGCGCGTGATTGCCAACAAGCTCACGGAGGTCAGCCACTGGACCGTGGTGCCCGACAACCGCGCCGGCGCCGGCGGCACCATAGGCATCACCGAAGCCGTCAAAGCCGCTCCCACGGGCTATGACATGGTGATGGGCCAGAAGGACAATGTGGTGCTCGGCCCCTATCTGTACAAAAGCCTGCCCTGGAACCCGCTCAAGGATCTGACGCCTGTGGCCCATGTGGCCTACACGCCCATCGTGATCGCCACGGCTGCCAGTTCGCCCTACAAGACACTGGCCGACGTGATTGCCGCGGCCAAGCAGCATCCGGCCAAGGTCACCTACGGCTCGCCAGGCAACGGCACCAGCATCCACCTGGCCGGCGTGATGCTGGAAAAAGCCGCAGGCATTCAGCTGACCCACGTGCCTTACAAGGGCTCCAACCCCGCCATGATGGACGCACTGGCCGGCAATGTGGAACTGCTGGTGTCTTCCGTGCCCTCGGCCATAGGCCAGATCAAATCAGGCAAGCTGCGCGCCATTGCCGTGACTTCTGCCACCCGTTCCACCTCGCTGCCCGATACACCTACGTTGGCCGAATCCGGTCTCAAGGGCTTTAACGTCAGCACCTGGTACGGCATCTTCATGCCCAAGAACACGCCGACTGCCGTGGTGACCAAGGTGAACGCCGAAGTCAACAAGCTGCTGGCCATGCCCGAAGTCAAGGAAGCGATCCAGACCCAGGGGGCCGAGCCCCAGGCCATGACGGTACAAGCTTTTGATAAGTTCTTCCAGGCAGACTTCAAGGCCAACAAGGCGATTGTCGAGGCCTCGGGCGCGAGCATTCAATGACCCCCTGAGCGGCTTTGCCGCTTCCCCCTAGAGGGGGACGACAGCCTCGCTGCGGGGCGGCCCTTGCTTGCCGTCTCTTTGTTGGGACGTGCCTGATTTAAGGTCGTTAGCTGTAATGCAAAAGACCTCCAATTGGAGGTCTTTGTTTTTGAGCTGTTCTTGTTTATTCGCGAACTACCAGGACGGGGATTTTGACCGCACCCAGCACGCGCTGGGTGACGCTGCCCAGCATCAGCTTTTCCAGGCCGCGCTTGCCTTGCGAGCCCATGACGATGAGATCGGCGCCCGAAGTTTCCATGGCGCGCACCACGCCTTCGTGCACGGCATGGCCTTCGCCCACCACGGTGGAGACGGCCACACCAGCTTCATCCATGATGGCCTTGACGGCATCCAGCGTGGCATTGGCCTCGGCCGTGGCTGCGCTCAGATATTGGGACTGACCGTAGGCAAAATCCGCACCCACGCCGGTAAACGGATAGGGATCGACCACGTAGACCGCCGTGATGGCGCTGCCAAAGACCTTGGACAGCTCCGCCGCCTTGCGCGCTGCCAGCAGCGCGGGCTTGGAGCCGTCAACCGGCACGAGGATGTGATTGAACATGGACATAGGCTTCTCCTTTAGGGGTTCGGGCGGCATGCAAGTGAGCAGATGCCGTGATGGGATGCATTCAGTCTGCCTTCATCATGCCTCAGCGTGTTGACCTAAATCAACCCTGAAGTCCCGCCCTCAGGCGCCCATCAGATGCAGACGTGAGCCGCCTTGTATTCGTAGCATTTGTCCAGCAGCTTGTCGGACTTGTCGGTGATCGTGATGCGCGAGCCATCCGGGCGCAGCAGCGAGACATGCTTGAAGGCGGGCTCATCCGGCTTGCTGGAGGCGTCGCGGCGCACAGTCCATTCTTCCTGCACGATACCGCTGGGCATATCCAGCATCACCGTGATCTGTTGTGTATCGTCCGACAGACGTATGCACTTGGCATCGTTCATGGCCACCACGGCCCCGGCAGGCGCCGCCAGACCGTAAGGGCAGTCCTGCACGCCGCGAATCGGCACGGTCACGTTACCCATGGTAATTTCCAGACCGTTGCGGAAATAGATGGTCGGCTCCTTGATATGGGCCTGCGGCAAAGGATTTTCGGCAGGGGAACAAGCAACTACCGTGACAAGAGCGGTCAATGCGGAAAGACTAAGGGCGGAAAGGCGATGCATACAAAAAACCACGCCGTTTCGGGCGTGGCCTGGGCCAGTTGGTTTTCATTTGTTGGATGGCTTGGCGAAGCGTCGATGCAAGCATCTTGCGTTCGCCAGAAGACCCGCATCATGCCGCGTCACGCTCTGCACTTTTGTGCTCTGGAAACGTTACAGTTTTGCTCAAATTTTTAGAACAAAACGCTTCACATCCATCAGGGCGTCCCGTCCTGCAGGTCCGCGCCCTGAAAAGCGCCGCGCCTATAGGTCAACACCAGCGTATCGCGAACGCCACCGGGCTCGGCAGGCTGTATCGGCGTGGTTTCATGAATCATGCGGGCGTCGTCCAGCAGCATGATCGACCAGGGCTCGGTCAGCGTGAAGCGCTGGCCGCTGGGGCCACTGGCTTCGAACACGCGGGTTTCGCCGCCTTTGACGCCTTGGCGGTTCACCAGGATCACGGCCACCAGATCCACGCCGTCGCGATGGGCGCCTTCCGGCGTGGGCCGGCCAATGCCGTCCGTGGTGTCGATGCGAAACTGGTGCGACTCCACAAACCAGCGCTGCAGACCTGCGCTGCCGAACACCTGGTCACTGAGCTCGGCCAGCTTTTGCAGCATCAGCTCCCACACCGGGCTTTGCGTCGTAGCCTCATGCATGGGATCGAACATGCGCTGCATGCCGCCGTGCAACGCGTTGTACTCCACCGGCTGCCAGTGTGCGCGGTGCGGCACCTGCTGCAAGCTGCCTGCCTCGGCCACAAAGCAGGAGTGGCGGCGGCTGCGATAGCGCCCGCTATCCTTGAGAAAGGCGTCGGGTGGCAAATCGTTCCAGTCCTGGTCCAGTGCATGCAGCTGGGGCAGGCTGGCGCCTATCCAGGCGGCAAAATCCTCAGGACGCAGCACGGCAGAGCCGTGTTCGCGCAATGACTGAGCCGCCTGCTCGGCAGCAATATATGGAGGGGAGAACATGATGTGCGCCATAAGGTCGGCAAGCTTACTCCTCCAGCGCCGTCAATGTCCGCAGCCAGCATCAAAATTTGTGCATGGCTGCAGCAACCAAATTGCATGGATCATGGCCGCCGGATGCCATAGCCAAGCGCCATGAAAAACGGCCTGCATCGCAAGCCATGCAGGCCGTCCCACCCAACGCCAAGATCAGCGCTTGCGTCGTTTAACGCTATAACATCAATAGCATCACCCGCAAGTTACACCAGGGGCAGACCCACATAGTTCTCGGCAAGCGAGGTGGCGCCGGCTTCGGAGTGAACGATATAGTCCAGCTCGGCTTCCTGCACCTTGGTGTTGAACTCGCCCTCGCCCGGGAAGTTGTGCAGCATGGAAGTCATCCACCAGGAAAAGCGCTCGGCCTTCCACACACGGCGCAGGCATTGCTCGGAATAGCGGTCAATGCCGTCCTGGCTGTCGTCCCGGTAGAACTCGGTGAAGGCCTGCGACAGATAGCCCACGTCGGATGCCGCCAGGTTCAGCCCCTTGGCGCCGGTGGGCGGCACGATGTGGGCGGCGTCACCTGCCAGGAACATTCGGCCAAAGCGCATGGGTTCGGTCACAAAGCTGCGCAGCGGGGCAATGCTTTTTTCCAGCGAGGGGCCGGTCACCAAGTTGGCCCGGGCTTCGGGGTCCAGGCGCTTTTTAAGCTCCTCCCAAAAAGCCTCGTCGCTCCAGTCTTCCACCTTGTCGGTCAAAGGCACTTGCAGGTAGTAGCGGCTGCGCGTGCTGCTTCTCTGGCTGCACAGGGCAAAGCCGCGCTCGGTATTGGCGTAGATCAGCTCATGCGAGACGGGCGGCGTATCCGACAGCAGACCCAGCCAGCCAAACGGATAGACCTTCTCGAAAGTCTTGATCTTGTCCTTTGGCGCGCTGGCGCGGCAGATGCCGTGAAAACCGTCGCAACCAGCAATGAAGTCGCATTCGATCTCATGCAGCTGGCCGTCTTTTTCATAGCGCACCTTGGGATGATCGGTGTCGAAATCGATGGGCTGCACATTGCTGGCTTCATAGATGGTGGTCAGGCCTTCGGCGGCGCGCACATCCATCAGATCGCGCGTCACCTCGGTCTGGCCGTAGACCATCACGCGCTTGCCGCCGGTCAGGCCGTACAGATCGATGCGTTGGCGCTGGCCCTTGAACAGCAGCTCTATGCCATCGTGGGGCAGGCCTTCCTCGTTCATGCGGGCATCGGCCCCGGCTTGCTCGAGCAAGTCCACCGTCACCTGCTCCAGAACCCCGGCGCGGATGCGGCCCAGCACATAGTCGGCGCTGCGCTGCTCGATGATGACGGTCTCCACGCCTGCCTTGTACAGCAGCTGACCCAACAACAGACCTGCGGGGCCTGCACCAATGATGGCTACCTGTGTGCGCACGATGTATGTCTCCTTGTATTGCACCCAACCACGCTGCAATTTCTGCTTGCAACCCATGGCCTGAAGACTAAGGTTTGTGTTGCGTCAAACCGAGAAGCAGCAAACCGCATTTGCGCGACAATCGCACAATTGGTTCGACAATCGCGCAAAACCACGGTTTTCGCCATCCAGAGTTCATACCGTGCCATGACCGAGCACCAGCCCCCCACCTCCTCTTCCTCCATCGCCCATGCCGACTTCATTGCAGGTCTGGCCAAAGGCCTGGCCGTGCTGGAGAGCTTTGATACCGAGCGCCAGCGCCTCAATGCCACCATGGCCGCAGAGCGTGCCGGCCTGACCCGCGCCGCCGCCCGCCGGCATTTGCTGACGCTGGCCCACCTGGGCTATCTGGAAAGTGATGGCGGCTTTTTCTGGCTGGCACCCAAGGTGCTGCGGCTGTCGGGGGCTTATCTGGCCTCGGCACGGCTGCCGCGCATCGTGCAGCCCGTGCTCCACCGGCTGGCGGCGCAGACAGGTCTGTCTTATTCCTGTGTGGTGCGCGAGGGGCGAGAGGTCGTCATCGTGGCCCGCAGCGCCGTGCATGACAAGGGCGAGCGGCTGATGGCCCACGGCCTGCATCTGGGCACGCGCCTGCCCGCCCATGCCACCTCCACCGGCCGGGTGTTGCTGGCCGCGCTCTCGCCTGCCGAGCTGGATGAATGGCTAGCCACCTACGATCTGCCCAAGCTCACCGCCCATACGGTGACCGAGGAAGAGGCGCTCAAGGCACTGCTGGCCGAAGTCAGGCGGCTTGATTACTGCATTGCCCTGGAAGAACACGAAGTCGCCATTCAGGCCCTGGCCGTGCCGCTGCGCGATATGCAGGGCCGCACGGTGGCGGCGCTGAATATGGTCAGCGCCACCAAGCGCATGAGCGCCCAGACCATGGAGCAGGAAATCCTGCCCCTGCTGCTAGAAGGCGCAAGAAGCTTGCGTCCGCTGATCTGATGACTATGAATTCAGTAGCTTCTTGCGCTTGCTTTGATTGAATTTCAAATGGATTGATTGCTGAAACTCAGAACAGCAATGCGCCAGCAGCTTGCACATCCATAGCAACTTCTATAAGTGCCCGCTTTCCACGGCACAGACCTGCAGGCTCAGACGCCGCAGCAGCTCCGCCGTGCGGCGTATCAAGGGCGTGGTTTTCTTCTTGGCCGACTGCACCAGGCACAGCGTGCTCACGATATGTGGCGACTTGATTGGCACCTCTTTGAGTGAAGGATCGGCTCCCTGGCCCCGCATGGCGCTGTCGGTCAGCGCGGCATAGCCATAGCCGCCGCGTACCAGATCCAGAATGGCCGGCACGCTGGACACTTCCCACACCACATTGAGCTTGACCTGGGACAGCGTGGCCTGGGCCTCCATCAGCTTGCGAAAGATCTGGCCGCGCTGCGGCATGATCAGCGGAAACTCGTCCAGGTGGGCAAACGGCACGCTGGTGCGTCCGGCCAGGGCGCTGGCCGGGCCGATCAGGCACAGCCGCTCTTCCAGCACCGGCGTCACCTCGATATGCGGATGCGGCTCGGGCGTGTAGACCAGGCCCAGATCCATACGCCCCGAAGTCAGCCATTCCGCGATATTCATGGAAAAGCCTTCCACCACGGCCAGCCGAGCCTTGGGCATATCGCGGCTGAAACCGTCAATCAACGGCGGCGTCAGCCGCCTGGCCAGACTGGGCGGCAAACCCACGGTGATACGACCCACGGGCTCGTCGCGCTGGCTGCCTATATCTTCCTTGGCCAGGGCTACGCGCTGCATGATGGCATGACCGTGCTCGAGCAGGCGGCGCCCGGCATCGGTCAGCGTGACCCCACGCCCCGTGCGTATCAGCAGCGTCTCGCGCAGCTCCGTCTCCAGCGCCCGCACCTGGCGGCTGAGCGCTGGCTGGGCGGTATCCAGCAGCACGGCCGCCTTGCTGAAACTGCCGGTTTCGGCCACATGTACAAAGGTTTCTATCTGCTGCAGATTCATGCCGGCTCCTCCAATCAAGCTATGCCATTTTGCTATAGCTGATAGCCTCGGCTAGAACTTGGTGTTTTTTGTTGCGATGCCACAATCTGCTCAGCTGAGGATGGCCTTGCTCGTGCAGTGCCGGCCTCAGTCCAACAAACAAAACGCGTGAGCGCAAAAGCCAACACGCACCCTATTTTCGACAGACCTGTTTCAGGATCAGGGAGACAACCATGACCCAAAAGCTCACCATGAGCCGTCGCCAAGCTGCGTTCGCGCTGGGCGCCATTGCCGCAGCCGTGGCCGCACCGTCCTTCGCCCAGGGCGATGCAAAATGGCCCACCAAGTCGTCGCGCATCATCAACCCCTTCCCCGTAGGCGGCGGCCCCGATGGCGTCTCGCGCCTGGTGGCCGACAAGCTCGGCCGTGCCTGGGGTCAGCCCGTGGTGGTGGAAAACCGCCCAGGCGGTAACGGCTTCATCGCCATTGAAGCCTTCAAGCGTGGCGCGGCCGACGGCACGGACATGATCCAGCTGGACAACGTCCACATCGCCGCCTATCCCCATCTGTTCAAGAAGCTGCCTTACGACCTGAGCAAGGATTTCAACATCCTGATGCCCTTGTTCCGCAACTTCTTCTTTGTCTGCGTTCCCGTCAACAGCCCCTACAAGACGATTGGCGACCTGATTGCCGACGCCAAGGCCAACCCCGGCAAGCTCAACTACGGCTCCTGGTCGGTGGGCAACCCGGTGCACCTGGGCTCGGCCCTGCTGGAAAACCAGACCGGCACCAAGATGGAGCACGTCATCTACAAGGAAACCAGCCAGCTGTACCAGGGCGTGGCCAATGGCGAGCTGACCTTCGCTCTGGGTTCGCTGGGCACGGCAGGCCCGCTGGTGCGCGGCGGCAAGCTGCGCTTCCTGGCCGTGGCCGGCCCCAAGCGCATTGCAGGCTTCGAGAACGTGCCTACCGTGTCCGAATCCGGCGGCCCCAAGGACTATGCCGTTATCGGCTGGAACGCCCTGGCCGTGCGCCCAGGTACGCCAGCTGCCGTGGTCGAGAAGATTCACGCCGACGTGCGCCAGGCGCTGACCGGCCAGGATGTGAAGGACAAGTTCACGGCCTTTGGTTATGAGAGCTACAACCCCACGCCTGCGGAGTTCAAGCAATTCATGGCCGATGAAAGCAAGCGCTTTGGAGAAGTGATCAAGAAAGCCGGTCTGGCACTGGACTGATTGAAGCGCTGAAAACAAAAAAGCCATCTGCGGATGGCTTTTTCATGATTTAGAAGAAAAGCCCGCAGAGATTTGATGCTCTCTGCGGGCTTTTTCTATTTGCCGTCAGGCTTATTGTTCACGTGCCTCGATGGCCCGGTTGATACCCAGAGCCGCCAAAGTGCACAAGGCGCCGGACAGCAGATAAATGCCCAGGGCCACCAGACCGAACTTGGCCGACACCCCCAAAGCCACCAGCGGTGCAAACGCAGCGCCAATCAACCAGGCCATGTCGGTGGACAGGGCGGCACCGGTGTAGCGGTAATGCGCCGAGAAGTTGGATGTCACCGTGCCCGAGGCCTGGCCGTAGGACAGACCCAGCAGGATGAAGCCCACGATGATGAACACATTGTTGCCCACGGTGCCGCTACCCAGCAGCCAAGGCGCCAGGAAGCTGAAGATACCAATCAGGCAGGCCATGGTGCCCAAGGTGTTGCGGCGTCCCACACGGTCTGCCAGCCAGCCCGACAGCATGATGGCCCCAGCTGCCAGGACGGCACCTATGATCTGCACGATCAGCACGTCGATCACGGATTGATGGGAGTACAAGGAGATCCAGGACAGCGGAAACACCGTCACCAGATGGAACAGCGCAAAGCTGGCCAGCGCGGCAAAAGCGCCGATCATCACATTGCGACCTTCATCGCGCATCAGACTGGTCACGCTGATGGGTTCCAGATCGCGCTCCTGCAGCATCTGCACAAAAGACTGACCTACCACCAGGCGCAGACGGGCGAACAGCGCTACCACGTTGATAGCAAAAGCCACGCAGAAGGGATAGCGCCAGCCCCAGCTCATGAAATCGTCTGCCGTGAGGCTGGAGTACAGATAGGCAAACAGCGACGCCGCCATGATGAAGCCCAGAGGTGCACCCAGCTGGCCGATCATCGAATACCAGCCGCGGCGGTTCTTGGGCGCCGACATGGCCAGCAGAGAAGGCAGACCGTCCCAGGTACCGCCCAGTGCCAGACCCTGACCCACGCGCAAGATGGCCAGCGCCCAGATGGCTTTCATGCCGGCAGTCTCATAGCTGGGCAAAAAGGTCATGCCCACCGTGCAGACACCCAGCAGCAGCAGCGCAATCGTCAGCTTGGTGGCACGACCCCAGCGCCGCTGCACGGCCATGGACAGTGCCGTGCCTATGGGGCGGGCAATAAAGGCCAGGGAAAAGATGGCAAACGCCGCCAGCGTGCCATCGAGCTTGGAGAGGAAGGGAAACAGCAGGGAAGGAAACACCAGCACGCAAGCCATGCCGAAAACGAAAAAGTCAAAGTACTCGGATGAACGGCCAATGATCACGCCAACAGCGATTTCTCCCGGAGTCACATCTTCATCGGTATCCGCATAAGCCAGGGTTTCCGAGTTCTCATAGTCTTGCTGAGTAAGACCAATGGATGGGTTCGTGCTACTCATATAGATACAACTCCTTGTCTTACTTGCCATGTCACGCTGACGCATCCATTTCTACGCCCAAGCATGTGCACCTGCAATAGAGTTTTTGCCCTGAGCCCTGTCGGCGGCAGGCGTAGACCCCGGCGCTTTGAGCCCAAAAACCACGAAAAATTCACAATTTTCGACCAAGCTGCGCAGCCCATAGCCACAGCTAAACCCTTGTCACATAGCGGATTTTTCGACCCTCATCCTTGACCTTGGACAAAATGTCCAATCGACAAGACGGCATTTGGTATTACATTTGCCGAGATCCAGTAATCCGCGTTTACACCTAAGCGCGACTTTGTCACGCCTACAGCATGTTAAAAATCAAGGAAATCCGTGGGCCCGCGTGGCTCACAGCGGCTGCTTTGACTGCAACCCTCGCCGGTTGCAGCAAGCTTGTCGTACTCAACCCAGCCGGCGATGTTGCCAAGCAACAAGGCGATCTGGTGGTTACGGCCACCTTGCTGATGCTGCTCATCATCGTCCCCGTCATCTTTTTGACGCTGTTGTTTGCCTGGAAATACCGCCAGTCGAACACCGAAGCCAAGTACGACCCCGAATGGCACCACTCCACATCGCTGGAACTGGTGATCTGGACCGTGCCTTTGTTGATCATCATTGCTTTGGGCGCCATTACCTGGATCAGCACCCACAAGCTGGACCCCTACCGCCCTCTGGACCGCGTTTCCTCGACCAAGGCTCTTGACCCCAACGTCAAGCCTCTGGAAATTCAGGTCGTGTCTCTGGACTGGAAGTGGTTGTTCTTCTACCCCGAGCAAGGCATTGCGACCGTGAACGAAGTGGCCGCTCCAGTGGACCGCCCCATTCACTTCAAGCTGACATCCACCCACACCATGAACGCGTTCTACGTTCCTGATCTGGCTGGCATGATCTACACCATGCCCGGCATGCAGACCGAGCTGAACGCCGTGATCAACAAGCCCGGCGTCTACGGCGGCAAGTCCTCGCACTACAGCGGCGCTGGCTTTGCAGGCATGACCTTCAATTTCCACGGCCTGGAAAACGGGCAGTTCGAACAGTGGGTGGCCCAGGCCAAGTCCGAAGGCAAGGCTCTGACACGTGACGCTTACCTCGACCTGGCCAAGCCCAGCGAACGCAACCCCGTGGAGCGCTTCGGCACTGTGGACGAAGGCCTGTACAACAAGGTCCTCAACCGCTGCGTAGAAGACGGCAAGATGTGCATGAGCCAGATGATGGCCATTGACGCCGCCGGTGGTCAGCCCCATGGCAAGACCTCCAGCGTGATCCTGCCCCTGGACGTCTGCACATCCAAAGACGCTGACCGCGTTGTCGCCCTGCTCGACGAAGTCGCAGCCTCCGGAGCTGTCGCACAGCAATAAGTAGCTCACGGTGCGACTGAGCCTCCAGCTCCGCCGCTCCAATACGACAAAAGAGACTCAACATGTCTGAAACAACAACCCCAGCCGCCCACTGGCTGCTGGGCCGCATCACATGGGACCAGATTCCCATGACGCATGAGCCCATCGTGCTCATGACCTTTATTGCCGTGGTGCTCGGCGGACTCGTCGTAGTCGGCGGCATCACCAAGTTCCGCCTCTGGGCTCCGCTCTGGAACGACTGGCTGACCTCGATCGACCACAAGAAGATCGGCATCATGTACATGATCCTCGGTCTGGTCATGCTGCTGCGCGGCTTTGCCGACGCGGTCATGATGCGTCTGCAGCAATCCATGGCCTTTGGCGACAACCTCGGCTATCTGCCTCCGCACCACTACGACCAGATCTTCACTGCCCACGGCGTGATCATGATCTTCTTCGTGGCCATGCCTTTTGTGACGGGCCTGATGAACTATCTGGTGCCGCTGCAGATCGGTGCCCGTGACGTGTCCTTCCCGTTCCTGAACAATTTCAGCTTCTGGATGACGACCGGCGGCGCCGTGCTGGTGATGATCTCCCTGTTCCTGGGCGAGTTCTCCACCTCCGGCTGGCTGGCTCTGTCCAATCTGGGGCACCAGAGTGGAAGCACGGGTCTTGATTACTACATCTGGGGCCTGCAGGTCGCCGGTGTCGGTACCACGCTTTCGGGTATTAACCTGATCGTGACCATCATCAAGATGCGCGCTCCCGGCATGAACCTGATGAAGATGCCCGTCTTCACCTGGACTGCCCTGTGCACCAACGCCCTGATCGTGGCTTCGTTCCCCGTGCTGACTGCCGCTCTGGTGCTGATGTCGCTGGACCGTTACCTGGGTACGCATTTCTTCTCGAACGACTTCGGCGGCAACCCGATGTTGTACGTGAACCTGATCTGGATCTGGGGTCACCCTGAGGTCTACATCCTGATCCTGCCCTGCTTCGGTGTGTTCTCCGAAATCGTGGCCACGTTCAGCCGCAAGCGCCTGTTCGGCTACACCTCCATGGTTTACGCCACGGTGTGTATCACCATCCTGTCCTACCTGGTGTGGCTGCACCACTTCTTCACCATGGGCTCGGGCGCGAGCGTGAATACCTTCTTCGGTATCACCACGATGATTATTTCGATCCCCACGGGCGCGAAGATTTTCAACTGGCTGTTCACCATGTACCGTGGCCGTATCCGCTTCAGCGTTCCCATGCTGTGGACGGTGGGCTTTATGGTCACCTTCGCCATCGGCGGTATGACCGGCGTGCTGCTGGCCGTGCCTCCCGCAGACTTTGTGCTGCACAACTCGTTGTTCCTGATCGCCCACTTCCACAACGTGATCATTGGCGGCGTGGTGTTTGCCGTGTTTGCCGGTATCAACTTCTGGTTCCCCAAGGCTTTCGGTTTCAAGCTCAACGAGTTCTGGGGCAAGGCTTCGTTCTGGTTCTGGCTGGTCGGCTTCTGGGTTGCCTTCACTCCCCTGTACATCCTGGGTCTGATGGGCGTGACGCGTCGTGCCAACCACTTTGACGATCCTTCGCTGCAAATCTGGTTCATCATCGCTGCCTTCGGCGCTGCCCTGATTGCTGCCGGTATCGGCTGCTTCTTCATCCAGCTGGCCGTGTCCATCTGGAAGCGTGACGAACTGCGTGACGTGACTGGTGACCCATGGGAAGGCCGTACGCTGGAGTGGGCAACTTCCTCGCCTCCTCCCCAGTACAACTTCGCCTTCACCCCCGTGGTGCACGAAATTGACGCCTGGACCGACATGAAGAAGCATGGCTATCAGCGTCCGCTGACTGGCTTCGAGCCCATCCACATGCCCGCCAACACTGGCGCTGGCGTGGTGATTGCCGGCCTGTCCACCGTTCTGGGATTTGCACTGATCTGGCATATGTGGCCTCTGGCGATCGTTTCGTTCGCCGCGACCGTTCTGGCTTCGATCATCCATACCTTCAACTACAAGCGTGACTACTACATCCCTGCGGCCGAAGTGGCCGCAACGGAAGAAACACGCACCAAGCAGCTTGCAGCAGCCCATGTCTAATACACATACCCACGCTGGCGGCACAGCCGCCCTGGCCAAGCGCGAGTACCACCTCGCGCACGAGCCTCATCCAGAAAACGGCACCTCGCTGGGCTTCTGGCTCTACCTGATGAGCGACTGCTTGATCTTTGCAGCTCTGTTCGCCACCTACGGCGTGCTGGGCCGCAACTACGCGGCAGGTCCGTCCGGCAAGGAACTGTTCGACCTGGGTTTGGTGGCCATCAACACGGCCTTCCTGCTGATGTCGTCCATCACCTTCGGCTTTGCCATGCTGCAAAAGCAGAAGAAGAACGTCAACGGCACGCTGCTGTGGCTGGCCGTCACCGGCCTGCTGGGCGCCGCCTTCCTGGCCGTGGAACTCTATGAGTTCCACCACCTGATCCACCAAGGTGCCGGCCCTACCCGTAGCGCCTTCCTGTCTTCGTTCTTCACGCTGGTGGGTACCCACGGTATCCACGTGACCTTCGGTCTGATCTGGTTGATCACCCTGATGATCCAGATCAAGAAGCACGGCCTGATCAATGAGAACGTGCGCCGTATCAACTGCCTGTCCATGTTCTGGCACTTCTTGGACGTGGTCTGGATCGGTGTGTTCACCTTTGTGTATCTGATGGGGGTGCTGTAAATGAGCGCACACGATATCCACGCCGGTCACGATGATCATCACGATCACGACGATCTGCACGTCTCCATGGGCGATTATGTGAAGGGCTTCATCCTGGCCGTCATCCTGACTGCCATCCCCTTCTACCTGGTCATGAACAACGTCATCACCGATCGCACCACGGCCGTGGCCGTGCTCGGCGGTTTTGCGATTGTTCAGGTGCTGGTGCACATGGTGTACTTCCTGCACATGAACGGCAAGATCCAGGGTGGCTGGACCATGCTGTCCACCATCTTCACGGTCATATTCCTGTCCATCGCGATTGCCGGTACCTTGTGGGTCATGTTCCACATGAACGCCAACATGATGCCCGGCCATGAGATGCACCAGGCAGCAGGCCATGCAGATCACGCCGGTCACACGGCTCCTGCAGCTGTCACCCCTTGACTGACAGCATGAAGAACCAGAGCGCTGCGCGTCAGCGCTCTCCCTTCACCAAGGCGATGCTCGCGATAGTGGGCATCGCCTTGTTTTTAGGGTTCATGGCGCTGGGCACCTGGCAGGTCAAGCGCCTGTTCTGGAAGCTCGATCTGATCGAGCGTGTGGAGCAACGCGTGCACAGCGCACCGGTAGCGGCCCCCACGGTCAGCCAATGGCCGCAGGTCACTGCCGCCAACTCCGAGTATCTGCCGGTCACGGTTCAAGGTCTGCGCCTGGACAAGCTGAGCGTGCTGACCAAGGCCTTGACCGAGGCCGGTGCCGGCTTCTGGGTGCTCACGCCGCTGCAACTGGCCGATGGCAGCCACATTCTGATCAACCGTGGCTTCACACCGGAAAAGCAGCGTGTCGAATGGCTCAAGCAGATTGAGCAAGCCGGCGACTCCAGCGAAACGGTGACGGTCACAGGACTGATTCGCATGAGCGAACCATCAGGCGGCTTTCTGCGCAGCAACAATGCGGATACGCAGCAATGGTTTTCGCGCGATGTTGCCGCTATCGCCCAGAGCAAAGGCCTGACCCAGGTCGCGCCCTACTTCATTGACCAGGGGCTGCCCGCCAGCAATCCGGCCTATCAACCCTTGGAGGCCACAGAGATGTTGCGCCCGGGCATGACGGTCATCCAATTCACCAACACCCACCTGGTCTATGCCCTGACCTGGTATGGACTGGCCGCAATGGTTCTGCTTGGCGCATGGCTGGTAAGACGCCATGACAAGGCGGCCATCCCGCCTCGGGCCTGAACCGCAAAGCGCTCCACACGGAGCGCTTTTTTCATGGAGCACTCAAACGGCGATATACAACAAATTGCCATACCCCCAAGGCGGTTGACGGCAGAGCTGTCGTGGACAATTGACGGGTGAACAAAACCTCAGATTCCCTGTTCCGGGTCGCACGCCTGACAGAGCGGCAAAACATGCAGTTGCTGATACAGCTGCGCTGGATTGCCGTCGTGGGCCAGGTGGTCACCATCTCGCTGGTGCACTACGGTTTTCATATCGCCCTGCCCTTGCTGCCCATGGCTCTGGTGCTGGTGGCACTGGTGGCGACCAACCTCGCCTATATCTACTGGAGCCAGGGCCTGCACCGGCCGCTGAGTTCGCGCAGCGTGTTCTGGGCCCTGCTGGCCGACGTGCTGGCCTTGACGGTTCAGCTGTATCTGAGCGGCGGAGCCAGCAATCCCTTCATCTACCTCTATCTGCTGCAAGGCATTCTGAGCGCCGTGCTGCTGCGGCCCCACTACACTTGGTGCGTGGTGATCACCTCGTTTGTCTGCGTCATCGGGCTGAGCATGTTCCACCTGCCCTTGCATGTGCAGTTTGAAAGCCAGGAAGGCCTGCCCAGTATGTACGTGGTGGGCGTGCTCATCAGCTTTGCGCTGACCAGCATCCTGACCATCGTCTTTCTCACCCGCATTGTCGACAATATGCGCCGCCGCGACACCCGCATCTCCGACATGCGCCAGCGCGCCAGCGAGGAAGAGCACATTGTGCGTCTGGGCTTGCTGGCCACCGGCGCCGCGCACGAGCTGGGCACGCCCATGGCCACCATGTCCGTGATTCTGGGCGACTGGCAGCACATGCCGGCGCTGATGAAAGACCAGGATCTGCGCGAGGATCTGCAGGAGATGCAACGCCAGCTGCTGCGCTGCAAATCCATAGTCTCCGGCGTTCTCCTCTCGGCCGGCGAAACGCGGGCGGAAGGCACGGAGAGCACGACTTTTGTGAGCTTTGTGCAAGGCATTGTCAGCCACTGGCAAGGCCATCACACGCTGAGCCACTTTGCGCTGAACAACCGGGGCCTGAACGACTTTGCCATGCTCTCGGATACTGCGCTGCAGCAAATGATTTGCAATTTGCTGGACAATGCACTCGAAGCCTCGCCCCACTGGGTGGAGATGAGCATGGCCACCGTGCAGCAGCAGGTGGTGCTGCAGGTGCGCGACCACGGCCCCGGCTTTGACGAAACCGTGCTGCAGCAACTGGGCCAGTGCCACGTCTCCACCAAGCAGGAGCGCCCCGGCCGCGGCCTGGGCCTGTTTCTGGTGATGAACGTGGCCCGCGCCCTGGGCGGCAGGGTCCAGGCCCGCAACCTGTCTGCCAGAGATGGGGGCGGTGCGCTGGTGGAGGTTCACCTGCCTCAATCAGCCATGGCTATTTGACTTTCATACCAAAGCGCTCTTTTTGAGCCGCCTTTAAAGCGAATTTGTTTGCATGCAAGAAACCCGTTTGCTGTTGCTGGTCGAAGATGACGCAGCCTTTGCTCGCACCCTCAAGCGATCCTTCGAGCGCCGGGGTTATCGCGTGCTGCATGCCGTCAGCGGCGAGGAAGTCGAAGCCCTGCTGGCCCAGCACCGCCCCGACTATGCGGTGATGGACCTGAAGCTGGCGGGCAACGCCTCGGGCCTGAACTGCGTGCAGATGCTGCACCAGCAAAATCCCGAAGCCCTTATCGTGGTGCTCACCGGCTATGCCAGCATTGCCACGGCCGTGGAGGCCGTCAAACTCGGTGCCTGCCACTACCTGGCCAAACCCTCGAACACCGACGATATCGAAGCCGCTTTCGAGCGCGTGGAAGGCCGCACCGATGTGGAAGTGAGCAACCAGACCACCTCCATCAAGACGCTGGAATGGGAGCATATCCACGAGACCCTGGCCGAGACCGGCTTCAACATCTCCGAAGCCGCACGCCGCCTGGGCATGCACCGCAGAACGCTGGCACGCAAGCTGGAAAAGCGCCAGGTCAAATAAATTTGATAGCTACTACCACTGGTATGTATTCGATTTCAGCTCACACCTGACCCAGAACCCAGACGAGAAAAGCGCCAGCAGCTATCAAAACAAATTGGCCCAAAGAAAAAGCCGACAGCTTTGACACTGTCGGCTTTTGTTATCCAAAGCTGCGGATTATTCAGCCACGGCGTTTTCGGGCTCGGACTTGGGCGTGTCCATGGGCAGCTCGGTAATGGCCAGGTTGATGTCGCCCTTGCCTTCGTTGGCGGCATCGTCCCAATCCACTTCCAGGCGACCGCCGTTGACCAGACGGCCAAACAGCAGCTCATCGGCCAGCGAGCGGCGGATGGTGTCCTGAATCAGACGCTGCATGGGGCGTGCGCCCATGAGCGGATCAAAGCCCTTCTTGGCCAGATGCTTGCGCAAGCCATCGGTGAAGGTGACTTCCACCTTCTTCTCGGCCAGCTGTTGCTCCAGTTGCAGCAGGAACTTGTCCACCACGCGCAGGATGATCTGCTCATCGAGCGGCTTGAAGCTGACGATGGCGTCCAGACGGTTGCGGAACTCGGGCGTGAACAGACGCTTGATATCGGCCATTTCATCGCCGGCTTCACGCGGATTCGTGAAACCGATGGTGGCCTTGTTCATGGTCTCGGCACCCGCATTGGTGGTCATGATGATGATCACGTTGCGGAAGTCGGCCTTGCGTCCGTTGTTGTCCGTCAGCGTGCCGTGGTCCATGACCTGCAGCAGCACGTTGAAGATGTCCGGATGCGCTTTCTCGATTTCATCGAGCAGCAGCACCGAATGCGGCTTCTTGGTGATGGCTTCGGTCAAGAGGCCACCCTGGTCAAAGCCCACATAGCCCGGAGGCGCACCGATCAGGCGCGACACCGCATGGCGCTCCATGTACTCGGACATGTCGAAGCGGATCAGGTCCACGCCCAGGATATAGGCCAGCTGCTTGGCGGCTTCCGTCTTGCCGACGCCCGTGGGGCCGGAGAACAGGAAGGAGCCAATCGGCTTGTCCGGCTTGCCCAGACCCGAGCGCGCCATCTTCACGCTGGCCGCCAGCACGTCCAGCGCCTTGTCCTGGCCGAACACCACGCTCTTCAAGTCACGCTCCAGCGTCTGCAGCTTGCTGCGGTCATCGTTGCTGACATTGGCCGGCGGAATACGGGCTATTTTTGCCACGATGGCTTCGATCTCGGCCTTGCCGATGATCTCCTTGCGCAGTTCGACCTTGGCAATACGCTGAGCGGCGCCCGCCTCGTCAATCACGTCAATCGCCTTGTCGGGCAGATGGCGGTCATTGATGTACTTGGCAGACAGCTCGGCAGCAGCCTGCAGGGCTTCGGCAGCGTATTTCACGCCGTGGTGCTCTTCAAAGCGGGATTTGAGGCCCTTGAGGATGTCCACGGTTTCCGGCACCGTGGGCTCGACCACATCCACCTTCTGGAATCGGCGCGACAAGGCCGCATCTTTTTCGAAGATGCCACGGTATTCCGTGAAGGTGGTCGCGCCAATGCAGCGCAGCTGGCCGCTGGACAGCGCAGGCTTCAAGAGGTTGGATGCATCCAGCGTGCCGCCCGATGCCGCACCGGCACCGATCAGCGTATGGATTTCGTCGATGAACAAAATTGCATGCGGCTTGTCCTTGAGCGACTTGAGCACGCCTTTCAGACGCTGCTCGAAATCGCCGCGGTACTTGGTGCCGGCCAGCAGTGCGCCCATGTCCAGCGAATAGACCACGCCGTCCTTGAGCACATCGGGCACCGTGCCTTCGGTGATGCGCCATGCCAGACCTTCGGCAATCGCCGTCTTGCCCACACCGGCTTCACCCACCAGCAGCGGGTTGTTCTTACGGCGACGGCACAGAATCTGGATCGTGCGTTCGACCTCGTACTCGCGGCCGATCAGCGGATCGATCTTGCCTTCCTTGGCGGCCACGTTCAGGTTGAGCGTGAACTGCTCCAGCGGCGAGGCTTTCTCGTTGCGCTCGCCGGACGAGCCCTCTTCGCCTTCGGACGGCGATTCGGACTTGGCGGGCTCGGGCGGTTCGCCCTTCTTGATGCCGTGGGCAATGTAGTTGACCACGTCCAGGCGCGTCACGCCCTGCTGGTGCAGGTAGTACACGGCATGGGAATCTTTTTCGCCGAAGATGGCCACGAGCACATTGGCGCCCGTCACTTCCTTCTTGCCATTGCCTGTGGATTGCACATGCATGATGGCGCGTTGAATCACACGCTGAAAGCCCAGCGTGGGTTGGGTATCCACCTCATCGGTCCCGTCGACCTGTGGGGTGTTGTCCTTGATGAAATTGGACAGTGACGAGCGCAGATCATCAATGTTGGCGGAGCACGCGCGCAGCACCTCCGCGGCACTGGGGTTGTCCAGCAGCGCCAGCAGCAAATGCTCCACGGTGATGAACTCGTGGCGCTGCTGACGGGCTTCAACAAAAGCCATGTGCAAGCTGACTTCCAGTTCTTGAGCGATCATGTGCGACTCCTTTCGGCTTGCTAGGGATTACTGACTGATACCTTATTTGAGGGCATCCAGCATTTATTCAACAGGCTCAAATGTGGCTTGCAATGGGTGGCCCGCTTTATGGGCTGCCTGGTGCACTTGCTCGACCTTGGTGGCGGCTACGTCTTGGGAAAAGACACCGCAGACGCCTCGTCCATCGAGATGAATTTTGAGCATGATTTGGGTGGCCGCTTCACGGTTCTTGCCGAAAAACTCCTGTAACACGACGATGACAAACTCCATGGGCGTGAAATCATCATTGAGCATCACGACCTGATACATGCGCGGCGGCTGCAGGCGCTGGCGGCGTCTCTCCAGCACCAGGGAGCCGCCTTCGTCAGGCGTATTCCTGACTCCAGGGACTACCGGGGGAATTGATGGGGGTTGAGTTGCCATGAAAACCATTCTAGCGAGCGATTGCGGTGTTTTTGCGCTGGCATATGCATAGCGATGTTAGGGATTTCAAGACTGGATTCGCATAAAGCGAGATTTATGCTTTATTTTCCACTCCAGCCTTTGTAGTGCAAGCGCTTACCGCTACGATTTTTAGTAAGCAAAAAATTGTGAATGCTGTAGGAGGGCTGCACCCATGAAAAAGCACCCACAGCCTTGGGAGCACAGACTCCGAGACGGTGGGTGCCAGGGGCACTGACGGGCGCCGCGCGCTTACTCGTAAATCACCTTGACCTGGGCCAACCCTGCCTCGGCATACCAGGCCGCCAGCGCTTCATCCGAGGGGTAGAAACGGCTGGCATCGCCCAGCGCCAGCTCGCAACTGGCCGAGCCTCGGTCGTCCGCGCAGATCAGGCCCAGGCGCACCTTCATGCCATGGGTGAGCGGGCCGGTTTCCGTCTCCTGCACCTTGGCCGGAAACTGGCGCAGCAGCTTGGGCACATCGGGCATCTGCTCCGCCCCCTCGCCCACGCTGATCTGCAGATAGCGGGCGTAACGGCAGCGCGCATCGGCCAGGCTCCACATCTGCTGCACCTTCATGCGCAGTCCGCCACTGAAACGGTCGGGCTGCAAGCGGCCCGAGACCACCACGAACTCATCGTCCTTGATCAAGTCCTTGCAGGCATTGAGCACTTTCTCGTCGGCCGAGGCTTCGATGACGCCGGATTTGTCGTCCAGCGTGAAGATGCCCAGCTTGCCGCGCTGACCGTTGATGGTGCGAAAACCGCTCAGAATGCCCGCCATGGTCTGCGGCTCGCGGCTGTCGCGCATCTCGCCAATCGGCGTGCGCACAAAGCGGCGCACCTCGGCCTCGACTTCGTCAAACAGATGCCCGGTCAGGTAAAAGCCCACCGCGGTTTTTTCCAGCGTGAGCTTTTCCTTCACGCCCCAGGGCAAGGCATCGGCCAGCGGCGGCTCGGCCGTGCTGGAGCCCACGGCATCGTCGCCCATCATGTCGAACAGGCCGCCCTGATTGGCGTTGGCAATCGAGGTGGAAGCAAAGCCGAAAGCCACATCCACCGAAGCCAGCAGCGACGCGCGGTTCATGTCGATGTTGTCAAAGGCACCGGCCTTGATCAGCGCCTCCAGCGTGCGCTTGTTGATGCGAGCCCGGTCCACGCGCAGGCAGAAGTCGAACAGGCTCTTGAACGGGCCTTTTTCGTGACCGTTGGGGCCCGTGCCTTCGCCGTTGCGGGCGGCCACTATCGCCTCGATAGCAGCTTGCCCAGTCCCCTTGATGGCTCCAAGCCCATAACGTATGACTTTGTCGGTCACGGGCTCAAAGCGATGCACTCCGCGGTTCACATCGGGCAGCTCGAAGGTAATGCCCATCTTGAGCGCATCTTCGTATAGCACCTTGAGCTTGTCGGTGTTGTCCATTTCCACGGTCATATTGCCGCAGTAGAACTCAGCCGTGAAATGGACCTTGAGCCAGCCCGTGTGATAGGCCAAGAGCGAATAGGCAGCCGCGTGCGACTTGTTGAAGCCGTAGCCCGCGAACTTCTCCATCAAGTCGAAAACTTCGTCGGCCTTGGTCTCGTTCAAGCCGTTCTTGGCCGCACCTTCCCGAAAGATCATCCGGTGCTTGGCCATTTCCTCGACTTTTTTCTTGCCCATGGCGCGGCGCAACAAGTCGGCACCACCCAGGCTGTAGCCGCCCAGCACCTGGGCGGTCTGCATCACCTGCTCCTGATAGACCATGATGCCGTAGGTCTCGGCCAGCACTTTTTCCACCAGCGGATGCGGGTACTCCACCACTTCCTGCCCGTGCTTGCGGGCGATGAAGCTGGGAATCAGATCCATGGGACCCGGGCGGTACAAGGCGTTCAGGGCAATCAGGTCTTCCAGACGCGAAGGCTTGGCCTCTTTGAGCATCTGCTGCATGCCGCGCGATTCAAACTGGAATACCGCTTCGGTCTTGCCGTCGGAGAACAGCTTGTAGGTGGGGTAGTCGTCCAGCGGAATATTCTCGAACTGGAAGTTCTCCTGGCCCTTGTGGCGCTTCATGATGAATTCGCGCGCAATCTCCAGAATGGTGAGCGTGGCCAGACCCAAGAAGTCGAACTTGACCAGACCCACCAGCTCCACGTCATCCTTGTCGTACATGGCCACCGCCGAGGTGCTGCCCGGCTGCTGGTACAGCGGACAGAAATCGGCCAGCTTGCCCGGCGCAATCACCACGCCACCGGCGTGCATGCCGATGTTGCGGCACATGCCTTCGAGCTTTTGCGCCATCTCGATGATGGTCTTGACGTCTTCTTCCTTCTCTATGCGCTCGGCCAGAATCGGCTCTTCCTTGATGGCATAGGTGTACTTGTCGCCTTCCTTGGGCGGATTGGGCGGGTACTTGAGGGTGACGTGCAGGCCTGGCTTGTTGGGAATGAGCTTGGAGATGCCGTCGACGAACATATAGCTCATGTCCATGACACGGCCCACGTCGCGAATCGCCGCCCGCGCCGCCATGGTGCCGAAGGTGGCAATCTGGCTGACCGCATTGCGACCGTACTTGTCCTTCACATAGTCGATGACCCGGTCGCGATTGCCCTGGCAAAAGTCGATGTCGAAGTCGGGCATGGACACACGCTCGGGATTCAGGAAACGCTCGAACAGCAGGTTGTATTCCAGCGGATCCAGATCGGTCACTTTCAGCACATAGGCCACCAGCGAGCCGGCACCCGAGCCCCGGCCCGGGCCCACGGGGCAGCCGTTGGCCTTGGCCCACTTGATAAAGTCCGACACGATGAGAAAGTAGCCGGGAAAGCCCATCTTCATGATGGTGCCCAGCTCGAACTCCAGCCGCTCCACGTAACGCGGACGCTGGGCATCGCGCTTGGCAACGTCGGGATACAGATGACTCAGACGCTCTTCCAGCCCTTCAAAGGACTCCTGACGGAAGAACTGCTCCATGGTCAGGCCGTCAGGAATCGGGAAATTGGGCAGCTGCGGCTCGCCCAGTACCAGAGTCAGGTTGCAGCGGCGCGCAATTTCCACCGTGTTCTCGATGGCACTGGGAATGTCGGCAAACAGTGCCTTCATCTGCTCGGCCGTCTTGAAATACTGCTCGCGCGTAAATTTGCGCACCCGCTTGGCATTGCCCAGAATTTCGCCCTCGGCAATACAGACCCGCGCCTCATGCGATTCGTAGTCATCGGGCTTGAAGAACTGCAAGGGGTGGGTGGCCACCACGGGCAGATTCAGGCGGCTGGCCAGCTTGACGGCGGCCAGCACATGGGATTCATCATCGGCGCGGCCTGCGCGCTGCAACTCCATGAAAAAACGGTGAGGAAACATACCCGCCAGACGCTGGGCAATCTCGGCCGCGCCTTTATCGTCACCGCGCGTCAAGGCAATGCCCACCGGCCCGGCCTGCGCGCCCGACAGCACAATCATGCCCTCGCCCAACTCCTGCAGCCATTCCCAGCTGTGCTGTGCCTGATCGCGTACCACGCCGCGCGTCCAGCCACGGGCCAGCAACTCACAGAGGTTGTGATAGCCAAGCTTGCTCTGCACCAGCACGATGATGCGAGAGGCCGGCGCACCGTTGATGCCTTCCATCACGATTTCCGCACCCAGCAAAGGCTTGACACCCTTGGAGCGGCCTTCCCGGTAGAACTTGATACCGCCAAACAGACTGTTGAAGTCGGTGATGGCCAAGGCCACCTGCCCGTCTTCGGCAGCGGCCTTGATCGTGGCATTGATGCGGTTGGTTCCGTCCACGACGGAAAATTCGGTGTGCAGGCGCAAATGGACAAACATGGGCGCTATTGTAGAAAGCCCGCTTCGTCCTTGCGGGCTCAATGCTTCTGAAGCCCAAAGTCTCAACCTGCTTCGGCGCGCCCATTACAATGCTTCGATTCCTTTTTCAAGGGTGCCTCCAGCGCGCTGGTGTATGGTGTGCGATCCAACGTCGTGCCAAACCATGCAGCAGCAGCTGCCCAGCATGTCTTCTCATACAGCTAATGATTGTTAGAAAACTGTCCACCATGCCGCGTATTTCACTGACTCTTGTCCCCGCCGTGTTGGTTGCCGCCGTGCTGGCAGGCTGCGCAAACACCAAGGAGGACCCGACGGCCAAGTGGACACCCGATCGCATCTACACCGAAGCGCGCGAAGAGTCCTCCTCCGGCGCCTACGACAAGGCCGTGCCGCTGTTCGAAAAGCTCGAAGGCCGTGCCGCAGGCACGCCGCTGGCCCAGCAAGCCCAGCTGGACAAAGCCTATGCGCAGTACAAGAGCGGCGAAAAAGTGCAGGCCACGGCCACGCTTGATCGCTTCATGAAGCTGCACCCCGCCAGCCCGGCCCTGGATTACGCCCTCTACCTCAAGGGTCTGGTCAACTTCAACGACAACCTGGGCCTGTTCTCCTGGTTCACCCGCCAGGATCTGTCCGAGCGCGACCAGAAGGCAGCCAAGGATTCGTTCGAATCCTTCCGCGAGCTGGTGACGCGCTTTCCCGAATCCAAGTACGCCGAGGATTCGCGCCAGCGCATGCAGTACATCGTGAACTCGCTGGCGCAATACGAGGCCCACGTGGCCCGCTACTACTATGAGCGCGGCGCTTACGTGGCCGCCATCGCCCGCGCCCAGAGCGCCATCAAGGACTACCAGGGCGTGCCCGCCGTGCGCGATGCCATGGTGATTCTGGTCAAATCCTACGATGCGCTGGGCATGACCCAGCTGCGCGATGACGCAGACCGCGTGATGAAGAGCACCTTCAAGGACGACTCTGAACTCAAGCTCAGCGGCGACAAGACCAAGACCTGGTGGAAGCTCTGGTAAGACCTGCCGGCTTGAGCCTCAAAAAGTAAAAAAGGATACGCCATGCGTATCCTTTTTTTATGGACCCTATTCAAGCCTTGTCGCGCCGCTGCGCCAGAGCCTCCAGCCTGGCTTCGAACTCGCCCTGGCTGAGCAGCAACTGCATGGGCGGCAGCGCAGCCACCAGCTCGGCGCCGTAAGCCATGGTGGCCAGCCTGGCATCACACACCGCCAGCACACCCTGATCGGTCTCGCTGCGAATCAGCCGCCCTGCCCCCTGCTTGAGCGCCATGGCAGCCTCGGGCAGCATGTAATCCTGAAAAGCGTGGCGACCCACACTCTGCAGCTGCCGTGAGCGGGCCTCGACCAGCGGATCATCGGGCGGCGGAAACGGCAGCTTGTCTATGACCACCAGTTGCAGCACGTCGCCGGGCAAATCCACACCCTCCCAGAATGTGGCCGAAGCCACCAGAATGCAGCCCCGCGCCGACGGCGCCTGCGGCGCGGCCCCGGCCGCCATAAAGCGCTGAATCAGCGCCAGCTTGGGCGCCTCGCCCTGCACCAGCACCTCCAGCTCGCCAAAAAGGCCCAGGCCATTGCGCAAGGCCGCACTGATGCTGTTCAGCGCCTTCAAGGTGGTGGTCAGCACCAGGGTGCGCCCACCCAGGCGCTGGGCACCGTCCAGCGCCAGCTGTGCCACCTGCTGGCTGTGCTGGGCGCTGCCAGCCGCAGCAAAGGGCTGAGGTATGTACAGCCCGGCCTGGCGCGGGTAGTCGAACGGGCTGTCCACCTTGAGCACCCGCGCGCCGCGCAGCCCGCAGGGCTCGACAAACCAGCTCAGCTGCGCATCCCGTCCCAGGGTGGCCGAAGTAAAAATCCAGCTAGCGCCCTTGTCCAGATTACGCTGATCGCTATGATTTTCTTCATCCAGAACCCGGCCCAGCAAACGCTCCCGCATGATGCGGGCAATGCTCAGAGGCGACTCCAGCATGCGCAGCTGCTGGGTACCCACCTCCAGCCAGCGCACGCAGTCTTCATCGGCAGCGGCCGCAAAGCGCGCCAGGCGGGTGAGCAGCTCGGCACCGCGCTCATAGACACGCTGCAGATCGGCGGCCATGGCCTCCATGACGGCCAGCGGCGTGAGCAAGGCACGCAGGCTCTGGCCCAGGTGCACCAGGGCCGCACGCCAGCGCTGTGCATCCAGGCCCTGGGGCGTCACACCCTGCCAGGGCAGACGGCCGCCTACCGGGGGCTTGCCGGCCTGCAGGCGCAGCTCGCGCATGGCCTGCTCCAGCGTGGCGCACAGCACCAGCCAGTCCGCCATGCCGCGTGCATGCACGCTGGTACTGCGCAGCACATCGCGGGCATAGCCTATGAGCTGCTGGCTGGACAGGGTCTCGCCGGCAAACTGCACACCGATATCGTTGAGCTGATGGGCCTCGTCTATCACCACCACGCCGGTGCTGGGCAGCAACTGGGCCACGCCGGATTCGCGCACATCCATATCGGCAAACAGCAGATGGTGGTTGATCACGACCACATCGGCCTGCATGGCCTCCTGGCGGGCCAGGTTCACATGACAGTCCTGCCAATGGGCGCAGTCGGAGCCCACGCAGTTGTCCTTGGTGGAAGTGACCAGCGGCACCACGGGCGAGCGTTCGTCGAGTGCCGACAGCTCGCCCAGATCTCCGGTGCGTGTGATTTTGGACCAGCGCTCCACCGCGGCCACGGCGCGCAGCACCTGCGGGTCTTGCGGCGCCGTCTTGCCCTGGCGCACGCGCTCCAGCCGCTCCAGGCACAGATAGCTGCTGCGCCCCTTGAGGCGCGCCATGCGCAGCGGCAGCCCCAAAGCGCCCACCAGACGCGGCAGATCCCGGGCAAACAGCTGATCCTGCAAGGCCTTGGTTGCGGTGGAGACCAGCAGCCGCTGGCCGCTGAGCAAGGCCGGCACCAGATAGGCATAGGTCTTGCCCACGCCGGTGCCGGCCTCCACCACCAGCACCTCCCGGTTTTCAATGGCTTCGGCCACCGCGCTTGCCATGGCCGTCTGGCCGGCACGCGGCCTGAAGCCGGGCTCGGCCACGGACAGGCTGCCATCGGGGGAAAATGCCGCCAGCACGGCGTTTTGCAGGGAACTCACAACCAATACGCTTTCCGCCTCACGATGCAGTGCACAATTGCGTCTGCTATTTCGTTATCTATCTCCAACCGTTAGCAGTCGCCCACTTGGCGCACTGCTCCAGCTCGTCAATGTCTTCCAACTTTCGCATCCAGGCCTCGACCGGCATACACCGCGGCGACAGGGAATATCAGCAGGATCAGGTGTTGCTGATGTCGCATCCGCGTGTCAACGGCTGCGTCTTAGGTGTGGTCGCCGACGGCATGGGCGGCCGCAGCGGCGGGCGCAAGGCCTCCGATCAGGTGATGCTCACGGCCCGCCAGCTGTTCGAGCAGTTTGATCCGCAGACCGAAGACTGCAGCCGCATGCTGCGCACCATTGTGCAGGATGCGCACACCGTGATTCGCCTCACGGCCATGTCTTCCGAACAAGAACCGCACAGCACTTTTGCCGCCTTTGTCATGCTGCCCAGCGGGCGCTGCCATATCGTGCATTCGGGCGACTCGCGCGTCTATCACTATTGCGGCGATCAGATGCTGTTTCGCACCAAGGATCACTCCTATGTACAGGCCCTGGTGACTCGGGGCGAACTGAGCGAGGAGCAGGCCAACAACCACCCCCAGTCCAACATCTTGCTTGGCTGCCTGGGCACGGAAGCACCACCGCCCATGGAGCACCATGTGATCGAGGCCCTGCGCCCCGGCGAGACGCTGATGGCCTGCTCAGACGGCGTCTGGCACTATTTCACGCAGCAGGAGCTGGGCACGGTGTTGAACGCGCTGACGCCGCGCGAAGCCACGGAATTTCTGATCGACAAGGCGCGTAGCCGCGCCCGTGGCCATGGCGACAATCTGTCGCTGGCCGTGCTCAAGCTGGTGGCGATAGCACCGACAGACCAACCAGCGACCTGATCAGGTTTGGTGAGAAGCAGCGGAGCCTGGCGCGCCGTCCATCCTGGCTCACGCTATCAAAAACAAAGCTGCTTGCGGTCCTCCTTCAATGAATTCAGCTCCTAAAAGCCATGAATCACTGGATTGATCAGCGCAAGCAGCTATTTTTTCGAGAGCTATCTCGGCAAAACCAAGGCTGAACCACCTTGGTTTTTCACCCTCAGTTGGCAGGCGGCGGCAGAGGAGCAGCCGTCTTGGTCCGCTCCCTGGCGGCCTGCTCGGCCTTGGCTTTGCGCTGTGCTGCCGCTTTGAGCTTGGCATCGTGATCGGCACGTGCCTTGGCCGAGCGCTGGGCATTGTCGGCTTCGCGGCGGCTCACTTCTTCATTGTGGCGGCGCACGTAATCGGCCTGCCTGGTGGCACGCTGCTGGGCTTCGCTCTGGCGCTGGGCCTGGGCAGCCGCTTCGTCCACCGGCGGCTGAGCACCAGCACCTGTGGGCTGAGGTACCGAGCGCGCGCCCTTGGGTTCGCGCTGCTGGCTCTTCATGGGCGTGGCGGCCTTTTCCGCTTTTTTCTCTTCAATGGCCTGCAGACGATCGGCGGCTTTTTCGCGGCGCTCGGACTCGTTGATCTTCAGCTCCTGCGCGCGCAGCGGCGCATCCTGCTCGCGGGCCACGCGGGCCGCCTCCTCCAGGCAGCCTTGCACGGCAAACTTCTGGTAGCAGCGGGCTTGGGCCTCGGTCTGCTGCTTGGCAATGATGGCGCGCTGCTGGGCGATTTCCTTTTGCTGGGCTTCACGCTCGGCCCTGGACTGCGCGTGCGCTTGGTCCTGGGCCAGTTTCTTGGCGGCCTTGCTATCGGCGTCCTGAGCCTGCATGCCGACACTCTTGGCCTCAGGCAGCGGCTGGGCTGCCGCAACGCCAGCCGTGCCGGCCAGCAGCAGTGCGGCCAGGCTGTTGAGCAGCGCTTGTTTCACAAGAGGCATACGGGTGCGTTTGGCCATCAGTCGTCCATCCATCATTGAGCGGGTCCGACATCTTAAGGCGTCGGCACCGCTTCGCCTTCAAGTCAGGCGGGTATCCACCACGCGACGTTCCAGCTGCAAATACTCCTTGGACTGCATCTCGTTGAGGCGCGAGACCGTGCGCGGGAATTCATGGGCCAGCGGGCCTTCGGTGTAAATCTGCTCGGGCGGCACTGCCACCGAGAGAATGAGCTTGACGTGGCGGTCGTACAGCACGTCCACCAGCAAGGTGAAGCGCCGCGCCGCCGAAGCCATGTTCACATGCATCTGCGGTACATCGGACAGCAGCACGGTATGGAATTGCGTGGCAATTTCCAGGTAGTCGTTTTGCGAACGCGGGCCGGCGCACAGCTCGCGGAAATCAAACCAGATCACGCCGCCGGCGCGACGCTTGGCCGCAATCTTGCGGGTTTCGATCTGCATCACCGGCTCTTCATCATGGGCCTCGGCCAGATGATCGAAGGTGTCTTGCATCGCGGCATCGGCATCGGCACCCAGCGGGCAGTGATAGAGCTTGGCGCTCTCCAGCGTGCGACGGCGGTAGTCCGTGCCGTTGTCCACGTTGATCACTTCCATGCGCTCCTTGAGCAGCGCAATCGCCGGCAGGATGCGGTCGCGGTGCAGGCCACCCGGGTACAGGCCGTCGGGCGTGAAGTTGGAGGTGGTGACAAAGCCCACGCCATTGGCAAACAGCGATTCCAGCAGCTTGTAGAGAATCATGGCGTCCGTGATGTCGGAGACGTGAAACTCGTCAAAGCAGATCAGCTTGTACTTCTTGGCAATCTTGGCACCCAGCGCATCGAGCGGGTTCTGCGTGCCTTGCATGAGGTGCATCTCGCGGTGCACTTCGCGCATGAATTCGTGAAAGTGCAAACGCACTTTGCGTTTGAGGGGCACGGCATTGAAAAAGCATTCCATCAGAAAGCTCTTGCCGCGCCCTACCCCGCCATACATGTAAACGCCCTGGGGCAGATCGGGGTGGTTGAGCAGTTTCTTGAGCGCGTTGGAGCGCTTGTTCTTGTAGACGGCCCACTCGTCGGCGCAGCGCTGCAGCGCCTCCACTGCACGCATTTGCGCAGGGTCACTTTGAAAGCCTTTGGCCGCCAGTTCTGCCTCGTAGGCCTGTTTTACATTCACCGTCTCGTCTCCAGATGCTCAAAAAACAATAGCTGCAAGCGCTTTATTCATAAGCACTGGCAGCCATTTTTACTTGAAATTCAAAAGAAACTCAGCTTGCGCGCGGGCACATTACAGCCATGTCATAAGCCTGCGCGCAAGACTGAAGGAAACTTTAGAAGTTCAGCGTGCGCTTGTCCACAGCCAGAGCCGCTTCCTTGGTGGATTCGGACAGCGAGGGGTGGGCGTGGCAGATGCGGGCGATGTCCTCAGACGATGCCTTGAACTCCATGGCCACCACGGCTTCGGAGATCAGCTCGGACACCATGGGGCCAACCATGTGCACGCCCAGGATTTCATCGGTCTCGGCATCGGCCAGGAACTTGACCATGCCGGTCGTGTCGCCCAGGGCGCGCGCGCGGCCGTTGGCCAGGAAGGGGAAAGTGCCGGCCTTGTACTTGACGCCGTCGGCCTTCAGTTGCTGCTCGGTACGGCCTACCCATGCCACTTCGGGGCTGGTGTAGATCACGCTAGGCAGCGTGGCGAAGTTCACATGACCGTGCTGGCCAGCGATGCGCTCGGCCACGGCCACAGCTTCTTCTTCGGCCTTGTGGGCCAGCATGGGGCCACGCACCACGTCGCCCACGGCCCACACGCCTGGCAGGCTGGTCTTGCACAGATCATCCACCACGATGGCGCCACGCTCGTCCAGGGCCAGGCCCACGGCTTCAGCGTTCAGGCCGATGGTGTTGGCAGTGCGGCCGATCGAGACGATCAGCTTGTCCACATCCAGCGTCTGGGCTTCGCCCTTGGCGTTGGTGTAGGCAATGGACACACCCTTCTTGCCGGACTTGACTTCGCCGACCTTCACGCCCAGCTCGATCTTCAGACCTTGCTTGTCGAAAGCCTTCTTGGCTTCCTTGGCGATTTGCTCGTCCACCACGGGCAGGAACTTGTCCATGCCTTCCAGCACGGTCACTTCCGTGCCCAGACGGCGCCAGACCGAACCCATTTCCAGGCCGATCACGCCAGCGCCGATCAGGCACAGCTTCTTGGGGGCCTTGCCCAGGCTCAGAGCGCCGTCGTTGGAGAGGATGTTCTCTTCATCGAAAGGCACGCCAGGCAGTGCACGGGCGTTGGAGCCGGTGGCCAGCACGATTTGCTTGCCGGTGATGACTTCTTCTTCCTTGCCGGCAACCTTGATTTCGTAGCCGCCGTCAACGGCCTTCACGAAGGAGCCACGGCCGTGGAAGAAAGTGACCTTGTTCTTCTTGAACAGGTACAGGATGCCGTCGTTGTTTTGCTTGACGATGGCTTCCTTGCGGGCAACCATCTTGGACACATCCATCTCGACCTTGCCGGTGGAGATGCCGTGGTCGGCAAAGTGCAGCTTGGCATGCTCGAAATGCTCGGAAGACTGCAGCAGCGCCTTGGAAGGAATGCAACCCACGTTGGTGCAGGTGCCGCCAGGGGCAGCCCCGCCAGCGGCGTTCTTCCACTCGTCGATACAGGCGACGTTGAAACCCAGTTGTGCAGCGCGGATGGCGGCGATATAGCCGCCGGGGCCTGCGCCGATCACGACGACGTCAAATTGCTTGCTCATGACTCAAATCTCTTTTAAAGCTCTTGCGTTCAGTGCTTGAAAAAACCCACCGCTGGGCTAGGGGCCGTGGGTGGGTTTTCGCTTGATGGACCCGTAAGGAATTACAGATCGAACAGCAGGCGGGAAGGATCTTCCAGCGCGTCCTTCATGGCCACCAGGCTCAGCACGGCTTCGCGGCCGTCGATGATGCGGTGGTCATAGGACATGGCCAGGTAGTTCATGGGGCGAACCACGACTTGACCGTTTTCGACCACAGCGCGGTCCTTGGTGGCGTGCACGCCCAGGATGGCGGACTGAGGAGGGTTGATGATGGGGGTGGACATCATCGAACCGAAAGTACCGCCATTGGAGATGGAGAAAGTACCGCCGGTCATTTCTTCAATGCCCAGCTTGCCTTCCTTGGCCTTCTGACCGAATTCGGCAATCTTCTTTTCGATTTCGGCGAAGCTCATCTGGTCTGCATTGCGCAGGATGGGCACCACCAGACCGCGAGGCGAGCTCACGGCGATACCGATGTCGAAGTAACCGTGGTAGACGATGTCGTTGCCGTCGATCGAAGCGTTCACTGCGGGGAACTTCTTCAGGGCGTGCACGGCAGCCTTGACGAAGAAGGACATGAAGCCCAGCTTCACGCCATGTTCCTTGGTGAAGGAGTCCTGGAACTTCTTGCGCATGTCCATCACGGGAGCCATGTTCACTTCGTTGAACGTGGTCAGGATGGCGTTGGTGGCTTGCGATTGCAGCAGACGCTCGGCAATACGGGCACGCAGACGTGTCATGGGCACGCGCTGCTCTGGGCGCTCGCCCAGTTCTTGCTTGCCGGCAGGAGCTGCCACCTGGGGCAGAGCAGCCTTGGGAGCACCGGTGGGGATGGCAGCGCCAGCCTTGATGGCACCCAGAGCGTCGCCCTTGGTCACGCGGCCGTCCTTGCCTGTGCCAGCCACATTGGTGGCGGACAGGTTGTTGTCGGCCAGGATCTTGGCGGCAGCGGGCATGGCCACACCGCTCTTGTCGGCACCGGCCGCTGCGGCAGCCACAGGGGCTGCGGCAGGAGCGGATGCGGCGGCAGGAGCTGCTGCGGGAGCGGGAGCACCGGCCACGGCAGCGGTGTCGATCTTGGCGATCAGCTGTTCGGCGGCCACGGTTGCGCCGTCGCCTTGCACGATTTCAACGATCACGCCGGCAGCGGGGGCGGGCACTTCGAGCACCACCTTGTCGGTTTCCACTTCGATGAGGATTTCATCGATGGCGACGGCCTCGCCCACCTTCTTCTTCCAGGTGAGCATGGTGGCTTCCGTGATGGACTCGGACAGCAGGGGAACTTTGACTTCAACGATTGCCATTTTGATTCTTTCCAAAAGTGTTTTGTCTGATACGTAACGACGTAATAGATGGGTTTACAGACTTACTTTGTCAGTACAAAACCCTTGAGCTTGGCGAATGCGCCTTCCACCAGAGCCTTTTGCTGCTCTTGGTGCAGATGCGAGTAACCGACAGCTGGCGACGCGGACGCAGCGCGACCGGAGTAGCCCAGCTTCTGGCCTTCACGCATGTTTTCGTGAATGTTGTGCTGGATGAAGAACCAGGCACCCTGGTTCTGAGGCTCATCCTGGCACCACACGATATCGGTGGCGTTGGCGTACTTCTTCACTTCGGCAGCAAATGCCTTGTGCGGGAAGGGGTACAGCTGCTCGACGCGGATGATGGCCACGTCCTTGCTTTCCTTCTCGGTGCGCTTCTTGACCAGGTCGTAGTACACCTTGCCCGAACAGGCAATGATGCGCTTGACCTTGTCGGCGTTCTTGACCACGGCGGCGTCCTGCTCGGGGATCACGGTCTGGAAGCTGCCATTGGTGAACTCGGACAGAGGCGATGTTGCATCCTTGTTACGCAGCAGCGACTTGGGAGTCATGATGACCAGCGGCTTGCGCAGGTTGCGAACCATCTGGCGGCGCAGGATGTGGAAGATCTGGCTGGCCGTGGTGGGCTGCACCACTTGCATGTTGGCGTCGGCGGCCAGCTGCATGAAGCGCTCCAGACGGGCAGAGCTGTGCTCTGGGCCTTGACCTTCGTAGCCGTGAGGCAGCATCAACGTCAGGCCGTTGACGCGGCCCCACTTGACTTCACCGGAGGCGATGAACTGGTCGATCACCACTTGTGCGCCGTTGGCGAAGTCGCCGAACTGGGCTTCCCAGACCACCAGGGTGTTGGGATCGTTGGACGCGTAGCCGTATTCGAAGCCCAGCACTGCCTCTTCGGACAGGATGGAGTCGATCACGACAAACGGAGCCTGGTTGTCGGCCACGTTTTGCAGAGGGATGTACGTGCCTTCGTCCCACTTTTCACGCTTTTGATCGTGAATCACGGCATGACGGTGGGTGAAGGTACCGCGACCGCTGTCTTCGCCAGACAGACGCACGGGATAGCCCGAAGCCACGAGGGAACCGAAAGCCATGGTTTCGCCCATGCCCCAGTCCACGTTGACATCGCCACGACCCATGGCTGCGCGGTCGTCATACACCTTCTTGACCAGAGCGTGAGGGTTCACGCTGGCGGGCAAGGTGGTGATTTTCTCGGCCAGGCGCTTCCACTCGGCCAAGGGAATAGCGGTATCGCCAGCGTCGGTCCAGGGCTTGCCTATGAAGGGGCTCCAATCCACGGCGTACTTGCTCTTGAAGTTGGTCAGCACCACCTCCTGGGTGTGACGGCCTTCGTCCATGGCAGCGCGGAAAGCCTTGGCCATGTCGTCGCCCAGGGTTTCGCCCAGGCCTTGAGTGGCCAGCTTGTCTGCGTACAGCTTGCGCGTGCCGGGGTGAGCGGCAATCTTCTTGTACATCAGCGGCTGTGTCAGAGCGGGAGTGTCCTGCTCGTTGTGGCCCAGCTTGCGGAAGCAGACGATGTCCAGCACCACGTCCTTGGAGAACTCCATGCGGAAGTCCAGGGCCATCTGCATGGCCAGGCACACGGCTTCGGGATCATCGCCGTTGACGTGCAGCACAGGCGACTCGACCATCTTCACGATGTCCGTGCAATACGTGGTCGAGCGCAGATCGCGTGGGTCAGAGGTGGTGAAACCGATCTGGTTGTTGATGATGATGTGAACCGTACCACCGGTGGTGTAGCCACGGGTTTCGGACAGCGCCAGGGTTTCCTGGTTCACACCCTGGCCGGCAAAAGCGGCATCACCGTGCACCAGCACGGGCAGCACTTGCTTGCCTTGCGGGTCATCGCGGCGATCCATGCGCGAGCGCACCGAGCCTTCCACCACGGGGTTGACGATTTCCAGGTGGGAGGGGTTGAAGGCCAGCGACAGGTGCATGGGGCCACCCTTGGCCGACACATCGGAGCTGAAACCCTGGTGATACTTCACGTCACCTGCAGGCAGGTCTTCGGGAGCGGTGTGATCGAACTCGGCAAACAGGTCCTTGGGCATCTTGCCCAGGGTGTTGACCAGCACGTTCAGACGGCCACGGTGGGCCATGCCGATCACGACTTCCTGCACGCCCTTGGCGCTGGCGGAATTGATCAGCTCATCCATGGCAGCGATGAAGGACTCACCACCTTCCAGCGAGAAGCGCTTCTGGCCCACATACTTGGTATGCAGATAGCGCTCCAGCCCCTCGGCTGCGGTCAGGCGATCCAGAATGCGCTTTTTCTCGTCGGCATTGAAAGCGGGCTTGGAGCGAATGGTCTCCAGCTTTTGCTGCCACCAGCGCTTTTGGTTCTGGTCGGTGGCATACATGTACTCGACGCCCAGGGTGCCGCAGTAGGTTTCGCGCAGAGCGTTGAGCAGCTCGCGCAGAGTCATGGACTCTTTGCCGAAGAAAGTGTTGCTGGTGTTGAACACCACTTCCTGGTCGGCATCGGTGAAGCCATAGAAAGAAGGCTCCAGCTCGGGAATTTCAGGGCGCTCGGTGCGCTTCAGAGGATCGAGATCGGCCCAGCGCTGACCCACGTTGCGGTAAGCAGCAATCAGCTGCTGCACGGCAGTGCGCTTGCGACCCAGTTCGGAGTCGGCACCGGAAGCCACAACCACCTTGGTGCCACCTTGCTTTGCACGCTCGGCAAAGGCATTGATCACGGGCAGGTGAGGAATGTCCTTGGAATCTGTTCCGTCCACTGCAGGCACATGCTGCAATGCGTCGAAGTATTCGCGCCACGAATCCGGCACGCTGCCAGGATTGGACAAATAGCTTTCATACATTTCCTCGACATAGGGCGCATTGCCGCCGAAGAGGTACGTATTGCCTTGATAGGCTTTATAGACCGTTGACTGATCGCTCATTTCTGCGCTGACCTCCGCTTCCCTTAGGGAAGCATTAGTTGGTTGTGGAACCCCCCGCGACACGGCTGTACCGATTGGCGGATGCGACTGTGGCTGGGAAGGGCCTTAGTTTGCGACTGGCATTGTGCCACTGTTCAATGCCCGACTCTTGTAAATGACCTCTGTTTACGTTCGGCCACCTCGCTTACAGTGAGGGCCATTACTCACAAGGACTTTCATGCACCTTTTGCCGCTACACAAACGCGCCTTCATGTTCTTGCTTTTGGCGGTGACCGTCGGCTTTGGCTTGGTGCTTTGGGAATATTCCGTAGCGATCTTCTGGGGCATTGTGCTGGCCATTGTCTTTGCGCCCTTACACAAGCGCATTGCGGCCCGCATCCCCCAAAGCCCTACCCTGGCCGCGCTGGCCACCCTGCTGCTGAGTCTGGTGGTCGTCATCCTGCCTCTGGTGCTGATCAGCATCTCGCTGGTCAAGGAAACCACGGCCATCTACGAGCGCATTGCCAACGGCAATATTTCGGCCGGAGCCTATGTGGAGCAGGTGTTCAACGCCCTGCCTTCCTGGCTCACCCCCTGGCTGGAAAAACTGCATCTGGGCTCACTGACTGAAATGCAGGAAAAGCTCTCCAACCTGGCCTTGCAGGCGAGCAAGCTGGCGGCCTCCAAAGCCGTGGGCGTGGGGCAGAACACCTTGGGCTTCGTCATTGGTTTTGGCGTGATGCTGTACCTGATGTTCTTTTTGTTGCGCGATGGCAAGACACTGGTGCAGCGCCTATGGAACGCCACGCCGCTAGATACCACCCACAAGCATGAGCTGGCGGTCAAATTCATCACCGTCATTCGCGCCACCGTCAAAGGCAATCTGGTGGTCGCAGCTTCTCAGGGCGCACTGGGGGGGCTGATTTTCTGGATTCTCGGCATCCAGGGGGCCGTACTCTGGGCCGTGGTCATGGCCTTTCTGTCTCTGCTGCCCGCCGTGGGCGCAGGCCTGGTCTGGGGCCCTGTGGCCATTTACTTCCTGGCAACCGGCGAAGTCAGCAAGGGCCTGATTCTTGCAACTTATGGTGTGGTTGTCATCGGTCTGGTGGACAACGTGATGCGCCCCTTGCTGGTGGGCAAGGACACCAAGATGCCCGACTATGTGGTGCTGATCTCCACCCTGGGCGGCATGGCGGTGTTCGGGCTGACGGGCTTTGTACTGGGCCCGGCCATTGCGGCCTTGTTCATGGCGACCTGGGACATCTTTGCCAACATGCAGCAACAGGAAGAGTTGCAGCTACAGCAAAGCCTGCGCGGCACCGAGCCAACTGCTGTACTTCAAGACGAGACAGCGCCCAATGCTGCGGCCAATACGTCACCTGCAAAAGTCGCTGACAAGCAAGGCAACTAGGCAGACAATGCCTCTGACGACAGAGTATTCCGCCCTGCTTTGAACGCGGCGGGTATGAATTCTTTGTCGTTCATAAGTACTTATAAACGAATCAAAGCAATCAAAGTCGCACACATTCGCTCAACTACTCCGGGAATGTCGTTAGGTCTGTCAAGAGGTGTAAACGTAGAATTTAAATTCACAAAAAGCGTTCATACGAAAAGGTACCCCCACAATGGTCCAATTCTCCAGACGCCAGTTCATGAAAGTGACTGGTTCGACTCTGGCGGGATCGAGCTTGGCACTGATGGGATTCTCCCCTACAGCTGCTCTTGCTGAGGTGCGACAGTACAAGCTGTCAGCCACCACGGTCACACGCCAAACCTGCACCTACTGCTCCGTCGGTTGCGGCATCTTGATGCACTCGCTCAGCGATGGCGTCAAAAATGCCAAGCTTTCGGTGATTCACGTCGAAGGCGATCCCGACCACCCGGTCAATCGCGGCACGCTATGCCCCAAGGGCGCTTCGCTGCTCGACTTCGTGCATAGCCCCAATCGCCTCAAGTACCCTGAGTACCGCGCTCCCGGCTCCAGCGAGTGGAAGCGTCTGTCCTGGGACGATGCCCTTACCCGCATCGCCAAGCTGCTCAAGGACGACCGCGACGCCAATTTCGTCGAAAAGAACGAACAAGGTCAGACGGTGAACCGCTGGCTGACCACCGGCATGCTGGCCGCTTCGGCCTCCAGCAACGAAGCCGGCTACATCACGCACAAAGTGGCCCGTTCCTGGGGCCTTCTTGCACTCGACAACCAAGCACGTGTCTGACACGGCCCGACGGTGGCAGGTCTTGCCCCGACGTTTGGCCGTGGAGCGATGACGAACCATTGGGTCGACATCAAGAACGCGGACGTTATTTTGATCATGGGCGGTAATGCCGCCGAAGCACACCCTTGCGGTTTCAAGTGGGTGACCGAAGCGAAGGAGCACAACAAGGCTCACTTCATGGTGGTCGATCCGCGCTTCAACCGCTCTGCCTCTGTGGCCGATTTCTATGCCCCTATCCGTTCGGGCTCGGACATCGTGTTCCTGGGTGGCGTGATCAATTACCTGCTCACGAACGACAAAATCCACCACGAGTATGTGAAGAACTACACGGACTTCACGTTTATCGTGCGAGAGGACTTCGCGTTCGACGAAGGTATTTTCTCGGGCTACAACCCCGAAAAGCGCACCTACGACAAGGCGACCTGGGACTACGAGATGGGCGAGGACGGCTTTGCCAAGGTCGATCCCACGCTGGAACACCCCCGCTGCGTCTACCAGTGGCTCAAAAAGCACTACGCCAGCTACACCCCCGAGAAGGTGGAAGCAGCCTGCGGCACGCCCAAGGAAAAATTCCTGCATGTGTGCGAAAAGCTGGCTTCGACTGCCGTGCCAGGTCGCTCGGCCACCATCATGTACGCCCTGGGCTGGACCCAGCACACCACCGGCGCGCAGATGCTGCGCACCGGCGCGATGATCCAGCTGCTGCTGGGCAACATCGGCGTGGCAGGTGGCGGCATGAACGCGCTGCGCGGTCACTCCAACATCCAGGGCCTGACGGACCTGGGCATTCTGTCGGCTTCGTTACCGGGATACCTGACGCTGCCAAACGAAGCTGAACAGGATTACAACCAGTACATCGCCTCGCGCACGCCCAAGCTGCTGCGTCCCGGTCAGATGAACTACTGGTCGAATACGCCCAAGTTCCACGTCAGCCTGATGAAGGCTTGGTGGGGCCCCGCTGCGACGGCTGAAAACAACTGGGCTTTTGACTACCTGCCCAAGCTGGACAAGCAGTACGACATGCTGCAAGTGTTTGACCTGATGCGTCAGGGCAAGCTCAATGGCTACATCGCCCAGGGCTTCAACCCCCTGGCGGCGCTGGCCAACAGCAACAACGTGCGCGAAGGCCTGAAGAAGCTCAAGTTCCTGATCGTGATGGATCCGCTGGTCACCGAAACTTCCGAGTTCTGGAAAAACCACGGTGAATTCAACGATGTGGACTCGGCCTCCATCCAGACCGAAGTGTTCCGCCTGCCCACCACCTGCTTCGCGGAAGAAGATGGCGCAGTCGTGAGCTCCTCGCGCGTGCTGCAGTGGCACTGGAAGGCTGCGGAGCCTCCGGGAGAAGCCAAGACCGACATTGCCATCATGTCCGGCCTGTTCCTGCGCCTGAAGGAGCTCTATCAGAAGGACGGCGGCAAGTTCCCCGACCCCATCACCAAGCTGTACTGGCCTTATCTGCAACAGGAACACCCTGGCTCCGATGAGATTGCCAAGGAGTACAACGGCCGTGCGCTGGTGGACTTGTACGATCCCAAGGATCCGACCAAGCTCATCCGCAAGGCTGGCGAACAGCTGGCAGGTTTTGGCGAAATGCGCGATGACGGCTCCACCCTGGGTGGCTGCTGGGTCTGGGCCGGCTGCTGGACGTCTTCGGGCAACCAGATGGCACGCCGCGACAACTCGGACCCCAGCGGTCTGGGCAATACGCTGAACTGGGCCTGGGCCTGGCCGGCCAACCGCCGCGTGCTGTACAACCGTGCATCTTGCGACCGCGAAGGCAAGCCATTCAACCCCAAGCGCACCCTGGTCAAGTGGAACGGTACGAACTGGGCCGGTATCGACGTGCCCGACATGGGCCCGACCATGCCGCCAGAGACCACCAACCCCTTCATCATGAACCCTGAAGGTGTGGCCCGTCTGTTCGCCCGCAAGGGCCTGGCCGAAGGTCCGTTC
This sequence comes from Comamonas aquatilis, assembly GCF_965139575.1. Taxonomy (NCBI): domain Bacteria; kingdom Pseudomonadati; phylum Pseudomonadota; class Betaproteobacteria; order Burkholderiales; family Comamonadaceae; genus Comamonas; species Comamonas aquatilis. The sequence continues at coordinate 275,678 of NZ_CBCSIW010000002.1, read as the reverse complement.
CCCACGCACTACGAGGCATTTGACAACCCGCTGGGCTACAACCCCATGTACCCCAACAACAAGCTGGCTGTCATCAACCCTGCCATGCGCATCTTTGACTCCGTCAAGGACACCGCAGGCACGGCTGCCGAGTACCCGCATGTGGGCACGACCTACCGCCTGACCGAGCACTTCCACTACTGGACCAAGCACGTTCAGCTGAACAACATTGTTCAGCCCGATCAGTTCGTGGAAATCGGTGAAGCGCTGGCCAAGGAACTGGGTATCGAAACCGGCCAACAGGTCAAGGTCAGCTCCAAGCGCGGCTTTGTGAAGGCTGCAGCCATGGTGACCAAGCGCATCAAGCCCATGCAGATCGATGGCAAGACCATCCATCACGTGGGCGTGCCGATTCACTGGGGCTTCTCCTCCACGGGACGCAAGGGCTATCTGGCCAACAACCTGACGGCGTCGGTGGGTGACGGTAACAGCTTGACCCCTGAATCCAAGACCTTCCTCGTGAAGGTAGAAAAGATCTAAGGAGCAGCTGATGTCATCAACCATGTCTTTAGATATCAAGCGCCGTTCGGCCACGACGACACCTTCCCCCAGCGTGCGCGGTGCGCATGCGGGTGAAGTCGCCAAGCTGATCGACGTCTCCAAATGCATAGGCTGCAAGGCTTGCCAGACAGCGTGCATGGAGTGGAACGACCTTCGCGACGAAATCGGTACCGCTGCCGCTGGCGTCTACGACAACCCGACCGATCTGACGGCGGACTCGTGGACCGTGATGCGCTTTACCGAGTACGAAAACGAAGCGACCGGCAATCTGGAGTGGCTGATCCGCAAGGACGGCTGCATGCACTGCGAAGACCCGGGCTGCCTCAAGGCCTGCCCGTCTCCCGGCGCCATCGTCCAGTACGCCAACGGCATCGTGGACTTCCAGCAGGACCAGTGCGTTGGCTGCGGCTACTGCGTGACCGGCTGCCCGTTCAATGTTCCGCGCATCTCCAAGAAGGACCACAAGGCGTACAAGTGCACCCTGTGTTCCGACCGGGTTGCCGTGGGCAAGGAACCCGCCTGCGTCAAGACTTGCCCCACCGGCGCCATCATGTTTGGCACCAAGGAAGCAATGAAGGAACAGGCTGCGCACCGCGTGGTGGACCTCAAGGAGCGCGGCTTCGACAAGGCCGGTCTGTATGACCCCCAAGGTGTGGGTGGCACCCATGTGATGTACGTGCTGCATCACGCGGACAAGCCATCGCTGTACAAGGGCCTGCCGGACGATCCCAAGATCAGCCCCATGGTCTCTCTGTGGAAGGGTGTTGCCAAGCCTCTGGCCATGGCAGCTCTGGGTGCGGCCGCCGTTGGCAGCCTGTTCCACTACATCACCAAGGGACCGAACGACGTGTCCAAGGACCTTGAGGATGAAATGGAGCGCAAGGATGCCGAAGCGCTGAATAAGGAGTCTGGCAAATGAAACGCGATCCTCGCGACCTCGTGCGCTACAACGCATCGGAGCGCGCCAACCACTGGGTGGTAGGCATTTGCTTCATCTTGCTGGCCCTGTCCGGTCTGGCGTTCTTTCACCCGGCCTTCTTCTGGTTGACCAATCTGTTCGGTGGCGGTCCCTGGACCCGCATCCTGCACCCCTATATCGGGGTGGTCATGGGCGCGTTCTTCGTCATCATGGCCTGCCGCTTCGCCAAGCTCAACATCGTTGAACCGCGCGACATCGAATGGCTCAAGAACGTCAACAAGATGATCGACGGCGACGACCACGACATGCCCGAACAAGGCAAGTACAACGGCGGTCAAAAGCTGTTGTTCTGGGGCCTGGTGATAGGCATGCTGCTGATCGTGATCACGGGCTTTCTGATGTGGCGCGCCTGGTGGACCTTGCCCGTCGACGTGGTGCGCGCCGCTTCGGTGGTACACGCCATTGCGGCCGTGTGGATGATCGGCCTGATCATCATGCACGTGTATGCAGCCATCTGGACCCGGGGCACGATTCGCGCCATGCTCTATGGCACAGTGACCCGTGCCTGGGCCAAACAACACCACCGCGGCTGGTACCGCAAGATGACGGGTGACAACGACTAAGACTTTTAGTCCCGTCCCCTAACAACCCAGCCGCCAAGCGTTTACCGGCGCTCGGCGGCTGCTTCATTTGGAAACCCTGTCAATGCAACGCATTCTTCAACCTGGCGAAATCGAAACGCTGGATCACACCAGCTTCCCGCGCATTCTTTTGCCACAAGCGAGCAGCCTGTTTGCCGAACGCGCCGCACGCCTGCGCCAGCTGGCCAATGGCAACCCGATTGCCGACTACCTGCTGTTCGTGGCGCAAATCATGGATGCCCAGCACCAGGCCGTGGCCAGCACCGCTCTGGCAGAGCCAGATGCCGCGCTCATGGCGCGCGCCCAAGAACACTCCATGCCCTTGCTGCCGGCGCTAGAGAACATCGACCCGGCCTGGCACGGCGTGCTCGATACCATGCTCGATACGCTGCAAGGCAGCGAGCAAGGCCAGGGTCTGCCCCCGCCTCTGCAGCCGCTGATTCAGGAACTGCGTGCCATGGGCAGCGCAGAGCGCGACGACATCGCCCAAAAGCTGTTGCAAAAAGAAGTAGCGGCCCGCCATGTGGGCATGGCGCCGTTCATCATGGCCGCGCTGCAAGTCACGTTCACCCAGCGCGCGGCCGGCATCGCCTTGCGCGATATTCCCTACACCGAACCGGCCACCATCTGCCCCATCTGCGCCAGCGAGCCCGTGGCCAGCGTCACGCGCATTGGCGGCAAGGCGGCCGGCCACCGCTATCTGCATTGCGGCACCTGCGCCTGCGAGTGGCAGATGGTGCGCGTCAAATGCTCGCACTGCGAATCGACCAAGGGCATCCACTACCAGGGTGTTGAAGGCCTGGGCGAAGCCGTGCTGGCCGAGACCTGCGATGAATGCGGCAGCTATCGCAAAATCGTCAACCAGGAAAAAGACCCCATGGTCGATCCGCTGGCCGACGATCTGGCCACGCTGATGCTGGATCTGCTGATGAGCGAAACCCAGTTCCAGCGCGCCAGCCCCAATCCCCTGCTGTTCGTGGCCGTGGCCCAGGAGCAGGACTGCGATCTGGACAATACGCTGATCGACCCCTGCGTTTAAGCCGGACGCTGGGTCACAATCAAGGGCGCCGGGCAGACCCCTGCGCCCTTTTCCATTGGCCCGCAGTTTTGGATTCACTTTCTTTTTTGCAGCACCCCATGCACGCCACACAAGCGCCGACACCAGAAAAGCCTGAAGTCACCCATCCTTCCCATCTGCCTGCCGTGGACAAGGTCTTGCTGACCCCTGCCATGCAGACTTTGCGCGAGAGCTACGGTCTGGATGCCTGTACCGAGGCCGTGCGCACCGTGCTGGCCGGCCTGCGCCGCCAGTTGCTGGGCAGCGATGAGACCCCGGGCGTACCGCTATTAGTGGACATGGGCGACATGGTGCATAGCGCGCAGCAGCGGCTGGAGCAGCGCTTTGCCCCCAGGCTGCGCCCCGTCTTCAACCTCACGGGCACGGTGCTGCACACCAATCTCGGCCGTGCCCTGCTGCCGCAGGCGGCCGTGGATGCGGTGGTGGAGGCCATGACATCGGCCGCCAATCTCGAATACGACCTGGAAGACGGCAGCCGTGGCGACCGTGACGATCTGGTGGAAGCCCTGGTCTGCGAACTGACGGGCGCCGAGGCCGCCACCATCGTCAACAACAACGCCGCTGCCGTGCTGCTGGTACTGTCCACCCTGGCCATGGGCAAGGAAGTAGTGGTCTCGCGCGGCGAGCTGGTGGAAATCGGCGGCGCCTTCCGCATTCCCGATGTGATGACCCGGGCCGGGGCCCGGCTGGTGGAAGTGGGCACCACCAACCGCACCCACGAAAAAGACTATCTCGGCGCCATTGGCGAGCACACGGCCGCGCTGATGAAGGTGCACTGCAGCAATTACGCCATCACCGGCTTTACCAAGGCCGTCAGCGATGCCGATGTGGCACGCATGGCCCATGAGAACGAATTGCCCATGATCGTGGACCTGGGAAGCGGCACGCTGATCGATATGCGCGACTGGGGCCTGCCCTATGAAGTCACGGTGCGCGAAACCGTGGAGTCGGGCGCCGACATCGTCACCTTCAGCGGCGACAAGCTGCTGGGCGGCCCGCAGGCCGGCATCATCGTGGGCAAAAAAGCGCTGATCGCTCAGATCAAGAAAAATCCGCTCAAGCGCGCACTGCGCGTGGGCAAGATCACGCTGGCCGCACTGGAGCCCACGCTGCGCCTGTACCTCAACCCCGAAACCCTGGCCCGGCAGCTGACCACGCTGCGCCTGTTCACCCGCCAGGCTGTCGACATGCAGACCCAGGCCCAAGACCTGTTGGCGCCGCTGCAAGCCGCCCTGGGCGAAGCCTATGTGGTGGAAGCCGCCGCCATGACCAGCCAGATCGGCAGCGGCGCCTTGCCGGTGGAGAGCCTGCCCAGCCATGGCCTGAAAATCTACCCGGCCAGCGGCAAGCAGGCCGGTCGCCAGCTGACCCAGCTGGAGGCGCGTTTTCGCGCCCTGCCCCGCCCGGTGATCGGCCGCCTGCATGACGATGCCCTGTGGCTGGATTTGCGCTGCCTGGAAGACGGTATGCAGGCGCAGTTCACTGCCCAGCTGGCAAAGCTGTGCAGCAGCCAAAACTCTTGATTTGATAGCTGATAGCGCTTACCCAATAAGCGCCACATGCCAATTTGGCTTGATTTTTTTGACCGTACAGCCCTTGCGGGCAGGGAAAGCATTCGCATGATCATCGGCACCGCCGGCCATATTGACCACGGCAAAACCACGCTGGTGCGCGCCCTGACCGGCGTGGAGACCGACCGACTCAAGGAAGAAAAAGCGCGCGGCATCTCCATCGAGCTGGGCTACGCCTATGCGCCTCTGGCCAATGGCGATGTGCTGGGCATCATCGACGTGCCCGGCCACGAAAAATTCGTGCACACCATGGCCGCCGGCGCCGTGGGCATTGACCATGCGCTGCTGGTCATCGCCGCCGACGACGGCATCATGCCCCAGACCATTGAGCACCTTGAAATCCTGCAGCTGCTGGGCGTCACTCAGGGCACGGTGGCACTGACCAAGGTGGACCGCGTGGCCCGCGAGCGCATTGACGAGGTGCGCCTGGAGATAGCCGCCATACTCGGCGTCACCGCGCTGGCCCACGCTCCAGTGTTTGAAACCGCAGCCGCCCTGCCCAATGATCCCGGCGTCTGGGCACTGCGCCAGCATCTGGATCTGCAGGCCCAAGCCATGCCGGCACGTGCCCAGCACGGCCTGTTTCGTCTGGCGGTTGATAGAGCCTTCACGCTAGCCGGCCAGGGTACGGTGGTCACCGGCACCGTCTTCAACGGCAAAGTCGCCGTAGGCGATCAGCTGCTGCATTCGGCCACGGGCCAGACGGTGCGGGTGCGCAGCATCCATGCACAAAACCAGGCCAGCGAATCCGGCGTGGCCGGCCAGCGCTGCGCCCTCAATCTGGCGGGCATCGCCAAGGAAGACATCACGCGCGGCGACTGGATCATGGACAGGCAGTTGCTGCAGGCCACCGAGCGCATCGACATCCATCTGCACCTGCTGGCCGAGGCCCCGGCCATGGCGCAGTGGACGCCCGTCCACGTGCATCTGGGCACCAAGCGCACCACAGGCCATGTGGCCTTGCTGCAGGATGCGGCCATCGAGCCCGGCACCGAAGCCCGGGTGCAGCTGGTGCTGGACACGCCGGTGTTCGCCGTCCCCGGCGACCGCCTGATCTTGCGCAACGCCCAGGCCAGCCGCACCATCGCCGGCGGCATGGTGCTCGACCCTTATGCTCCGGCGCGCAAGCGCCGCAGCCCTGAGCGCATGGCCTATCTGGATGCGCTGGAGCAGCTCATCTACAGCGGCGACTTTGCCGCACTGATTGCCCAAGCGCCGCACGGCATACCGCGCTCGCAACTGCAGCGTTTGAGCGGACGTGCGCTGGACAGCCAGCAGCCGATGCCGGGCACCATCTCCTTGCCCATGGCCAATGGCGACGCCATGGTACTGTCCGATGCGCGCTGGCAGACCTTGCAAACCCAGCTGCTGCAGGCGCTGGCCCGCTTTCATGAAAAATCGCCGGACGAGCCCGGCGTCAACGCCGCCCGACTGCGCCGCATGGCCTTGCCCGGCCTGCTGCAGTCCAGCCACGATGCGCTCTACCAGGGCCTTGTCTCGGCCTTGCTGCAAGCCAAGCAGCTGGCCAGCAGCGGCGCCTGGCTGCATCTGCCCGAACACAGCGTTCAACTCAGCAGTGCCGAGCAAGCCCTGGCCCAGAAACTGCTGCCAGCGATTGAAGCCGGCCGCTACGACCCGCCCTGGGTACGCGATCTGGCGCGCGATCACAGCACGGGCGAAGAAGTGGTGCGCCAGCTGCTCAAAAAACTCTCACGCCAGGGCCTGCTGTTTCAGGTGGTCAAAGACCTGTTCTATGCCAGCCGCCGCATGGACGAGCTCACCACCACTTTGGCCGAACTGGCGGCTGCAGCGCCCCATGGCGAAATCCAGGCCCGCGCCTTTCGCGACGCCACCGATCTGGGGCGCAAACGCGCCATCCAGATCCTCGAATTCTTCGACCGCATAGGCTACACCCGCCGCGTGCGCGATGCCCATATGCTGCGCCCCGATGTGCAATGGAAATCCAGCTAAAAGCCCTGATGCGCAATCACCGCTTGTGCAGCCTACTATCAAACTGATAGAAGACTGCAGCACTGGGCCAAGCGGCGATTGCACCGTGGCGGCGGCAATGCTGGCTACAATCAGCACCTCTTCTACAAGAGTTGCGCTTGCGGCTCTTGCACACAAGGAAGGCAATCGTGCCCGGTGGTGCGGCCGGGCTTCAAACCCGGTGGGGGGCGTCAGCCGCTCCCGGGTTGGTTCGACTCCAGCTGCTTTCCGCCAGAATTACGGCTAATCGCCATCCAAGAAAGCCCCTTCTGGGGCTTTCTTCATTCCTGCGCCCGGTAAGGCAAAGGTTTTGGCTTGCATTCAAAACTGCAAAGTCCAATATCGGTCACGGCATGAGAGTTCAGGCGAATCGCGCCTATCCGCCATATTCGCATGTCAACACCGATGCAAGCCTAGGCCGGCTGGTCGGGCACAGATGGCGCCAACTGCTGACGCAAAGTGGCCAGGATTTCTTCCGACAGCGCCGGGTTGCCTGCGGCAGTGGCGCGAGCGAGCACCAATGCGCCCACCATGCTGCTGAGGGTCACGATGGTCTGCGTGCGCTTGGCTACGTCATCACCTTGCAGCACGCCCATGAAACGCTGGATATTGCGCTCCACTCCTTGCGCAAAAACTTCAGACATTTCGGGTCCGGCCCGCGCGGCATCTGCAGCCAATGCGGCAGCTGGGCAGCCTTCGCCAGGGTGGTCGCGATGGTTTGCCGAAAGATAGCTGTGCACCATGGCGTGAAACCTGGCTGCGGATGCTGTATCCGCTTCATGCGGCGCCAGTCCGTCTAGCGGCGTGATCGTCCATTCAAATGCGCGCAGGCAGGCTTCGCGTGCAAGCGCATCTTTGGACTCGAAATGTCGGTACAGACCACCATGCGTCAATCCAACATCACGGGTGATCTCTGCCACGCCCACACCGTCCAGGCCTTTTTCTCGATAAAGGCGCGCAGCGGCGTCCACGATACCTTCGCGATTTTCTGCGGCCTGTGCTTTGCTGACTTTCATTCGTTAGATGATAACCGTCATCAAAACTCAATTATGATTACACTCATCATCAATAAAGTTGTATCCAGCTTTTAGCGGAGTCTGGATGTGACAAACGAAAGGTGCAGCATGGGTCGACGCGTAGTCATCACCGGTTTGGGTTTGGTGTCCCCTCTTGGGTGCAATGTGGAGCTGGCCTGGCAGCGCCTGCTAGCCGGCCAGTCTGGGGTGCGCAGCCTCAATGCCGATGTGGGTGAAGGCACAGGCGTGTCGATCGCCGGCCGAGTCCCTGGCCTGGACGAAGACCCGCAGGCAGGATGGCATGCAGAGGCCGTCATATCGCCTAAAGAACTGCGCCGCATGGATCGCTTCATCGCATTTGCCCTGGGTGCCGCAGACCAGGCTCTGGCGCATGCGCAGTGGATTCATCCAAGCGCTGAACAGCAAGAGCGTGCGGCCACCATCATCGGCTCCGGTGTGGGCGGTTTCAGCACCATCACAGAAGCAGTGCGCACCACCGACAGCAAGGGCCCTCAGCGCCTGTCTCCTTTTACGGTTCCGGCCTTTCTGGCCAATTTGGCCGCCGGGCAGGTATCGATCAAGCATCAGCTCAAAGGCCCCTTGGGTGCTCCGGTCACGGCTTGCGCGGCAAGCATTCAAGCCATTGGCGATGCGGCGCGTTTGATTCGCAATGATGAAGCGGATATGGCGCTCTGCGGCGGCAGCGAAGCCACAATTGACCGGGTGGCACTGGGCAGCTTTGCGGCAGCAAAAGCTGTGGCTACCCATTTCAACGGCGATCCAGCCAAAGCGTCCCGGCCTTTCGATCTGGCGCGCGACGGTTTTGTCATGGCTGAAGGTGCAGGCCTGCTGGTGCTTGAGTCGCTAGAGCATGCCTTGGCGCGCGGGGCCAGGCCGCTGGCAGAGCTGGTGGGCTACGGCACCTCGGCCGATGCCCACCATGTCACCTCTGGGCCCGAAGATGGATCCGGCGCCGCACGTTCCATGCGCATCGCCTTGCGCCATGCGAATCTGCAAGCCGGTGATATCCAGCATCTGAATGCTCACGCAACGTCTACCCTGGTCGGCGATAGAGGTGAGCTGGCAGCCATTCGCCAAGTGTTTGGCAGCGGCCATCGCCCCTCCATCACGGCCACCAAATCCGCCGTGGGCCATATGCTGGGGGCAGCCGGTGGGGCAGCAGCCATCTTCACGGTACTGGCCTTGCGCAACCAGATCGCTCCGCCGGTGCTCAACCTGGAAAACCCGGATCCACTGGCAGATGGACTTGACCTGATCACGGGAGACGCGCGATCTCATGCAATAGAGCACGCCATGCTCAATGGATTTGGTTTCGGCGGGGTGAACGCTTCACTGATTCTGAAGCGATATGCAGACTGAGCACCGCAGCTCCATGCCAACCCATTGCCGGCTACCGCAGTGATGTTACAAACGACTTCTTTGAGCAGATAAGCACAGCTCGGCATTGACTCCAATGCCAGAAGAGACACTTGGCCGCCTCGTTGAGCTCCCTTGTGATTCGCTCATGAAGCCATCGGTAGGAATCGCGTGCATGCCGCGCATGGGCACGATACCTACGCGATAGAACGTAGGCTGGCGGGAATTCAGAGCTTCAACTCTCGACGCGGTCAGCGCGACAGTCTTTCGGGCCAGACTCTTGTGCTGCATGACCGCCAGGCATGACTGGCGAAGGTTTCCGCTAGGCTGCTTGAACCACTGCTCGCCAGGCTGCTTGAGCCCTTCTTTGCAAGGAATGCCGCTACCAGGGCATTTGCATGCCCATGTCCCATTTGATGCTGGGTTTTCAGGCAGTTGACGAGCTCCATGTGCTTCAGCGGTCCCGCAGCCTGAAGAATATCCATCCAATACGCTATGGGCTGGGCGTAAGTCTTCTCGATGGATGGGAAATAGGAGGCGGGTCCTTTTACCTTGCTGATCTCGACCATGAAGAGCTCCTTCAAAGAGTAAACGTGATGCTGGAATCAATCCTGGTGGAAATCGACACATCCAGGCTGGACGGAATGTCACGGCATTGACAAAGGGTGATCAGCAATGCCCCGTGTCCACAGCGACCTCCAAATAAGAAAATCCCTCATCAACACCTCATTGACCAAAGTTTCTCTGGGTGCTGCTTCCAACCACCAAGCCAACGCTTAAAGCAAGGGCACCACAATCGCCACGCGGCGATTTTCTGCAGCGTTGCCCGACACCAGAGGCGAAGCACTGCCCAGGCCCTTGACCTCGATGTTTTGCTTGGGCATGCCCGCTTCCATCAGCACTTCGGCCACAACCTGCGCCCGGCGTGCCGACAGCTTGAGGTTGTAGGCATCACTGCCTCTGTCGTCCGTATGGCCTTCCACGCGCAAGCGGTCTATGCCTTCTTTCATCAATGCCTGTGCAAGCTCAGTCACCTTGACGCGCGCCGCGGACCCGACTTCGGAAGAGTCGAATTCAAACAGCAGCTTGCCCGGCATCTGCAGTTCCCAGCCCTGATCCATCTGCTCGAAGCCCTGTGCACGCAGCACCTGCTGCTGTTTCACCGTCAGCCCCTTGGGCTGCGGCGGTGTCTGGCATGCGGCCAGCATCAAGACCAACGCCAGGCTTGAACCCCAGGCGCCAATGCGCCGCCCAAGCCCCATCTTCTGATTCCATTGCATATTCATTCCTCAAGTAAAGAGTGCTCGGCACGACGCGCGAGCTTGGCTTCGTACATGGCCTGGTCTGCGTAGTCCATCAATGACTCCATATCCTGGCCGTGTTGCGGAAAGACGGCTATGCCTACGCTGACCGAAGGATTCAGCAGCACACCGTTGCCGGTGATCACGGGGTCCCGCATCGCTTCCTGGATCTTGTTCGCCACGAACTGGGCATCCGCCACACCACCCACCGGGTACAGCAGGATGGAGAACTCATCGCCGCCCAAGCGGGCCACCATGTCCGATTCACGCACCAGCGACTGCAATCTGTCCGCCACGGCCTTGAGCAAGGCATCGCCTGCGGCATGGCCGTGAACGTCGTTGACGTGCTTGAAACGGTCATTGTCCAGAAACAGCACGGCCAACTTGTGTCCGGCATCGTGCGCATCGCGCAGAGCCTGCTGGAGACGCTGCTCGAAATAGACACGGTTCGCCAAACCCGTCAAACCGTCGCGCAAGGCCTGCAGCTCCAGCACCGAGTTCTGCTGCTGCAGTCGCTCGTGGCGCATCTGCAGCTCGGACAGCAGTGCGTTGAAGTCATCGCCCAGTTCGTGCAGCTCGGCAATACGGGCCGGGGGCACGCGCTGATCCATGGAACGGTCGCGCCGCACCGCGCGCGCCACCCGGGCCAGTTGTTGCAGCGGCTCGGCAATATCGGCCATCATGCGCCGTGACTGCCGCATGCCAACATAGCCGCTGATGCCCAGGCATAAGGCCAACACGGCCAGGCCGGCATAGAGAAAGTGCACAAAACCGGCCCCGTCGCTGTAGAGCAACACACGCCCGATGGGCTTGCCGTCCTGGCTGACTTCCGCCTCCCCGGGCTTTATCCCGATGACGGCAGCCAACACCTCGCCGACGCCACCCGTAGCGGACTTGCCTGACGACCAGTGCACAAAGACCTGTCCTTGCGCGTCGAACACCTGGGCTCGCGCAACATCCTCGCCGCGCAGCAGCTGCTCCAGCATCTGGCCGGCCTCATCGCGGTCGTTGAAGACCAGGGAAGCCTCAACCGTATAGGCAAGGGAGCGGGCCATTAACTGCAGGTTGTTGAGCAGATAAAAGCGCAGCACCACCACCCCGACCAGCAGCAGCAGCGCGCCGGCCAACGCAATGGCCATGCCCGCCATGCGCAGATGGGCGCGGCGAATCACCGCATGCAATGAGGCATTGCCGCCACGCATGGGAAAACTCATGGCGCAGCTTTCGATCGTGCCAGCTGCAGCACCTTGGGGCTGATGCGCAGTCCGCTGCGGGCCACCGAGTCCAGATTGACCTCGAAACCCGGCCCTTCACCCTCGCGCCGCAGGCAGAACATGGCGCCGATGCGGCACAGCGCGCTGCGCTCGCTGATGGTCAGCAGCGAGCGCCCGGCCTCCTGCCTGAGCAGGTTGCGCCACTGCGGCTCGCTCATCTCTCCGGCATAGATGCCGTCACAGTTGGAGGTTTTAAGTTGCTCCAGATCCACACGCCTGACTTCGAGGCGCTGGCCGCCAACCGCCTGTCCGGAGCTTTGCATCAGTCCGCTCGCATATTCCGTGGTCCCGACCACACACAGGTGCAGCACGGCATTTTCTGCCGGCCAGCGCGTATAGCCCAGAATGCCGATCACCGTGCGCGTTACCGCCTGCACATGCTCTTGGGCCGCCGTATCCGAGCGGGCCGCCGTGGCCGACCAGGCCAGGCAGGCCACAAGCAGGCATGCCCAGCCGCTGTTGCGGCGAAGAGACTGCGCTCCATGGCATCGACCTGGCTTGCAATATGACAACAACGGTGACAACAAGGACTCCATGAAAACAGCAGGCACAGGACTTGAGAGACGAGACGGCGAAAGCTTGCTATCCGGTTCCGTCCTCTAATCTTGTACATTTTTTCACATCTTTAGCAGTAGAGGTGTAAACCTTGCTTTGGCAGCAACAGCGGCCTCCCACTAAAGCACAGGGAATGTGCGGGCTGCCGATAATGCAACATACGCCCAACCGGCCCGCCCCGCGTCCATCGCAGGCCTGCTTGCCCTCATTGCCAGCCAGATTCCATCCATGACCACAGATACCCCTCCAGTTCCCCGACTCACCTCCCTGTCCCACGGCGGCGGTTGCGGCTGCAAGATCGCACCCGGCGTGCTGTCCGAGCTGCTGGCCAAAAGCAATCTGCCCAAGCAGTTCTTCCCCAACCTCCTGGTGGGCACGGAAACCGCCGACGATGCAGCCGTCTATCAAATCAATGACGAGCAGGCGATTGTGGCGACGACGGATTTCTTCATGCCCATCGTCGATGATCCGTTCGATTTTGGCCGCATTGCCGCCACCAATGCGCTGTCCGATATCTATGCCATGGGCGGCACGCCGCTGATGGCACTGGCCATTGTGGGCATGCCCATCAATGTGCTGCCCCATGATGTGATCGCCAAGATCCTGGAAGGCGGCGAATCCGTTTGCCGCGATGCCGGCATTCCCCTGGCCGGCGGCCACTCCATCGATTCGGTGGAGCCGATTTACGGCCTGGTGGGCATTGGCATCGTCAACCCCAAGCACATGAAGCGCAATGCCGACGCCAGGGCCGGTGATGTGCTGATTCTGGGCAAGCCGCTGGGCGTGGGCATTCTGTCGGCCGCGCTCAAGAAAAATCTGCTCGACGATGCCGGCTATGCCGCCATGGTCAAGGCCACCACCCAGCTCAACCGTCCCGGTGCCGATCTGTCCAAGCTCGACGGCGTGCATGCACTGACCGACGTGACCGGCTTTGGCCTGCTGGGCCACGGCCTGGAGCTGGCACGCGGTGCCGGCCTCACGGCCCGCATCGACAGTGCCAAGCTGCCGGTGCTGCCCACGGTGCAAGGCTTTGCCGAGCAAGGCGTCATCACCGGCGCCTCGGGTCGCAACTGGGCCTCCTATGGTGAGCAAATCGAACTGGCGGCCTCGATCACCGATGCCCAACGCGCTTTGCTGACCGACCCTCAGACTTCGGGCGGCCTGCTGGTCTCCTGCGCACCCGAGGTGGCCGAGCAGGTGCTGCAGCTGTTTGCCGCCCAGGGCTTTGCCGAGGCTGCCGTCATCGGCCATATGCAACAAGGCCAGCCCAAGGTGGTTGTGGACTGATTGCCGCCCGCGCTTACAGCCCAAGAGAGCCGTCGGCTCTCTTTTTTTCGCTCAGCGTTCAGCTGGATGCGAATGTTGCAAAAAGCCCTGCCGGTTCGCGCCGACAATACCGTCTACCCCCTGCGGCATGCCACCTTGCCATGCCGCTGCGGAACGCAATCTGGACTTTTGATGCGCCAGCCGGCCTAGGGCTGGCGCGTGTATTCTCATGACACAAAAAACAGTGGCCGTGCTGGGCGCCGGCATGGTGGGCGTGGCAATCGCCTTGGAGTTGCAGCGCCGTGGTTTGGCGGTAACGCTGCTGGACCGGCGTGCTCCCGGCCTGGAAACCTCGTACGGCAACGCCGGCGTGATTGCGCGCAGCTCGCTCATGCCTTTCAACCACCCCAAGCTATGGGGCAATCTGCCGGGGCTGCTCAAGAACCAGGGCACAGGCTTTCGCTACAACCCAGCCTTTGTCGCCGCCAATCTGCGCTGGGCCCTGGGCTTTGTCGGCAATGCGCGCGCCAGCGTGTTTGCCGAAACCACGGCCGCGCTGGATGCTCTGATCAGCCTGTCCACCGAAGAGCACAAACGCCTGCTGGGCGAAGTCAACGAACTGGGCCGGCTGCGCGACAACGGCTGGATGTTTCTCTACCGCAGCCTGCAAGCGTTTGACGCCCCTGGCGCGCAGCTGGGTCGCGAGACCATGGAGCAGTTTGGTATTGCCACGCAAACGCTGGATGCGCCAGCCATCAGCGATCTGGAGCCGGTGCTCGCGCCGGTGTTTGCCAAGGCCCTGTGGATCAAGGACAGCTACTCCGTCAACAGCCCTGGTGCCGTGGTCAAGGCCTATGCCCAGGCCTTTGTGGCCCGTGGTGGCGCGCTCAAGACCACCGAGTTGCGCACCGTGCGCCAGAGCGTGACGGGTCGCTGGTCCGTGGTGGACGGTGACGGCATCCGTGAATACGACCGCGTCGTGGTCGCCCTGGGGCCCTGGAGCAGCCAGTTCCTGGCTGGTCTGGGCATCGATGTACCCATGGGCTTTGAGCGCGGCTATCACATGCATTACGCAGCGGGCGAGGCCGCCGCCCGCCTGCAACGCCCGATATATGACACGGCAGGCGGCTATGTGCTCTCGCCCATGGAGCAAGGCCTGCGCCTGTCCACCGGCGTGGAGCTCAATGCCTGCGATGCGCCCATGAAGCCACAGCAGCTGGAGCAGGCCGAGGCCGCTGCCCGCCAAGCTCTGCCGCTGGGGCCGCGCCTGGAGCAGCCGCTGTGGATGGGCCGCCGCCCCACCCTGCCCGACAGCCGCCCCGTGATCGACGAAATGCCGGGCCGTCCCGGCCTGTGGCTGGCGTTTGGCCACCAGCACATAGGCTTTAGCACCGGACCGGGAACCGCCGCCCTGCTGGCAGCCCGCATGCTGGGCGATGCACAGCTGCCGCTGGACCCCTACCCTTTCCGTGCCAGCCGCTTTCTGTAAGCCATTCAGAACCGTGAATTTAAGGTCAAACTAGCCTCTAGCCCAATGCAGTGAAGCGCATACAGCTATTGTATAAATAGCAAAAACACCCGATCAGCCTATCGCTGACGGGTGTTTTTTCTGACGCGGGCGGCCGATTCTCAGCCGGCCTGGTTGTCTGCCACCACCTCGGCCGTGGTGCGGCGGTCGATCTTGCGGCTCAGCACCACCGAGGTATAGGTCTGCTGAATACCGTCGATCAGGCCAATACGGTCCAGCAAAGCATCGAGCTTTTCATTGCTTTCGCAACGCACAAACACCATGTAGTCGTACTGGCCGCTGACGGCCGAGACTTCCTCCACCTCGGTAAAGCGGTTCAGAGCCTGCATGACGGAGGTTGCCGTCTTGGGCTGCACGCGGATGCCGCAGTAGGCGCGCACGGCCGATTGCTCCAGCCTCGAGCCCAGGCGCACGCCATAGCCGGCAATCACGCCTTCCTGCTCCAGCTTGGCAATGCGCGCCACCACCGTGGTGCGCGCCAAGTTCATCTGCCGCGCCAGATGCGCGGTCGAGGCGCGCGCATTGGTCTGCAGCAGCCGCAGCAGCTGACGGTCGGTTTCGTCCAAACGGTATTCCATGCTCACCCCATTCTCTTCATGCTGTGGTACGCGCAAAGCTTGCTGCTGCCGTACCTGATGCTGTTCTTGCTCTCGTTCATGCGCTACACCTCTACGTCCGGGCCGGCGCATGGCTGCTGCCCAGAATCCGGCCCAGAAAGCTGCGTGTCGCCTCCTGCTGCGGATCGTCTATCACCTGCGAGGGCGGGCCTGATTCCACCACCACGCCGTCGCGCATGAAGATCACCTTGTCCGCCACTTCGCGGGCAAAAGCGATTTCGTGTGTGACCAAAATCATGGTCATACCTTCCTTGGCCAATGATTTGATGACACCCAGCACTTCTGCCACCAATTCCGGGTCCAGCGCCGAGGTCGCCTCGTCGAACAACATGACGGAAGGCTCCATGGCCAAAGCCCGTGCAATCGCCACGCGCTGCTTTTGGCCGCCAGACATTCTGTCAGGAACCATATCGGCACGGTCTGCCAAACCCACCTTGGCCAATAGCTCGCGCGCCTTGGCCTCGGCTTCGTGCCGGTTTTTCCTGAGCACCGTCACCGGCCCTTCCATGACGTTTTGCAGCACCGTCATGTGCGGGAACAGATTGAAATGCTGAAACACCATGCCGGTGCGGGCTCTGTAGCCGGCCAGCACCTTGTCGCGCGGCAGTGCCGTGTTTTTACCGCTGAAAGTGATGGATTGCTCACCCACGCGGATGTCGCCGCCATCGGGTACGGTCAGCAGATTGACGCAGCGCAGCAGCGTGGATTTGCCCGAACCCGAGGGCCCGATCAACGCCACGACGGAGCCCCGCTCCACCGTCAGCGAAATGTCTTTCAGAACGGCCAGATCGCCAAAGGACTTTTTGAGATTCTTAATCTCAATTACAGGAGCAGACATCGCTTATGCCTCCTTGGCTTGAGAGCTGTTTTGCTCTATGCGCTTGGCCCACATGGTGGCCGGCAGCAGGATCACGAAATAAGCCACGGCGATGAAGGTATAGACCTCCAGCGGACGGTAGGTGTCATGCGCAATCACCTGGCCCTGGTACAGCAGATCGGGCACGGCCAGCACGGACAGCAGCGAAGTGTTCTTGAGCTGCATGATGGACTGGCTCATCAGCGGCGGCACCATGCGCTTGAAGGCCTGCGGCAAGATGATGCGGCGCATCAGCTGAAACTGCGTCATGCCAATGGCCTGAGCGGCCTCGGTCTGGCCCGCATCGATGGAGATCACGCCGCCGCGAATGATTTCGGAATAGAAGGCCCCGCCGTACAGCGACAGGCACAGCGCAGCCGCCACCGGGGCCGACATCTCGATGCCGGTGAGCACCGGCAGCGCGTAGTAAAACCACACCAGTTGCACCAGCACCGGCGTGCAACGGAACACTTCCACAAACGCACGCAGCGGCAAGGTGATCCATTTATGGCGCGACAGCCGCCCCAGACCCGCGACCAGGCCCACGGCCAGCCCACCCGCCACACAGATGGCGGTGAACAGCAGCGTATAGCCTATGCCCTGGATGAACAGGGTCCGATACTTCCACAACAGGGAAAAATCCCATTCGTACATTGCTACTCCTGAACGACTTGCGGCTGCCTTGCATGGCAGCCGCAACAGGGGACCGGGCAAGTCCCAGTCGGAATCTATGGGTCAGTGCTTAGAACTTGACTTGCTTGGGAAAGCTCTCTGGCTTGACGCCGGCCAGCTTTTCCATGTTCTTGACGATCACCGACTGCACCTCGCCCTTGGCGCGCACATCCAGCAGCCAGGTGTTCACGGCTTTTTCAAAGTCCTTGTTGCTGCTCTTGGGCAGGCCGATATGAGTGGATGAGGTGGCCACGGGCTCGGGCACAAACATGGCACCCACATCGGGGCGCTTGGCCAGCAGCGGCTGGGCCAGCAACACCATCAGAATCTGGCAATCGGCACGGCCGGTCTGCACGGCCATTGAGGCCGCGCCCGAGCTTTCCAGGCGTGCAATATTGGCCTTGGGCAAGGTCTTGGTAGCGAACTGATCCTGGTTGGAGCCCACGTCCACCACGATCTTGACCTTGGGATCGTTCAACTGCTCCCAGGTCTTGACAGGGCCATAGCCTTTTTTGCAGACCGCCGTGAGCGTGTTGTTGAACAGCATCTCCGAGAAATCCACCATTTCACGGCGTGCAGGCGTCGGACCCATGCCGAACATCACATCGATCTTGTTGGTCTGCAGATCCATCACCGAGTTGCCCCAGGTGGTTTCCACCAGCTCCACCTTGGCACCCAGCTTCTGGGCCAGGCTGGCGGCGAAGTCGGGACCAAAGCCTTCCCATTTTTGCGACACCAGATCCTTGTGGAAATAAGGCGTGGCACCCGAAATCACCCCCACGCGCAGCGTCTTGGTGCGCTCTACACGGGCCATGGAGGATTCCTGGGCCACGGCAGCCGCGCCAACGCACAGGCTGGCAGCCAGGGCCACGGTCTGGAGAATCGAAGATTTGCTGGGCATATGCCGCTCCTGCTGGGTTCGGATCAACTTCGACTCAAATCGAACATTTATCGAAAGTAAGTCGAACAAAAGAGAGCCAGTCTATAAGCAGTTTGCAGGTGAAATTTCTTTGTTTTGACGATTCGACGCAATCATCGAATCATTTCGCAAGAAATTTAACGACATTTATTGACGTATCCGTAGTAACACTTAGGCAAAAAGCCAATTTGGTCGCCGCCACCGGCCTCAAATCGCCCGCCACCATGGGCAAAAGCCCGTTCGACTCGAAACAATCCGTCACACTGGCCCGCCGAAGTATCAAACAGGCTTCAGACGCAAACCTGTTGAGCACAAGCAGCTATCAATACTGAAGCACTGCAGCTGAACGCTGCAAAACGTCAGAAAAAGCAGCGCGGCATCACGAAGCAAGGCGAATCCATATAACCAGGATTTGCAGACATGTATCGCCTGCGCCCGGCGAGCGCCAATTTCACCAGGACGCATGACAAAACAAGCTGAAAAAGTTAATGCAAAGCCAAAACAAAAGGCACAAAGCAAAAAACCTGTTCACTTGCGTGAACAGGTTTTTATATCTTGGCAGGGGAAGAAGGATTCGAACCTTCGCATGCCGGAATCAAAATCCGGTGCCTTAACCAACTTGGCGACTCCCCTACGATGAATCGAATTGTACAACGACTTTTCGCTATGAATTTCGAAGTTCGACAAAATTGTGCAATCGCACATAATTTCTAGCAAAGACCGGTTGCCCGGCCTCGAACGCTCGCAGGCTGCAGAGTCTATCAGCGCTGCGGCCTTTCACTTGCCACATGGCCGCACCCGGATGGCATGGCCGCCTATGCGCTGTACGGTCACACCAAATAGCACTGCGTCTTTCAAAAATCCCTTGCGCCCTGTCGCCACGCGAGTTGGCCTTCACGCACTCTGGCATTCGCTTTGACTCGTTTCCAGGCCCGCAAAGCCACCGGCCTTGGCTATAGGTGATCTATAGGCGATCAAGCTCTGGCGGCATGAGACATGGGTTAGGCTGTGGGCTGCTCCATTCCCAATCTCATCCAAGCGCACGCAAAGCCTTCAACGCTGCATCGCATTTTTCTCTGCTGTTCATGTCCGATTCCTTGTCCTCACCCTCTTCGCTGCCTGTGCTGTATTCCTTTCGCCGCTGTCCCTATGCGATTCGTGCCCGTTTGGCGCTGGCGCATTCGGCCATGGCCTGCGAGTTGCGTGAGATCAATCTGAGAAACAAGCCCCAGGCACTGCTGGATGCATCGGCCAAGGGCACGGTGCCGGTGCTGGTCAGTGCAGATGGAGCCGTGATCGATCAAAGCCTGGACATCATGCTGCATGCGCTTGCCGCCAACGATCCCGACGGCTGGCTCTCGCCCACGCAAGGCGAACTGAGCGAAATGCTGTCGCTGATAGAGCGCAATGACGGTTTTTTCAAGAAAGCGCTGGATCGCTGCAAATACCCCGAGCGCCACAGCGCCGAGGAAGTCAATCAGGCCCAGGCCGATGCACTGATCTGGCTCAGCGAGCTCAACGACCAGCTCGAGCAGACCGGTTACCTGTTTGGTCTGAACCCCAGCCTGGCCGACATGGCTTTGCGCCCTTTTGTGCGCCAGTACGCCCGCATCGACCAGGCGCAGTGGGACGAGCAGCCCTGGCCGCATCTGCAGGATTGGCTGCAACGCTGGATAGACTCCGCCTTGTTTGCCGAAGTGATGGAAACCTATCCCGGCTGGACTCCCGGCACCACCGGTCCCACGTTTGCGAACAAAGGTGTTCAAGCCAGTACTTGATCGAAATGCATAGCTGAAAGCGACCACTGGACCTGCATCTCAGATGTCTTTCATTGAGAATATTCCCGTGACTTGTGAATTGAATACTTAGAAAAGCAATCCCAGTCAATTGCACAGCGCGCTCCACTTGCTGAGTGCTCTTGGTTGTAAATGCTGCCGTCTGCTACAAGACCGCAAGCTTCCGTGCTTATGGACTTCCGCATGTGCTCCATAAAAGGCATCGCCTTCCAGATTTTTTTTGCAATCCATGGCGATTGCATCCATGGCTTGACATTGAGCAAGCCCACCCTTGTCAATGCTTTTTTGCGAGAACCTTCCCGCTCTCTGTAACTCAGCATGAAATGCACCCACTCTGTAATCTGCACGGAATGTTATTCACTCAGCTGAACCTGTTCAGCTGAGTGAACACCAGCCCTCCTCGACGAATACTCTGGCTCTGAAAGATGAGTGAATCGCCGAAAACGAACTCCATGAGATGAGCCATGTTTATGCAGACTCATGCAACATGATTTTCTGCAATTCCGGGCTACCCCTATTGAAAAAATATCCTACAAAAGTTAGTATTTGACACAAAATATTTGCTACCTATATACGAATTTGTTTTCGAGTTGATGCTTTAAGACAAAGCAATTTGTATAGATAAATGAGACATTGCGGCATCCGATGAAGTTAGAAAAAAGCTCGCGGCAACTCGGTTTCACCTTGGTTGAGCTACTTACTGTCATCTCCATCATCGCCATCGCTGCTTCCCTGGCTGCCCCCAGCATGGCTTCCCTTATTCGCTCCAATCGCACAGCGGGCGAAATCACCTCCTTGTCTGCAGCCATTCGGACAGCCAAAAGTGAGGCCATCAAACGCGGCAGTGCGGTTCAGCTTTGCGCATCGACTAACGGCACTAGCTGCTCGGGCAGCAATGCTTGGGAGACAGGCTGGATTGTCTTTGATGACAAAAACGGAAACCAGACTATGGACAGTGGCGAAACCGTCATTGCCAAGGAGCAGGCCGTGAGAGCAGGCGACACACTCGCAGCATCCAGTAACGTCAGCAGCATCAATATCAATGGCGAAGGTTTTGCCTACAAGTTGCCGGCAGCAGGTCAGATCGTTTTCACCCTGAAAACCTCGCCTGTAGACTCCTTTGCTCAGCGCTGTCTGGTGATCAATCAGACGGCCAATCCGGCCATTCGGAAAAAAGGAGAGGCGAACTGTGATTAGAAACATGCGCTGCCGCATGCGTTGCACGTCAAAAAGAAAAGTCGCCGGTTTTTCACTGATCGAGACGCTGGTCTCCATATTGATTATTTCGCTTGGCATCATGGGTACCAGCAGCCTGCTCATTAAAGGAATGAGCAATGCCAAAACCGCCTCTCTTCGCTCTATCGCTGCCATGCAAGCCAGCAGCCTCGCCGCAGCCATGTATGCCAATCGCACCTTTTGGGCTTCGCGTGCGAATGTCATCAGCTTCACATCCAGCGGTACAAACCTGGCAACCAAGAGCAGCAACCTTGACACCAGCCAAACCAGTTGCAGTGCTTGCACGCCGGCTCAGTTGGCCGGGCTGGAGGCAAGTACCTGGGCAGCCAGTTTGGGCAATGCCCTGCCCGATGCAAAAAGCGATGTGTCCTGCCCTGCAGTCGCAGACAATGCCGCGCACAACTGCACCATCAAGATTTCCTGGAGCGAACGCTTTGTCGATTCTGGCAAGAATGCCGCTGCGGCTTCTGCGGCCACCGCAGGTGAGCGCAATTACTTTCTGCACGTAGAGCCATGAACCAGACATCTCTACGCATCAGGCATGGCAAGGCATCGCTTTCACGCGGTTTCACGCTGGTAGAAATGATGATCGCCATGCTCATCAGCATTTTTCTGAGCATGGCACTGGCGGGAATCTATGTCACGCTCAAACGAAACTTTCTGAGTGAGGACAGCCTTGTCAACACGCAGGAGAATCAAAGACTTGCTTTGACAACGCTCACTAACAGCATTCAGAGCGCAGGTTTTTTTGCGAACCCTCTCACTGACAACCTGGCTTCTGTCTTTGGTGCTGATACAAGCTTTACGACTGCCGGGCAAATCATCTATGGCGCCTCGGCGAATGGAAAGTCTTCCCTCAGTGTCCGTTACCAGGCCCAAGCGAACGACGGCATCTTGAACTGCTCGGGTTCAGAAAATGACACTGGAGCCAATGCCATCTTTGTCAACACCTTCTCCATCAATGCCAGTTATGAACTGGTTTGCACGACCAGTACCAATGGAGGCACGCCCGCTACTGTCGTGTTGGCACGCAATATCTCCAAACTCGATTTCTTGTACGGCGTAGACAGCGATTCAGATGGTGTGCTGGACAGCTATTTGGGCGCAACGCAGACAGCGGCCATTGGTTGGAGCAACGTTCGCGCAGTACGTATTGATTTGACCTTGATGGACACCATCAACAACTCGGAAGCGGCTCAGAAAGCCATGCCCAAGGTGGTTACGCAATACGTTAACCTGATGAATACCTATGAAATTCCGAACTAGACCGAGAATGCACCGCCAGCAAGGTGTGGTCATAATTGTTTGCCTATTTGTTTTACTGGCGGTAATGTCACTCGGTATTTTCGGAATGCGCAATGTTACGTTGAGTGAGCGCGCAGCAGGAAATACGCTGGAGAAACAACGCTCATTTCAAGCAGCTGAATCTGGACTGCGCTATGGCGAATGGTGGTTGTCTCTTAACAACCATGGAGAATATATAAACTGTAGTGACACTGTCGATGGAAACACCATTTCACTAATGCGAGTGTGTACCAATGCATTGGCAAATCCGGCTGATAGTTCCTGGACAGGATATACCACCTACACACCAGAAAACATGACCATCAGCAATGGCGGTGGTTTGGCATCCAATGGCGACATTAATTATTTGGCGCAGCCAAAACTCTATATAAGCTATCTTGGAAAAAACCGCAGAGGAGATTTTTTCCAACTCTCTGCTACCGGCTACGGAGGCCAGGAAAGCACGGCTTCAGTGCTGCAAAGCACCTTCACGTTCTCACTGAGTTCGATTGATTTGGGAGATTTGTGATGAGCAAGCCATTCAAAAAAAATTATTTCTATCAAATTTTCGGGATTTGTCTGACAGGCTTAGGCGCAATCATTCCAAGTCACGCCGCCATTTCGGTAAAAGACACCTTAACCGGGGCTGCATCATCATATAACTGGCAATCTTTGGGTGGTGCCTGCTTGACCGCCGGCAATAATACTGGATCAATTCCAGCCTGCACCGGCCTGCCGTATTACGGTAGTACGACTCTTGTGGGCGGGGCTTCCGGGCGCTTGCCAGATGCAGTGGGCCAGGGCGCTTTGCGATTGACCAACGGGGCAACGAACACTGGATCAAATGGCAATAACCAGACGGGCGCGGTTTATGCCAAAGATGTTTTCCCATCCAATGCCGGCGTCAATATCACTTTTAAAACTGTGACATATGGTGGCAATGCCTATCCAAACCATGCCAGTGTTAAATCCGGAGCTGACGGCATTGCTTTCTTTTTGGTCGATGCCGATCAAGTGACTAGTGTAAACAGTAGCACAAAGACAGGTGCTTTTGGCGGAAGTTTGGGCTATAGCTGTGCAAACAACAAAGATGTCAGCACTTCCAATCCTGACGGCAGCGATGGTCTTTATGGTGCATATATAGGTCTAGGCATCGATGAGTTCGGTAATTTCTCCAATTCCGGAGATACCACTAATACCGGACCCGGCCAAGGCTGGAATCGCGTCACTTTGCGCGGCGCTGGGAATATCAACTGGAAATGGCTCAGCGAGAATAAAGCCAGTTATTACCCATCCAGCATATTAAATACCAGAACTTTGCAAAACAATGCCGTAAAGCAGGCATGCCTAAACGGCAAGCTTTATAGGTACACAAAGAGTGGTTCAAACGTTACAAATACCGAAGTAGCCAACACAGGAACAAATTACAGCGGTTTCTATAACTACCCCTATATCATTCACAGCGATATTATGGATGCCAAGCTGAATTCTTCGGATTCAGATAATGCGAGAAAGCAGCGAAAGGCAATTTTTAATCAGCAGGCTATTAATATGCCTTTGCGGGGAGCTGCCACGCCCATTACCTACAATATCAAGATTACGCAAGATGGCCTGCTGAGCTTTGCCTATAGCTATAACGGGGGCGAGAGCATCCAGGTGATGGACAAGCGAGATATCACCGCATCGAACGGACCTCTGCCCAAGAATTTCCGCTTTGGTTTTACTGGCGGTACGGGTGGCGGCAGCAATGTACACGAGATCATGTGTTTCAAGGCTGATCAGATTACCGGCTCCTCATCTTCTGCTGCCGGCAATGTGCCTCCGCTGAGTCGAGTGATGGCAGGTAGTCAGATCTACATTGCCTCCTATCGCACCCAAAATTGGTGGGGCCAACTGACAGCACAAGGCCTGGTCGAAGATACCGACACCGGCATTGTCACCATCAATCCAATCGCCAATTGGGACGCGAGTTGCAAACTCACCGGAGGTAGTTGCGACTCCACCGGCAAGACCGTG
This sequence comes from Comamonas aquatilis, assembly GCF_965139575.1. Lineage (NCBI taxonomy): Bacteria > Pseudomonadati > Pseudomonadota > Betaproteobacteria > Burkholderiales > Comamonadaceae > Comamonas > Comamonas aquatilis. Next base: position 251,227 of record NZ_CBCSIW010000002.1, on the reverse strand, counting down.
ACGGCCCAGACCACGCGCAACCTCTTTACCTGGAATGCAGGAGGCAAGTCTCTGACCTGGAGCAATCTGAGTGCCACTCAACAAACTGCACTGGGCACCACAACGACATTGGGCCAGACAGCATTGGCTTGGCTCACCGGTACGCGCACCAATGAGCGCAAGAGCGATGGCACTGGCAGTTTGCGTGCGCGAGACAGCTTGCTGGGCGATATCGTCGGCTCCAATCCCACTTGGGTAGGTGGACCTAATTCGCCTTATGCCGGAACCTGGACGGATCTGCGTCATGGAGGAACGATGCCGGAAGCCAGCAAAAGCTACGACAGCTTTGCCAGCACCCAAAAGACCCGCACGAATGCCGTCTACGTGGGAGCAAATGATGGCTTTCTGCATGCTTTCCGCAGCGGCAAGAGCAAGACCGACGGAACACTGGACATGACGAACAACGACGGACAGGAGTTGTTTGCTTACATGCCCGACCAAGTACTGCGCACCATCAACAACACTTCTAACGACAACCTGGCGCTGCCCAGTACGTCTTACGGCCATAACGCCTTTGTGGATGCTCCTCCAGGCACAGGTGATTTGTACTATGGGGGCGCCTGGCGCACCTGGCTGGTGGGCGGTCTGGGCCTGGGGGGAAATATTGGTGGTGTGGTTGCAGACGACACCAGTGTTTCCAAGGGCGCGATCTATGCACTGGACATTACGAACCCCGACAGTTTCGGAGCAGGCAATGTTCTCGGCGAATGGAATTCAGACAATTTGATCTGTTCCAACAACACCACATGCAAGGACAGCCTGGGCAGCACCGTCGGTACACCGTTGGTGCGACGACTGCATGACGGCAACTGGGCTGTGATCTTTCCCAACGGACAGAACAGCAAAACTGGCGAGGCCGGCATCTACATCATGACGGTCGCCCAGAGCGATGGCTCACGCACATTCCGCTACATCAAGGCTGCCGGCCCCCAGATGTCAGGCACCACTTTTGTCAAGCGCAACGGAATCAGCCAAGTGACAGCGGCTGACCTGGATAACGACCACATCACTGATTATGTGTATGGCGGCGACATGCTGGGCAATATCTGGCGCTTTGACCTGAGCAGCAAGACAGCGTCAGACTGGGCCGCGGGCGCAAATCCGGTCTTCAAGGCAGACCAGCCGATAACAACGGCTATTGCCGTCAGTTCGACAACCAAGAACGAAATCTATCGCGTAATCCTGAACTTCGGCACGGGTCGCCTTTTCCCGAGAACGCTGGACGATATTGGGGGTTCGGCCACCGGCGATCATTATTTGCACGGCATCTGGGATTCGGATATGGATGCCTGGAACGCCAAAAGCACCTTCGCCTACAAGTCATTGACGCTCAGCGGTACCGCGACGACGGTGACAACCAGCGAGTTGCTGACGCGTACCATCACCGAATCCACCTATATCGATGACACATTGGGCGTCAATGGTGTGCGAACGGTGTCGCAGGAAAAACTGTGCTGGAAGGGCTCTACTTCCTGCACTCCCAGCAACAAGCGCGGCTGGCGTATGAAGTTGCCCAGCAGGAATGAACAAATCTTCTACAACCCGGTGCTTCAGGATGGCTTGGTCCTGTTCAACACCACGGTTCCCGAAGTCTCCGAACTGCTCAGCTGCGATACCCAAGCGGCAGCAGGGTTCACCATGGCCCTTCCTCCAGACACAGGCGTGCCGGAAATTAGCTATTTCAAGAACAGCGAATGGTCCGGCGGGGTGATTGCCGGCTATGGCGCCAGTGGCGTGGGCTCCATCATCACCGTGCGCTCTGGCTCACGCACCTTTGGAACCACGCAAACCACCTCGGGAAAACCCAAGACCTTCGAGTTAAACCCCAGTGCCAACGCCAACTTCAAGCGCGTCACCTGGATCAAGCGCCGTTGAGAAGATGAAGATAATGACTTGTAGCAACCGCCAGCGTGGTTTTACGCTGGTCGAGTTAATGATTACGGTGGCAGTTGTCGGCATTCTGGCTGCGATTGCTTATCCCTCGTATCAAGACTACGTGCGCAAATCTCGTCGCGTGGATGCAAAAAATACCTTGCTGGATCTGGCCAGCCGTCAGGAGCGCTTCTTCAGCGTAAACAACAAGTATTCGCTGGCAGCTGCTGACCTGGGCTACAGCGCACTGCCTTACGACGTACCTTCGTCGGGAAACAGTTCCTACTACCAGTTGTCAATAGCCAGCACCGATAGCGGCAAGACCTGGACCGCAACCGCCACACCAACCGGTGCGCAGGCAAAGGATGTCTGCAGCAGCTACACACTCAGCGACAAGGGAACCAGGGCCAACGGCGGCACGGGCGCCAATCGCACAGATTGCTGGTGAGCTTCTTGCTGGAGATTACAGCGTCGTGACTAAGCGGATGCGCAGTTCATGAGGCTGGCGCCGAGAGTTGGAAAACTTTTGCATAAGCACTCCTACCCGCACAGCCCCGAGCCCCATATCTGCGAAAAACCAAGACACCCCGCTCGCTTGCGTGACCGGGGTGTCTTTTTTACTGACGGCCACCTGCTCGATTAAGCGAGTCTCAGGGACAAAGCAAGCCGCGCATGGATTGCACGGTATCGCGCAGAAAGCTCCAGGTGGCGGCAATGCGCGGAATCTGGCGCGACTCCACGGGCATGCTCATCCAGAAAGTGCGGGTAAAGCAGGCCTGCTCCGGCAGCACGCGGCTCAGAACAGGGTCTTTGTCGGCCAGAAATGCCGGCAGCACGGCCAAGCCAGCCCCGGCTCTGACGGCCTCGTATTGGGCGGTAATGCTGGTGCTGCGCAGAGCAAAACGCTCGGGCTGGTGCAAAGTGTCCAGCAGCTGCAGCTCGCGGGTAAACAACATATCGTCCACGTAGTGCACAAAGCTGTGGTGGCGCAGATCTTCGGTCCTGGCCACCAGGGGCTTGCGCGCCAGATATTCGCGCTGGCCGTATAGATAAAGCCGGTAGTCGGCCAGCTTGGTAACCACCACCGAGCCGCGCTTGGGTCGCTCCAGCGAGATGACGATGTCGGCCTCGCGCCGCGACAGATGCAGCATGCGCGGCAGCGCCAGCAAATCGATGCTGAGCATGGGATAGCGCTGAGTCAGGCGCGCCAGCTCCGAGGCCAACAACTGCGTGCCAAAGCCTTCGGTAGCCCCCACCCGCACCAGTCCGGCCGGGCCTTCGCTGTGCGAGGCCAGCGCCAGCGGGCCGCGCTCCAGCCCATCGACCGCGCTTTGCATGCTGTCGGCCACGGTCAACAGCTGGCGACCGGCTTCCGTCAGCCGCCATTGCCCGCCGGTGCGCTCAAACAGCACCGCACCCAGCTGTTTTTCCAGCGCCTGAATGCGGCGCGACACCGTGGAGTGTTCCACGCCCAGGCGGCGCGCGGCTGCGGCCATGCTGCCGTTGCGGGCCAGCTCGCCGAAAAAACGCAGGTGGTCCCAGTCCATGAGCCAGGCTTACTCGACGACTGCTTTGGCCGCTTTGACCAGCTTGCCGGCCCGGGTGCCAGACGCCTTGCCCGTCAAGGACTTCACGGCCTTGACTGCTGCCGTGCGCTTGCCCTCTGCGCTGCGCTCGGCCACGGCACTGGGGGCGCGAGCGAACTCGTCGTTTTCATGGATCAGCAGCGCAATCAGCTCCATGAACTGGGCACGCTTGTCATCGGGTAGCGGCTCCAGCATGCGGCGCTGGGCGCGTAGCACGGCAGGCTCGGCCTGCTGCAGCAACTCGCGGCCCTCGTCCGTCAGCGTCAGCTGGCGCACCCGCCTGTCCGTGGGGCTGGGATTGCGCAGCATCAGGCCACGCGCTTCCAGCCGGTCGATCACGCTGCCAATGGTGGAAGTGTCAAAACCGATGTTGCGCGCCAGCGTGCGCTGATCCACGCCCGGCTGACGCAGCACGGCCGACATGGCCGCGTATTGCACCGGCGTGACGCCAAAGGCCTCGACCTCCTCCATGAAGACAGCCACGGCGATCTGCTGCAGCCGGCGTATGTGATAGCCGGGATAGTTTTCCAGTTCTGCGGGTTGGTATTGCATGTCTTGTTCTGTGTGGCTGCGGTGCGCAGGGGAATGTTCTCATGAATTCGGGCCGATTCAGACCGCGCATTCGACCACCGGGTTTACCCCAGAAACTTTTGAGATAAATCAAAACTACACTGATCGTCAGTACACTGTTTATTTATCTTCCGCGACCACTAGCCACCCGGCTTTTGGCGATGACGCAGACCTAGACGGGCCTGGTTTGCATCAGCACCGAGTGGAAAGCGACACCAGAAAGAAGCGAAACCATGACGACTCCTTGCTCATCAACTCTTCCCGTCCTGGTGGCCGGCGGCGGCATTGGCGGCGTGGCGGCGGCACTGTCGCTGGCCCGTCTGGGCTATGCCGTGAAGGTGCTGGAGCAGTCGCCCGAGCTGGGCGAAATCGGCGCCGGCATTCAGCTGGGCCCCAATGCTTTTGCCGCCTTCGATGCGCTGGGCATTGGCGAGCTGGCCCGCAGCCGCGCCGTCTATACCGACGAGATGGTCATGCATGACGCCCTGGACGAGCGCCTGGTGGGACGCATTCCCACCGACGCGGGCTTTCGCCAGCGCTTTGGCAATCCCTATGCAGTGATTCACCGCGCCGATATTCACCGCTCGCTGCTGGAAGGCGCGCAGGCCCACGGCAATATCGAAACCCTGACCGCCACCCGTATAACCCGGGTGGAGCAAAACGGCGACACCGTGACCGTCTACGACCAGCATGGTGTGGCCCACGTCGGCCAGGCACTGATTGGCGCCGACGGCGTCAAATCGGTGGTGCGCCAGCAGCATGTGGGCGATGCCGCCCGTGTCTCCGGTCATGTGGTGTACCGCGCCGTGGTCGAGAAAGCCGACTTTCCTCAGGATCTGCGCTGGAATGCCGCCAGCATCTGGGTAGGCCCCAACTACCATCTGGTGCACTACCCGCTGCGCGGCGGCGAGCAATACAACGTGGTCGTCACCTTTCACAGCCGCGAGGCCGAGGAATGGGGCGTGCGCGAAGGCAGCCGCGAGGAAGTGCAAAGCTATTTCCAGGATTGCTGCCCGCGCGCTCGCCAGCTGATCGACTTGCCCAAGAGCTGGAAGCGCTGGGCCACGGCCGACCGCGAACCCATAGGCCAATGGACTTTCGGCCGCACCACCTTGCTGGGCGATGCCGCCCACCCCACGCTGCAATACATAGCCCAGGGTGCCTGCATGGCGCTCGAAGACGCCGTCACGCTGGGCCAGGCCCTCAAGCACTGCCAGCACGACTGGCCTGCAACGCTACAACTTTATGAGCGCTCGCGCATTGCCCGTACGGCACGTGTGGTGCTTTCGGCGCGAGAAATGGGCCGCATCTTCCACGCCAAGGGAGTGGAGCGCCTAGTGCGCAACGACTTGTGGAAAGGCCGTCAGCCCGGGCGTTTTTATGACGCCATGGAATGGCTGTACGGCTGGACGGCTGAAACCTGCCTGGCCAAAGACTGAGTCAACCCAAAAAAGCAAGCGCCATGCTCCATACAGAAACAACACCTCCCTCCCCCGTCAAGCTATCGGCCGTGGCCGGCCCCGGCCAGCCCGAACCCACACCCGCACTCGAGCAGCTGTACCGCGGCTTCGAGCAGGAAATGCTGGTGCCGCTGTGGACGGAAATTGGCGGCCTGATGCCCGCCCACCCCAAAAGCCAGGCCTTGCCCCATTTGTGGCGCTGGGACCATCTGCTCAAGCTGGCCGACGAGGCCGGCCGCATCGTACCCGTGGGCCGTGGCGGCGAGCGCCGCGCCATTGCCCTGGCCAACCCGGCACTGGGCGGGCGCCCGTTTGCCACCCCCACGCTCTGGGCCGCCATCCAGTACCTGATGCCCGGCGAAGATGCGCCCGAACACCGCCACAGCCAACATGCTTTTCGCTTTGTGGTGGAAGGCGAAGGCGTGTGGACCGTGGTCAACGGCGACTCGGTGCGCATGTCGCGCGGTGACTTTCTGCCCCAGGGCGGCTGGAACTGGCATGCCCACCACAACGCCGCCGACAAGCCCATGGCCTGGATTGACGGCCTGGACATTCCGTTTGCCTACTACACAGAGTCCCAGTTCTTCGAGCACGGCCGCCTGCATCTGGATGCGCATGAGCGCATCCAGCCCCGGTTCTCGCGCTCGGAACGCCTGTGGGCTCACCCCGGCCTGCGCCCGGTAGCGCATCCGGAGCCCACCGCCGCCACGCCTCTGCTGGCCTATCGCTGGGTGGACACGGACCGCGCCCTGAGCGAGCAGCTGGCGCTGGAAGCCGAAGGCTATGCCGCCACCGTAAGCCCCGGCCACGCCGCCGTGCGCTACACCAACCCGACCAACGGCCGCGATGTGCTGCCCACGATTCGCTGCGAAATGCACCGCATCCAAAGCGGTGCGGCGACCCAGCCCAGGCGTGAGGTGGGCTCGGCCGTGTTCCAGGTCTTTGACGGCCAGGGCCAGGTCACCGTGGGCGACAAGCAATGGCAGGTGCGCCGCGGCGACATGTTTGTCGTGCCCTCCTGGCAGCCCTTCACCGCCCGCTGCGATGCCGATCAGCCCCAGCTCGATCTGTTCCGCTTTGCCGACACCCCTATTTTTGAAGCTGTTAACGCATATAGGACGGAGACCCCCTGAGTCGCTGCGCGCCTTCCCCCTGAAGGGGGACGACAGCCTCGCTGCGAGGCGGCTCTTGCTTGCTGTCTCACACCAAGTACGCGCCGGTTTCAAGCATTTTTTACCGATCACCAACCAGGAATTTCTCCCATGACCCAAGCCAACTATCTCTGGACTCCCGCTCCGGTTCAATCCCTGCCCGTGCAAGGCAGCGAGCAACGCCTGCCCATCAACCGCCTGTTCTTTGTGGGCCGCAACTACCACGCCCATGCGGTGGAAATGGGTCGCCCCGTGGACAAGAGCGTGGAGCGCCCTTTCTACTTCACCAAGGCCCCGCAGACGCTGACTGAATCCGGCGCCACCGTGGCCTACCCGCCCGAAACCCAGAACTATCACTTCGAGATGGAGCTGGTGGTGGCCATAGGCAAAGCCGGCTTTCGCATTGCGGCAAGCGAAGCCCATGAATACATCTACGGCTATGCCTGCGGCCTGGATATGACGCGCCGCGATCTGCAACTGGTGGCGCGCGACAAGGGCCGGCCCTGGGATCTGGGCAAGGATGTGGAGCAATCGTCCGTGGCCACAGCCGTGGTGCCCATGCCCGGACAGGTGATCGAGTCCGGCGCCATCGAGCTGTCCGTCAACGGCGTAGTCAAGCAGCAGTCCGATGTGAACAAGCTGATCTGGAACATCCGCGAAATCATTGCCGATTTGTCGCTGTTCTATCACCTGCAACCCGGCGACCTGATCTATACCGGCACGCCCGAAGGCGTGGGCGCCGTTCTGCCCGGCGACCGGATCACGGGCCGCGTGGAAGGCGTGGGCGAGATCGCCCTGACCGTGGGCCAGCCCGAGTAAGACGCCAGCATGCAGCTTTATAGTTTTTTTCGCAGCGGCACCTCGCACCGGCTGCGCATTGCGCTCAACCTCAAGGGTTTGAGTCCCGACTACATTCCCGTCGATCTGCGCGTGGACGAGCAGGCCGAGGCGCCCTTCAAGGCCGTCAACCCGCAAGGCCTGGTACCGGCGCTCACACTGGACGACGGCCAGACCCTGATCCAGTCGCCGGCCATCATCGAGTGGCTGGAAGAGCAGTACCCGACTCCCGCCCTGCTACCCGAAGGTTCCCAGGCACGCGCCCAGGTACGTGCCCTGGCGGCCATCGTGGGCTGCGACATCCACCCCATCAACAACCGCCGCATTCTGCAGACGCTGCGCCAGCAGTTTGGTGCCGACGAAGCCGCCGTCAATGCCTGGTGCGCCACCTGGATCAGCGCCGGTTTTGATGCCATCGAGGCCTTGCTGGCCCAGGACGGCAAGCGCGGCAGCTTCTGCTTTGGCCATGCGCCCACGCTGGCCGATGTCTATCTGATTCCCCAGGTGGAAAGCGCCCGCCGCTTTGGCGTCGACATGGGCCGCTGGCCGCTGATCAGCGCCGTGGATGCGGCCTGCAATGCCCTGCCCGCGTTTGCCAAGGCCGCACCGCTGGCCCAGCCGGATGCCGGGGGATAGAGAGAGAGAGAGAGAGAGACAGAAGCAAGGCAACCGCCCCCACAGGCCTTGCCCGGTGGCTTGCCTCAGCGCAAGCCGCTCTTTGGTTATCTGCAGGAACAGCAAAAATTTTCAACCAGGAGACAAACTGTGAAAAATGACCAAAACAACATCCCAGCCCACACCCATATTGCGCATACAGCTATCAAATTGAATAGGCGCAGTCTGGTGGCGGGCGCGGCCTTGCTAGCTCTGGCGGGTGGCGCTGAGGCGCAGAGCACAGCCGCCAGTTACCCCAGCCGCCCGGTGACCGTGGTCACCGCTTTTGCCGTGGGCAGCGGGCCTGACGCCGTGCTGCGCATCGTGGGCGAGAAGCTGGCCACACGCTGGAAGCAAGGTGTGACCGTGGACAACCGCCCCGGCGGCGGCGGCTTTGTGGCGATTGAATATGCACGCCGCGCCAAGCCAGACGGCTACACGCTGCTGCAACTGGACAGCGAACATATCTCGGCCCTGCCCTATCTGTACAAGAACAGGAACTTCAACACGCTGGATCACTTCGACCCCGTGGCCCCCTTGTTTTTGACACCTTTCTTTGTGGCCGTGCCCACCGCCTCGCCCTGGAAAAACATGGCGGATCTGATCAAGGCCGCCAAGGCCGATGCCGGCAAGGTCAGCTACGGCTCCTGGGGCGTGGGCAGCCCCGGCCATCTGGGCGGCGAATGGCTGGACTACCTGACCGGCAGCAAGATGACCCACGTGCCTTACCGCGAGGTCAGCCAGCTGTTCACCTCGGTGGCCAACGGCGATCCGGCCTGGAGTTTTGCCAGCCTGCCCTCCAGCCAGGGCATCTACAAAAGCGGCAAGATCCGCTACCTGGCCGTGGCCGCGCCCAAGCGCATTGCGCAAATGCCCGAGGTGCCCACCGTGGCCGAAGCCGGCGGCCCGGCCGAGCTGGATGTGAACTCCTTTGTCTCCCTGCTCTCGCCCAAGGGCGTGGATGCCGGCGTGCGCGAGAAGATTCGCGCCGATGTGGTGGCCGTGCTGCAAGACCCCCAGGTCAAGGAAAAATTCGCCACCTTTGCCTTCCAGCCCATGGGCTTCACGGTGGCCGAGATGCAGCAGTTCGCCAAGAAAAAGTCAGAGCAATACAAGCTTCTGATTGAAAAAGCGCATATCAGCCTGGATTGACAGGCGTTTCCCGCTATTGGGTCAATAGCAAATCCGGTCAACGCCGCATGAACGGCAGCTGTCGCTAGCTGCTGGCCCTGACCACCAGCTCATAGCCCAGATCCCTGCGCAGCACGGCGGGCGCCTTGCCGTCCAGCAGCTGCAGCAACAGCCGGGCACTTTCATCGCCTATCCGCGCACGCGGGCTGCGGATGGTGGTCAGGGGTGGAATCATCTGGTCGCTGCCGGGCAAGTCGTTGAAGCCGGCAATGGCCAGCTTGCCGGGCACATCCAGGCCCAGGCGCAAGGCCTGCAGCAAAGCGCCCTGGGCAATGTCGTCATTGCAGAAAAAGATGGCATCTACCGTGGGGTCCTGCGCCAGCGTGGCCTGGAGCAACTGGGCGCCCATGGCCATGGACGTGGGCTGCGGCCACATGATTTCCAGCTCGCTCGCATAGAGGCCGGCGCGCTGAAGGGTTTGCCGCCAGCCGCTGGCCCGCTGCATCACCCGCGCATCGAGCTGGCCCGCGCAAAAAGCAATGCGTCTATAGCCTCTGTCCAGTAGGTGCGCAGTCATGGCGGCCCCGGCCTGCTGCTGCGAAAAACCCACGCTAGCCACCTCGGCGGCGTCACTGAGTTCCATCATGTGCACGCAGGGCACGCGGCTTTGCTCCAGCAGCGTCTGTGCCTGCGGGCTTTGCTCAAAGCCCGTCACCAGCAGACCGGCCGGGCGCAGCGGCAGATAGGACTGCAGCAGCTGCAACTCCTGCTCGCGGTCGTAGTGGGTCACACCGATCATGGCCTGATAGCCCGCCGCAAACAGCACGGCATGGGCCGCCTCGATCAGCTCCACAAACAAGGTGTTGGAGAGCATGGGCACCAGCATCAGGATCTGGTTGCTTTTCTGGGAGGCCAGGGCACGCGCGGCCGGGTCGGGCACATAGCCCATCTCCTGCGCCGCCTCGCGTATGGACTGCAGCAGCTGCGGATCGACCCGGGCTCCGCCGCGCAGCGCTCTCGATACCGTCATGGCGCTGACTCCGATATGCGCCGCCACATCCTGCAAGGTGACGCGGCCGCTGGCACGCGGGGAACGGGCGCGTGGTGCGGGCGCCTGGTCAGAGCTATCGGAGCGGGCAGGTTTATCGGGGCGGCGAGCAGACAAAGCAGAGTCCTCTGAAAGTTTGCGGGCCATGTTAGCGCTAATGGGCAGCACTCCCGGCAGTTGCCGCAGCTCCGACGCCGCATTTGCAGCCGCTTGCTACACGCTTAGGGCCTCATTCTTGTATGACTTACCAATCAAGAACTCGCCAAAACCCCGGTTACAGCCAACCGACATCTAGCCCATACAAGCGCCAAATCTCTTGATCCAAAGCAGAGATTTGCTTTGCATGATTACAATGTTAGCGCTAACACTTATATATGATGAATAACAGCAAATCTTTGGGAAGTCCGCAGCGGCGTGCGTTCTTCATGAAATCCCTGCCCATCATCCCCGTGGCGGCTGTCGCAGCCGCTGGCGGGGCCGCCACCCTGGTTGCCAGTCAGCCCAATCACCTGCCGCCCGTTCCCGGCACGCCCGTCAACACGGCTTTGGCAGAGGCTGCCACCTACCAGCCCAGCTACTTCAGCGCCGAGGAATACCGTTTTCTCCAGGCCGCAGTGGCCCGGCTGATTCCCCAGGACGAATTGGGCCCTGGCGCCCTGGAAGCCGGCGTGCCCGAGTTCATCGATCGCCAGATGAACACCCCCTGGGCGGCCGGTGCCAACTGGTATATGCAAGGCCCGTTCCAGCCTTCGGCTCCCAAGGAGATGGGCTACCAGCTCAAGCTCAATGCGCGCGAGATCTACCGCCTGGGCATTGCTGCGGCCAACGCCTGGTGCAGCCAGGACATGGGCAAGCCCTTTGCCGACCTGCCTGCAGATGCGCAGGACAAGGCGCTGACGGCCATGCAAAACGGCATAGACGGCTTTGACAGCCTGCCTTCGGCCACCTTTTTCTCCATGCTCTGGGGCAATACCCGCGAAGGCTTTTTCAGCGACCCCATTCACGGCGGCAACAAGGACATGGTGGGCTGGAAGCTCATAGGCTTTCCCGGCGCACGCGCCGACTTCATGGACTGGATAGAGCGGGACGAGAAATATCCGCTGCCGCCAGTTTCGATCAAGGGCCTGCGGGGATAAGAGATGGCAAAGACATTAGCGAAAAAAGACGTGGTGGTGGTGGGCTTCGGCTGGACCGGCGCCATCCTCTCCAAGGAATTGACCGAAGCCGGTCTCAACGTGGTGGCGCTGGAGCGCGGCCCCATGCAGGACACCGACCCCGATGGCGTGTATCCGCAGACCATGGACGAGCTGACCTACAACTCGCGCCGCAAGCTGTTTGTGGACATCTCCAAAGAAACCGTCACCATCCGCCATAGCAGCCAGGATGTGGCCTTGCCCAATCGCCAGCTCGGCGCTTTTCTGCCGGGCAACGGCGTGGGCGGTGCGGGCCTGCACTGGTCGGGCGTGCACTTTCGTGTGGACCCCATGGAGCTGCGCATGCGCAGCCACTATGAAGAGCGTTACGGCAAGAAGTTCATTCCCGAAGGCATGACAATTCAGGACTTCGGCGTCAGCTACGACGAGCTGGAGCCGCATTTCGACTTTGCCGAGAAAGTGTTCGGCACCTCGGGCTCGGCCTGGACGGTGAACGGCAAGCGCATGGCCAAGGGCGGCAACGCTTTTGCACCTGATCGCTCCAGCGACTTCCCCCTGCCTGCGCAAAAGAACTCGGTGTCGGCCTCGCTGTTCGGCCAGGCCGCCGAATCTCTAGGCTACCACCCCTACAACATGCCTTCGGCCAATACCTCGGGGCCCTATACCAACCCCTATGGCGCGCAGATGGGGCCGTGCAACTTCTGCGGTTTCTGCAGCGGCTATGCCTGCTATATGTATTCCAAGGCCTCGCCCAATGTGAACATCCTGCCCGCGCTACGCCTGGATCCCCGCTTCGAGCTGCGTGCACAATGCCAGGTGACGCGCGTGAACAAGTCGGCCGACGGCAAATCGGTCACCGGCGTGACCTATATCGACTCCATGGGCCAGGAAGTCTTCCAGCCCGCCGACATCGTGGCGCTGTGCATGTTCCAGTTCAACAATGTGCGCATGCTGCTGCTGTCGGAAATCGGCAAGCCCTACGACCCCGACAGCAATACCGGCGTAGTGGGCAAGAACTTTGCCTTCCAGAACATGGCCACCATCAAGGTGTTCTTCGACAAGAACAGCCACACCACCAACCCCTTCATGGGCGCCGGCGGCAACGGCATTGCCATCGATGACTTCAATGCCGGCAACTTCGACCACGGAGCTGCAGGCTTTGTGGGCGGCTCGCCTTTCTGGCTCAACCAGGGCGGCACCAAGCCGATTTCGGCATCGGTCACACCGCCCGGCACGCCCAGCTGGGGCAGCGCGTGGAAAAAATCCACTGCCGAACACTACACCCATCACGTATCGATGGACGCCCATGGCGCCCACCAAAGCTATCGCAGCAATTACCTGAGCCTGGACCCCATCTACAAGGACGCCTACGGCAACCCGCTGCTGCGCATGACGCTGGACTGGCAGCCCAACGACATCAAGATGAATATGTTCATGGCCGACAAGATGAGCGGCATTGCCAAGGCCATGGGTGGCCATGCCATAGGCATCTATGGCAAAAAGCCCGGCTCGCGCTTTGACACCACCAGCTATCAGACCACGCACCTGAACGGCGGCGCCATCATGGGCACGGACCCAAAGACCAGTGCCGTGAACCGCTATCTGCAGAACTGGGATGCACACAATCTGTTTGTGCTGGGCGCATCGGCCTTTCCCCAGGGCCTGGGCTACAACCCAACCGGTTTGGTAGCGGCGCTGGCCTACTGGTCGGCCAAGGCGATTCGCACGCAATACCTCAAGCAGCCCGGCGCGCTGCTCAAGGCTTGAGGAGGATGAAGATGCTAAACCAGCCATTCTCCTCGCGCAAAGCCCGCTTCGTTCAAGGCACGGCGCTTGCCGCCGTGCTCGCGACCGGCAGCATTCTGGGCCTGAGCGCCTGGGGACAAAAACAAGCTCAGGCGAGCAGCCATGCTGCGCCAGCAGCTACAACTTCCGCAGCAGCAGCCACAGCAGCCAAGAGCAATCTGGTGCCGCCACATGGACAGGAAGGCCCGCAGCCCATGGTGACCGTGGCGCCCCATCTGCCGACCCAGCCGATTGCAGGCGCCACCTCCGGCGATGCCTTGATACGCGGCGAATACCTAGCGCGCATGGGCGACTGCGTGGCCTGCCACACAACCCCCGGCGGCAAGCCGTTTGCCGGTGGTCTGGCCATGGCCTCGCCGATTGGCACCATGTACTCCAGCAACATCACGCCCGACGCCAAAACCGGTATCGGCAGCTACAGCTTTGCCGATTTCGACCAGGCTGTGCGCCACGGCTATGCCAAGGACAAGGGCAGCCTCTACCCGGCCATGCCTTATCCCTCCTACGCCCGGGTGACCGAGCAGGACATGCAGGACATGTATGCCTACTTCATGAAGGGCGTGCAGCCGGTGGAAAGTCAGACCCGGGAAAACGACATCCCCTGGCCGCTGTCCATGCGCTGGCCTTTGAGCATCTGGCGCGCCCTGTTTGCGCCCGATGCCGCCCAGGTGCAGCAAAGCGCGGCGGCCGTGGCCCCCACGGTCGATGCCAAGCTGCGCGGCGCCTATCTGGTCGAAGGCCTGGGCCACTGCGGCTCCTGCCACACGCCCCGCTCCGTCACCATGGCCGAAAAAGCCCTGACCGCTGGCGAAGACCTGTACCTGGCGGGCGGCAATGCGCCCATTGACGGCTGGATTGCCAAAAGCCTGCGCGACGACAAGGACGGCCTGGGCCGCTGGAGCGAGGAAGATATCGTCGCCCTGCTCAAAACCGGGCGCAACGACCACAGCGCCGTCTTCGGCGGCATGGCCGAGGTGATTGAGCACAGCACGCAGTACCTGAGCGACAGCGACCTCAAAGCCATGGCCGTGTACCTGAAAAGCCTGCCCGCAGGCCGCTCTGGCGGCGACGGCGGCCAGTTCGCCGCCAGCGACGACACGGCCAATGCGCTGTGGAAGGGTGATGTCAGCCGTGTTGGCGCCGCCCTGTACCTGGACAACTGCGCCGCCTGCCACCGCAGCGACGGCAAGGGCTATGCCCAGGTGTTCCCCGCCCTGGCTGGCAATACGGCCGTGCTGACCGGCGACCCGAGCAATCTGGTAGCCATCGTGCTGCAAGGCCACAAGCTCCCGGCCACCCGCACCCGGCCCTCCACCTTCACCATGCCCGCTTTTGGCTGGCGCCTGAGCGACCAGCAGGTGGCCGATGTGAGCAGCTTTGTACGCGCAGGCTGGGGCAACCAGGCAGGCCAGGTCTCGGCCTCCCAGGTCAGCAAGGTACGCGCTGCGCAAGAAAAAGCGGCAAAGCACTGAGGCGCGCCCAAGCCGCGCCGCTAGCCTAGGGCTGCCTTTACGGCAGCCCTTTTTCATGCAGCGGCCACAAGACCTTTGCCTGCGCGACAGCGCTGGCAGAGAGAGTGACAACTCGTGCACATTTGCACACCCTATGTGCAGCATTTGCTATTGCCTGCGCAAATGCGCACACATACCATGGAGCACAAATCAACCACGCGCAACGATTTCCCATCGGCGCAATCCAGGAGACACGGCATGAACGCACCTACATCCGCCAAGGTATTGGCACCCACGGTCAAGTTGCTGATCAACGGGCAACTGGTCGAATCCAAAACCACGCAATGGCGCGATGTGGTCAACCCTGCGACTCAGGAAGTGCTGGCCCGCGTGCCTTTTGCCACGCCCGAGGAAGTCAACGCTGCCGTGGCCAACGCCCAGCAGGCTTTCAAGACCTGGAAGAAAACCCCCATAGGCGCACGTGCCCGTATCTTCCTGAAGTTGCAGCAGCTGATCCGCGAGAACATGAAGGAGCTGGCGGCACTGCTGACGGCCGAACAGGGCAAGACCCTGCCCGATGCCGAAGGCGATGTGTTCCGCGGCCTGGAAGTGGTGGAGCATGCGGCCAATATCGGCACGCTACAGCTGGGCGAGCTGGCCAACAACGTGGCCAACGGCGTCGATACCTATTCCATCATGCAGCCCCTGGGCGTGTGCGCAGGCATTACGCCGTTCAACTTCCCGGCCATGATTCCGCTGTGGATGTTCCCCATGGCGATTGCCACGGGCAACACCTTTGTCTTGAAGCCCTCCGAGCAAGACCCCATGGTCACCATGCGCCTGTGCGAGCTGGCGCTTGAAGCCGGCGTGCCGCCCGGCGTGCTCAACGTGATTCATGGCGGCGAAGACGTGGTCAACGCCATCTGCGACCACCCCGATATCAAGGCCATCAGCTTTGTGGGCTCCACCAAGGTCGGCACCCATGTGTACAACCGCGCCTCGCTGGCCGGCAAGCGCGTGCAATGCATGATGGGCGCCAAAAACCACGCCATCGTGCTGCCCGATGCCAACAAGGAGCAGACGCTGAACGCCATTGCCGGCGCCGCCTTCGGTGCTGCGGGCCAGCGCTGCATGGCGCTGTCGGTGGTGGTGCTGGTGGGTGAAGCACAAAAATGGATTCCCGATCTGGTGGCCAAGGCCAAGACGCTCAAGGTCTCTGGCGGCACCGAAGCCGGCACCGATGTGGGCCCTGTGGTCTCCTGCGCCGCCCTGTCGCGTGTGGAAGGCCTGATCGAGCGCGGCGTGGCCGACGGCGCGGTGCTGGAACTCGACGGCCGCAAGCCCCAGGTGGCCGGCTACGAGAAAGGCAACTTTGTGGCGCCCACCATTTTCAGCGGCGTCAAGCCTGGCATGAGCATTTACGAGCACGAAGTCTTCGGCCCCGTGCTGGCTGTGGCCAGCGCCGATACGCTGGATGACGCCATCGAGCTCATCAATGCCAACCCCAACGGCAACGGCACGGCCATCTTCACCCAAAGCGGTGCGGCAGCGCGCAAGTTCCAGGAAGACATCGACGTGGGCCAGGTCGGCATCAACGTGCCAATTCCCGTGCCCGTGCCCCTGTTCTCCTTTACCGGCAGCCGCGCGTCCAAGCTGGGCGATCTGGGCCCCTACGGCAAGCAGGTCGTGCTGTTCTACACCCAGACCAAGACGATTACCGCACGCTGGTTTGACGATTCCACCACCAGCCATGGCGTTAACACCACCATCAGCTTGAAGTAAGACCAGGCCTCATGAAGCAGCGCAGCGCAAACCCGCCAGACCTACGGCAGGGCTTGTGCTGCGCGACTTCTGGCACCCCCATCTGCGGCGATGATGGGAGCATGATTTCTGCCTTTCATCATTTCACATCAAAACGGGCTGCAGCCTTTAATACAAGAGCGCTGACAGCTATGGTTTTGACTGCTTTCCTCAGCCCACTATCCCATGCCCAGGCCGGGGCCGACTGCGTCAGCGGCGGCACGGTGGCCCAGACCAATGCCTGCGCCATCAAGCGCTTTCAGCAAGCCGACACCGACAACCAGATTCTGTATGGCGATGTGATGCGCGCACTCTCGGCCCATGAGCGGCCGGCTCTGCGCAAGGAGCAAAACGAGTGGACGCGCGACCGCAATCTGCTGTGCAAAAAATCGCAGGCCGCCTTTGAAGCCCAGGCCGACTGGCCGCGCCGCTTTCACGAGTGCCTAGCCCAGCAGATCCAGGCCCGCGACGGCGTGCTCAAGCAGTGGCTGCACCAGGGGCCACCGCAATGACTATGAATTCAATAGCTGAATGCGCTTGATCCATAAGCGCCTGAAGCTAATTAGAACAATAAAGGAGACTGAAGATGGACTTTGAACTGACTGCAGACCAGCGCGCTTTTGCCGATACCGCCCGCCAGTTCGCACAGGCCGAGCTGGCTCCGCATGCGGCCGAGTGGGATCGCGAAGGCATCTTCCCGCGCGACGCCATCGCCAAGGCCGGCGAGCTGGGCTTTTGCGGTCTCTATGCGCCCGAAAACGCCGGCGGCCTGGCTCTGCCGCGCCTGGATGCCACCCTGGTCTTCGAGGAGCTGGCCGCCGTCGATCCATCGACCACTGCCTTTATCACCATCCACAATATGGCGACCTGGATGCTGGGCACCTGGGCCACCGACGCCGTGCGCGAGCAATGGGGCGAGGCGCTCACCAGCGGCCAAAAATTGGCCAGCTACTGTCTGACCGAGCCCGGCGCGGGCTCGGACGCCGCCTCGCTCAAGACCCGGGCCGAGCTGGTGGGCAACGAATATGTCATTAACGGCAGCAAAGCCTTTATCAGCGGAGCCGGCTCCACCGACGTGCTGGTGCTGATGGCCCGCACCGGCGATGCCAACTCGGGCGCCTCCGGCATCAGCGCCTTTGTGGTTCCTGCCGATGCCGAAGGCGTGAGCTACGGCAAGAAGGAAGAGAAAATGGGCTGGAACAGCCAGCCCACGCGCGTCATCAACTTCGACAATGTGCGCATTCCCGCCAATCACCTGCTGGGCAGAGAAGGCGAAGGCTTCAAGATTGCCATGAAGGGGCTGGACGGCGGGCGCATCAATATCGCCACCTGCTCGGTAGGCGCAGCCCAGGGGGCGCTGACCCAGGCCCAAAGCTATATGCAGGAGCGCAAGCAGTTCGGCAAGCCCATCGCCAGCTTTCAGGCCCTGCAGTTCAAGCTGGCCGATATGGCCACCGAGCTGGTGGCCGCACGGCAAATGGTGCGTCTGGCCGCCAGCAAACTCGATGCCGGTGCACGCGACGCCAGCACCTACTGCGCCATGGCCAAACGCTTTGCCACCGACGCGGGCTTTATGGTCTGCAACGAGGCCCTGCAACTGCACGGCGGCTACGGCTATATCCGCGAATACCCGCTGGAGCGCTTGATGCGCGACGCCCGCGTGCACCAGATTCTGGAAGGCACGAACGAAATCATGCGCGTCATCATTGCCCGCCGCATGCTCGACGGCGATGCCTGCGAGGTGATTCGCTAAGCTCTTTGTCACTAACTCATTGACAAGCACCGCCATGCCCCGCCGCCCACTGGATCCCGAAACCCTGCAGCTGATCGATGCCGTGCGCGATGCGCTGGCGGATTGCGCCGAGGTGGAAGAGAAAACCATGTTCGGCTGCCATGTGTTCATGGTCAACGGCAAGATGTGCCTGGGCGTGGAAAACGACGAGCTGCTGGTGCGCCTGTCGCCGGGCAGCCATGCCCAGGTGGCAGAGATGGCCGGTGTGCGGCCGCTGTCAAGCAAGGGGCTGATGGACGGCTATTTCCGGGTCGGCCCCAGCGGCTATGCCACGCGTGAGGCCTGGCAATACTGGATTCAGGGCGCTCTGGCCTTCAACCCTTTGGCCAAGGCCACGCCCAAACGCAAAAAAGCCGACGGCTCTGCCACCGAGAGCGGCAAGCTGTCGCCTTCAACCCCGCCTTCAAAGCAGGAGGCGGCAGACACGTCCGCCAGCCCCGGCAAAACCGGTCGGCGCAAGACGCATCCCATCTTCGGCAGCGAATAAGCAGCAAGGACAGCGCTTATGCCCATACGCATTATTCAGCTAGGCAGCGATCGCGCCCCCGGTGAAGGTCTGCGCATAGGCACGGTGCGCCGACCGCCGCGCGGTGTGCCCAAGGCCGAATTTGCCAGCCGCAACTATTACGACGTCTGGTACCCCGAACTCTCGCCTCAGGCCGAACTGATGGCCCAGGCCCAGGAGTCCATCAAGTTGCGCGCCGCAGGCCAGACGGCCCAGGCCGACAAGCTCTGGCAGCAGTTTGAAAAACAGTTTCGCAAACAGCTGGCCGAGCCCGCCGCCGAGCACACGCTTGCCCTGCTGGCCGCGCTGTCGCAGTCCAGCGCCTTTGCCCTGGGCTGCTATTGCGAGGATGAAAACCACTGCCACCGCAGCATCTTGCGTTCGCTGCTGGCAGGCAAGGGTGCAGCGATTGAGAACTAGGAAAACAAGCTGCCAGCACTAATCCATACAGCGCCAGCAGCTATTGATTTTGATAACAAACCAAGGAGACAAGCATGCAAGTGGCATTTATCGGTCTGGGCAATATGGGCGCACCCATGGCCATCAATCTGGTCAAGGCAGGGCATAGCGTCAAGGCCTTCGACCTGAGCGCCGAGGCACTGGAGCGCGTCAAGGCCGAAGGCGGCCAGAGCGCCGCCAGCGCGCTGGAGGCCGTCCAGGGTGCCGAGGTCGTAATCTCCATGCTACCCGCCAGCCAGCATGTGGAAGGCCTGTATCTTGGCAAGGACGGCCAGAGCGGTCTGCTGGCAGCCATAGCCCGGGGCGCGCTGATCATAGACAGCTCCACCATTGCGGCCAGCACCAGCCAGAAAGTGGCCAAGGCCGCTGCCGCCGCAGGCATTGACTTCATCGACGCCCCCGTGTCCGGCGGCACCGGCGGCGCCATTGCCGGCACGCTGACCTTTATGGTCGGCGGCAGCGACGCCCAGCTGGCACGCGCCCAGCCCTTGCTGGAAAAAATGGGGGCCAACATCTTCCACGCAGGTGCGGTGGGCGCCGGCCAGACGGCCAAGATCTGCAACAACATGCTGCTGGGCATTTTGATGGTGGGCACCAGCGAAGCCATTGCCCTGGGCGTGGCCAACGGCCTGGACCCCAAAGTCCTCTCGGAAATCATGCGCCGCAGCTCGGGCGGCAACTGGGCACTGGAGAAATACAACCCCTTCCCCGGCGTGCACGAGAACGCCCCGGCCAGCAAAGGCTATGCAGGCGGCTTCGGTACCAATCTGATGCTCAAGGACCTGGGCCTGGCCCAGGAAAACGCCATCGCCACCCAGGCCAGCACGCCGCTGGGCGGCTTGGCACGCTCCATCTACGCCGCCCACAGCCTGTCCGGACACGGTGCAGAGGACTTTTCCAGCGTCATCAAGATGCTGCAGAAAAAGGCCTGAAGCCATGGCTCTCCAGCACGCCAGCCCCGGTGTTCCCATTGGAGTACAGCCCTTTGGCAACAGGCTGGGGAGCCAGCAGACGACCGCGCTCTTCAAGTCCGAAAGTCTGGAAGTGATTCGTCTGGTTCTGCTGGCAGGCAAGCGCCTGCCCGCCCATCAGACTCCGGGCGAGATGACGCTTCAGTGCATAGAGGGGCTGCTCACCATCAAGCTGGGTGAAAGCCGCCAGTCACTGGCCGCAGGGCAGATGCTGTTTCTGCCGGCCGGGACCATGCATGCGATCGAGGCCGAACAAGACTCATCGGCCTTGCTCACCATAGCGCTGCACGCCCGCTAGCGGCCTCGCAATGTACAAATGCGACGTGCACGCCTTGCACGATCTGTCAGTGGTCGTGTGCTGCCCCTCAGGCATTGATTTTCAGTCTTTTAAGCTTCCAGCCCTTATCGCATAAGCGCTGGAAGCTATTGTTTTTCAAGCCGGCAGTCGCCATCAGGCTTCTGGTCTGCCCCTGCAAATCGGCGCCTGCTGACGCTTGCATCGCTAGTGCAAACCGCGGCCCTGTGTTTAAGATGCCTGCAGAGGAAAAAACAGTTGCGTTGCTCTCAAGGAGTTATCCATGATGAAGCTGCCCGGACAAGACATTCTCATCCTCGGTGCCGGCAAGATTGGCTCGACCATCGCCGACATGGCCGCCGAGCTACATGGTGCCACCGTCACGCTGGCCGATATGCAGCCCCCATCAACCCGCAACGATGCGCAGATCCGGACGCTGCAGCTGGACATACAGGACGACGCGGCGCTGGCTGCGGTGTTGCAACAGCATTCCCTGGTCATCAACGCCCTGCCCTATTTTTGCGCCGCGCGCGTGGCCCAGGCTGCTGCGCTGCATGGCGTTCACTACTTTGATCTGACCGAAGACGTGGCCGCCATGCGCGCCATCCAGGCGCTGGCGCCGCAGGCGCGCTCGGTGCTGATGCCGCAATGCGGCCTGGCCCCGGGGCTGATAGGCATTCTGGGCGGCCATCTGGCCCAGCAGTTCGAAGAACTCTTCGATCTGCAGCTGCGCGTGGGCGCGCTGACCCGCCATGCCACCAATGCGCTGCGCTACCACTTCACCTGGAGCGTGGACGGCGTCATCAACGAGTACTGCAAGCCCTGCAACACCATTGCCAACGGCCAGCCCGTCACCGTGCCTCCGCTGGAGAATGTGGAAACGTTGATTCTGGATGGCGAGAGCTTCGAGGCCTTCAACACCTCGGGCGGCCTGGGCACGCTGTGCGAGACGCTGCAAGGCCGCGTGCGCAATCTGAACTACAAGACCATACGACACCCCGGTCACCGCGACGCCATGCATTTGCTACTGCACGGTCTGCGTCTGATCGAGCGGCGCGATCTGCTGCGCCAGGTGCTCGAAGGCGCTGTGCCCCACAGCCGTGACGATATGGTGGTGATCGCGGCCATGGCCACCGGCATGCGGGGTGCAAAGCTGGAGCAACTGACCCGCAGCGCCCGCATCTACGGAACTACGCTGCGCGGCAAGCAGCGCACGGCCATCGAGCTGACCACCGCTGCCGGCATGCTGGGTGCGGTGGAGCTGTTTGCCACGGGCAAGCTGCCGCAGCAGGGCTTTGTACGCCAGGAGCAATGCACGCTTGACGATTTGATGGCGACCCGCGTGGGCTCCTACTTTCAAGGCTTGGTGAATTGATGCCTTGATGCCCTCTCACCCACTTCAACACCGGATGCCCATGACTGAAACCTCCTTCACCGACTTTCAGGCCGTCTTGAAGCGTTGCGGCATTGATCTGCCCAGCTACCAGGGCAACGACATCAACGTGCGCTCGCCCATCGATGGGGTTGAACTTGCCCGGCTGGCCGCCCAACCCGCAGCGGCCATGCCGGCCGTGATTGAGCGCGCGACGCAGGCCTTTGAGCAGTGGCGTCTGGTGCCAGCGCCCGTGCGCGGCGCGCTGGTACGGCTCTGGGGCGAGGAGCTGCGCCGCTGCAAGGCGGACATAGGCCATGTGATCTCACGTGAAGTGGGCAAAATCGTGCAGGAAGGCCTGGGCGAGGTGCAGGAAGGCGTGGACATCTGCGAATATGCCGTGGGCCTGTCGCGCCAGCTGCATGGCAAGACCATTGTTTCGGAGCGGCCCGGCCACCGCATCATGGAGCAATACCACCCGCTGGGGCCAGTGGCCGTCATCACGGCCTTCAACTTTCCCAGTGCCGTATTTGCCTGGAATGCTGCGCTGGCCCTGGTCTGCGGCGATCCGCTGGTCTTCAAGCCTTCGGAAAAAGCGCCGCTGTCGGGCCTGGCCACCTTCAAGGCACTGGAACGCGCCATAGAGCAATTCACGGCCCAGTTCGGCAACCAGGCGCCGCAGGGTCTGGCACAAATCGTGCTGGGCGGCAGCGATGTGGCCGAGGCGCTGGTGGACAGCCCTCAGATGGCCTTGGTGTCGGCCACCGGCTCCAGCCGCATGGGCCGTTCCGTGGGGCCCAAGGTGGCAGCACGCTTTGGCAAACGCATTCTGGAGCTGGGCGGCAACAACGCCATGGTGGTCACCCCGGCCGCAGATCTGGATCTGGCCGTGCGTGCAATTGTCTTCAGTGCGGTAGGCACGGCCGGTCAGCGCTGCACCTCGCTAAGGCGCTTGATCGTGCACCGCGATGTGAAACAGGTGCTGCTGGAAAAGCTGCTCAAGGCTTATAGCAGCCTGCGCATAGGCGATCCGCTGCATAACGACACCCTGGTGGGCCCGCTGATCGATGCTGCAGCATTTGCAGCTATGCAACAGGCCATCGCCCAGGCCTTTCAGCAGGGCGGCAAGCTCTTGACCGGCGGCCAGCGCCTGCTGGAGCAGCAGTTCCCCCAGGGCTTTTACGCCGCACCCGCCATTGTGGACATGCCGGCACAAACTGCCATCGTGCAGCAGGAAACCTTTGCCCCCCTGCTCTATGTGCTCAGCTATGAGACGCTGGAGCAAGCCATTGCCTGCAACAACGACGTAACCCAGGGTCTGTCGTCCTGCATCTTCTCCAACGATCTGCGCGAGGTGGAGATGTTTTTGAGTGCCGCAGGCTCTGACTGCGGCATGGCAAACGTCAACATAGGCCCCAGCGGGGCCGAGATTGGCGGCGCCTTTGGCGGCGAGAAGGAAACCGGTGGTGACCGCGAAAGCGGCTCGGATGCCTGGAAGCAATACATGCGCCGCACCACCAACACCATCAACTTCTCGCGCGAGTTGCCGCTGGCCCAGGGCATTCACTTTGGGTGAACGCCATCTGCGTGCAGGCGCGCAGGATCTTTGACAGCGGATAATCTCAATCATCCGAACCGCCTGCGACCATGGCCAAGCTTCTGCTACACCCCGACAGCGACATCGAATTCCAGGCCTCACCAGCCATGATCCTCGGCCCTTTTGATGTCTATGACCGAGAGGAATCACTGGGCCAGGACCTCAATGCCTACGACCCTAACGACAATGCCCAGCTGCGACTGCTTTTCGAGCGCCATCTGCTTACGGCCTTGGCAAACAAGGGCTGGACTGCGGCACATCGGGCGGCACTGACTCAAGCGCTGGCAGCCACACTGCAAGATCCTCAATACCCCTTCGTCGCCTTGCTGGAGGACGATGAGGAGCACGGTTTTTATCTGCCAAGCAACTGGAACATTCAAGCACCCAGGCAATTCTTCCATCAGGCCTATCTGACCCTGCTCGAACACTGGGGCCATGCAATTTCAGCGCCACCGCCGGGATAAAGACTGGGGCCAAAGTCCAAGCCTTAAAGCTTTGTCACCAAACTGCGATTGAACTTGCGCCGCAAGCGGGTGACAATGTGCTATTGCCGCTTTCGCCAAGGTGCTGTCATGGACCACAAACACTCCACGCCCGCCCGCGCTCTGGATGTCGCTCCGTTCGGCGCCAAGCTCTCATGCGCACACTCCAGCGTACTCTTCAAGGCGGCAGATCTGGAAGTCATTCGCGTGGTACTGCGCACCGGCCAGACCCTGCCGCCGCATAGAGTGCCGGGCAGTGTCAGCCTGCACTGTCTTGAGGGGCGCCTTGAAGTGCTGATCGGCCAGAGCATCCATGAACTGGGCCCCAAGCAGCTGATGCATCTGCCATCCAATATGCCGCATGCCGTGCGCGCCATAGAAGACTCTTCGGCAATTGCCACCATTGTGCTCTGCGACCTTTAGCGCACCGGCAAGAACTGCAAAAACGGCCCGGCAACCAGTCCCTGGCCGTAGCCGATCACCGAGCGGCGATAGCGTTCGGTGGTGTAGCTGGCCAACAGGTCCAGCCGGCCTATGATCTTGCCCATCTCGCGCTCGTAACTCAGATTGCTTTGTGCATCGTCAGCTTGGTTGGAGAGCAGCAAAGGTTTGCCGTCTGCGGCTTTGCGCGAATTCAGTATCCAGTTGGCAATCTCCAGATTGCGCGCAGCATTGAACACATGCTGCGGATCCAGCCCATCGATTAGTGTGAACGAGGTGAGGCCACCATGGGCGGTGATGATGGTGTCGGCTGCGGCATAAACAAAAGCTGCCACCCTGTCCCCCGTAAATGTGGGCTGCAGCGCCAGCGAGAGCGCCGCCACATCGCGCTTTTCCTGCAACTCCAGCCAGGGTTGGCGCTCCATGATGGCTATGCGCACATAGGCAACGGCGGCCTCGCGGCTGGCGGCCGTCTTCTTCCACTCTGCGGGGTTGCGGCGGTAGAGCTTGTCCATTAGAAGAAACAGGCTCTCCAGGTTCTCTTTCATGGCCAGCGTGGCCATGCGGTTGCTGTCGGACTGCAGCAACTCCTTGCCGTGGAAGCTCTCGCCTTCCACCTCTCCGTGCGTGGTGGGTGCGCTGGAGCAGGCGGCCAGAGCCATAACAAGCAGCAATGACAGCCAAGCCGTGCACCGCCTTGCCGGCGGGGCGGCGTAAAAAAAGGCGGCGGCATGGGATGGGAATCTGGCTGCTGTCATGGTCACAACATAACAGCAGCCAACTGATCAGCTCCGCGTTGCGCAGTTCTCGATTGTGATCAATCGTGAATGAAGCTCATGCCTGGCATTGAAGGGCAACCCGCCTCAACGGTATTGCCTGAGCAACTGCTCCAGCAGCGTCCAGCTGGAGGCCTGATCGGCCATGGACACCGGCACGCGCAGCATGCGGCTGGGCGCCTGGCGCGGCGAAAACAGCACGCCCGGCGCCAGCAGCAGGTCATGCTCTGCCGCATGGCGGGCCAGCACTTCAGTGTCCATGCCGCAGTCCACCCAGGCGAAAGTACCGGCTACGGGCTCAAACGCCGCATGACATGCCAGTTGTTCCAGCTTGCGCAGGCAGCGGCTGCGTGCCTTGTCCACGCGCTCGCGCAGGCGGTCCACATGCTTGCGGTAGCTGCCTTCGGCCAGAATGCGGTGCACGATCTGCTCGCTTGGCAAGGCAGAAGTCAGGCCGCCGAGCAACTTCAGATCTGTGAGCTGATAAATCAGTTCGGGCTTGGCTGCCACATAGCCCACACGCAGCCCGCCGGACAGGGTTTTGGAATAACCGCCCACCAGCAGCACCCGTTGCAGCCGGTCAAGCGTGGCCAGGCGGATCGGTGCGCCATGCAGAAAGTCGCTATAGGTATCGTCTTCCACCAGATAAAAGCCATGGCGCTCCGCGATGCGCAGCACTTCGTGCGCCACACCAATGGACAAGGTCTGGCCTGTAGGATTGTGCACCACGGTGTTGACGAAAAACAGCTTGGGCTGGTGCTGCTGCGCCAGACTCTCCAGCGCCTGCACATCGGGCCCGCCGGGCAGGCGCGGCACGCCGACAACATTCACCCCCATGGCGGTCAAACGGCCAAAGATCAGAAACCAGCCCGGGTCTTCCACCAGCACCGTATCGCCGGCCTGCAAAAAGCTGCGCATGATGAGGTCCAGCCCGTGGGTCACACCGCTGACCGTCATCAAATGGGTTTCGGGATGTGCGGGAACATCCTGCGCCTGAAGAATGGAAGCAATCTGCTGGCGCAAAGGTAAAAAGCCCTGGGGCACGCCATAGCTGAGCAAGCCAGGGCTCTGCGCCCGCGCAATCGAGCGCATGGCCGAGGTGATCATGTCCTCATCCATCCAGCTGGCCGGCAGCAGGCCCGCGCCGCCCGAAAGCTCGGAGCCCGGGCGAAACATTCCGCGCAGCAGATAGGCAGTATCAAACGCCGCGCCTTGCGCAAGCGTCGCACCCGGCATGGCCGCAGGCGTGGCCACGCTGCGCTGGGCGGCGACAAAAAATCCGGCCCCGCGGCGCGACTGCACCAGACCTTGGGCGGTCAGTCTGTCATAGGCCTGAACCACGGTATCGCGGCTGACGGCCGCGCTTTCAGCCAGCGCTCGCACCGAAGGCAGACGCATGCCGGTGCGCAGGCCGTGGTTGCGTATCAGGCTGCCAAAGTGTTCCACCAATTGCTCCACCAGGCTGAGGCTGCTCGAGCGCAGCGGCTGCCAGCCCATGAAGGAGGCTTGAGAAGGCAGCGAGGCTGGCAGCACGAAATCAGCAGGGTTGCGCATGGTGTTGGCTTTCTATGGGCTTTCGCAAAGTGTATGGATAAAACAAGCAGGCCAGATTATTGAGTGGCCCATCAAGTGTACTGCTACTGTACAGATTAATGCCATTAACATGAACAGCATCCCAGCCTTTTGATCCACGGTGCTTCCCATGACTGCCCTGCCCGACTCCCTCTCCTTTGTGCTGCCACTGGCCATGTTCGCCTTTGTCAGCTCCGTCACACCCGGCCCCAACAATGTGATGCTCACGGCCTCGGGAGCCACTTTTGGCTACCGCCGCAGCGTGCCCCATATGCTGGGCATCTGCCTGGGCGTGGTGGTCATGGTGCTGCTGATCGGCGCCGGTCTGGGCGCCGTGTTTGAAGCCGAGCCGCGCCTGTACACCCTGCTCAAATATGTGGGCGCCGCGTATCTGGTCTGGCTGGCCTGGAAGATTGCGCGCTCGGGCAGTGTGGATCAAGGCCACGCAGGACACCGCCCTTTCAGCTTCTGGCAGGCTGCGGCGTTTCAGTGGGTCAACCCCAAGGCCTGGATCATGGCCGTTGGCGTGGTTGCGACCTATACGCCACGTGAAGGTTTTTTTGCCAATCTGGTGCTCTCGGCCCTGGTGCTGGGCCTGGTGAACTACCCCAGCATCAGCGTCTGGACGCTATTTGGCAGCACCGTAGGCCGCGCCCTGCGCACGCCCCAGGCCTTGCGCAGCTTCAACTGGCTGATGGCGGGCTTGCTGATGCTGTCCCTGCTGCCGATACTGGCAAGCCACGGTTAAAACCGGCAACAAGCGCCGAAGCCATGGCAGCTAAGGGCGCTTGTTGTCTAGAGTCCTGGCAGCGACCGGCCTGCCAGCCCACAAGGCTCAGCTTTCCGCTTTTTCCAGCAACAGGCAGCGTCCAGCCAGCGAGGCAATGCCCAGATCCGACAAATCGTCGGTTTCCAGCAGGGCACGCTTTGACCATTGGCTGAAATGGTTGGACTGGGAACGCTCATAGTGCGGGTCGTAGTGGCGCAGCATCAGCTCTTCAAACAACGGGGCCAGGTTTTTCTCCAGCGCCCAGGCCTGCCAGCGGCTCACGGTCTCATTGCCTTGCAGCTCCTTGAGCCAGCCCAGTTTTTGCGCCAGCGCCTGCGGATCGTCGCCCAGATAGGCGTAGTCGCGCAGCAGATAGGACAGACGTGCCTCGGTGGTGGCACGCACATCGATGACCGCAGCCTTGCGCATATGCTCCACCAGCACCAGGGGCACGCCCAGCCGGCCTATCTTGGCGCTTTCGCCCTCCAGATACACCGGACGCGAGGGATCGAAACGCTCCAGCTGCTCGGACAGCAAGGTCTCAAAGCGCTTTTGGCTGGGCTGCTCGATACCGGGCAGATTGCCTAGCAGCGAGCCCTTGTGGCTGGCATAGCCCTCCAAGTCCAGCACCTGCTCGCCATGCTCGGCCAAGGCGTGCAGCACGCGAGTCTTAGCGCTGCCCGTGGCACCGCACAGCACGCGCAGCTGCAGCTGCAGCTGGGGCACCAGGCTGTCCAACTGGCTGATCACATGGCCGCGAAAAGCCTTGTAGCCGCCCGCCAGTTGCTGGGCATCCCAGCCCACCAGCCGCAGCCAGGTGACCATGGAGCCGCTGCGCAGGCCGCCGCGCCAGCAATAGACCAGCGGCTTCCAGTTGGCGGGCTTGTCGGAAAAAGTCTCGCGCAGATGCCGCGCCAGATTGGCGGCCACCATGGCCGCGCCCAGACGCTTGGCCTCGAACGGGCTGACTTGCTTGTAGATGGTGCCAATCTGCACCCGCTCTTCATTGCTGAGCGCGGGGCAGTTGATGGCTCCGGGAATATGGTCGAGTTCAAATTCGGCAGGCGTGCGGGCATCGATCAGGGTTTCAAACTGATGACGTTCAGGCACACGTACGGGCTGGCGATGGGACACGGCAGGCGATCCATTTGCGCCACGGCCCGGCATGGAGGTGCCTGGGCGGCAGCTCTCAAGGTTCGGGCGACAGCCAGACAGAGTCTGACTCGAGGCTAGGCATTGCGACAAGACCTGCGGCTGACAAGCGAGCGCAGGCACGGACAAGGAATGGATCGAGCCTCGATACGCACGACGGACAGCCACATGATGCGGGCGCCGCCTTCCCTGGAAGAGGCCTGCATTTTCGCAGAAGCCGCTGCCGCAAGGCCTGGCGCTGCCTTAAAGCCGCACGGGGCCCAGCTGCCAGAACCTCTGCGCCCCGTGCCTTGGAGCCCTAATTTCAATGAAAATTAGCTTCAGCCCTTTCCAGATATACGCATCGCGCTCACTTATTAGGAATCAGGCCTGACTGATCTTTCTGAGCGTCGCGCGCAAAATACTCGCGCGTCAACTTGACGATGACGGGCGAGAGCAGCAGCAGCGCCAGCAGATTGGGAATCGCCATCAGCGCATTGAGCGTATCGGCCACCAGCCATGCCAGATCCAGCGTGGCGACGGCGCCGACATAAGCTCCCACAGTCCAGAGCAGGCGAAACGGGATTTCGCAAACCGTACCCACCAGATAGGTCCAGCATTTCTCGCCGTAATAGGCCCAGCCCAGAATGGTGGTGAAGGCAAACACGGACAGGCACAGCGCCAGCACATATTTGCCCACGCCGGGCATGGCGGCCTCAAAACTCTGCGTGGAGAGCAAGGCTCCCGTGGCGCCCGAGCTCCAGACACCGCTGACCACAATTGCCAGACCGGTCATGGTGCAGACAATGATGGTGTCGATAAAGGTACCCATCATGCCCACCAGACCCGAAAACACCGGGTCGCGCGTGGCACCAGCAGCCTGTGCAATGCCGGCGGTACCCAGACCCGCCTCATTGGAGAAGATGCCGCGCGCCACCCCCATGCGGATGGCCATGAGCACGGTGGAGCCCAGGAAGCCGCCTGTCGCTGCCGTGGGATTGAAGGCCTGCTCGAAAATCAGCGCAAAAGCGGCGGGAATACGATCAACATACACGCCCAGCACATAAAGCACGCAGCCCACATAGGCAAGACACATGGCGGGCACCAGCTTCTCGGCCACCGCGCCTATGCGGCTGATGCCGCCCAGCACCACCGCGCCGGTCAGCACGGCAATGCACAGACCGGTCACCCAGTTCTCCAACCCGAATGCGCTGTGCATGGCCGAGGCAATGCCGTTGGACTGCACCATGGCGCCAATGCCGAAACCGGCCAGCCCGCCAAACAGCGCAAACAGCGTGCCCAGCCACTTCCAGCGAGGGCCCAAGCCGTTCTTGATGGCATACATAGGCCCGCCCACCCACTGGCCGCGATCATTTTTTTCGCGAAACTTGACGGCCAGCACCACTTCGCCGTACTTGGTGGCCATGCCCAGCAAGGCCGTCATCCACATCCAGAACAAGGCGCCGGGGCCGCCCACGGCAATCGCCGTGGCCACGCCGGCAATATTGCCAGTGCCCACGGTGGCAGACAAAGCCGTCATCAGCGCCGCATAAGGGGTGATGTCGCCATCGGCCGCATCGCCGGGTCGGCGGCTGCGCCAGATCATGCGAAAGCCGCGCACGATGTTGCGCAGCGGCATGAAGCCCAGGCGAATTTGCAGATAAAAACCCGTGCCCAGTATGAGCACGATCATGGGAACGCCCCAGACAAGGTCGTTCAGAGTCTTGAATAAATGAGTCAGCCAGTCCATTGAAAGTTCAGCGATGAGCTGCGCAACGCTGAAACGCGTTCTGGGGTTGCACAGCGAATGGCAACAGCTCCAAGAACATGTCTTTCACCCATGAGCGTGGCCCCAACCGCCTCGAACGCCCGGATGTGGGCCGGCCAAGACAGCCGTTTTCTGTTTGCCGGTTGGCAAAGCGGACAACTGTAAACCCGCCAGAGCCCAGTCGCGCCCAATACGGCCCAATACGGCCCAATACGGCTCAAGACACTGAGTGCCAGACTTTGATTGAAACGGTGCCGGCTGATTGGCTTACTGCGCGCCGCCGCCCGATTTGCGGGGGCGCAGCAGCATCTGGTCGCCACTCATCTGCACATCAAAGTGGCGCAGAAAATTCTGGCCCAGCAAAGCGTCTTCCACATCTTCACCCGTATAGCCCGTACCCACCCGCAGATTGCGCACCGTCAGGCTGGCTACTTTCACCTCATCGGCCAGCACGATGCGGCCTTCGCGCTCGCCGTTGGCCGTGCGAAACCGCGCCCGTTCACCGCCCTGCAAGCCGGCTTTTTCGGCCAGTGCGTCCGTCACGCTGACCGAGGACGCTCCCGTATCCACCATGAAGGTAACGCTTTGCCCGTTGATGCTGCCTTTGACCCGAAAGTGCCCGTCATGGCCGCGCTCTATGCGCACCGAGCCATCGGCCTGCACCTTGGCATGTGAGGGCTCCAGAAAAAACTGCATGCTCCAGTACATCACGCCCATGAGCAACAGCCAGAACAGCAAAAACCACAAGGTGCTGCGCCGGGCAACCGACTGGGGTGTGGGTTCGTTCGAGCCCGAGGGCGCAGGAGATGGGGGCGGAGAGGCGTTCAGGCGCATAGATTGAGGCAATGAAAGCAAAGCGGGCAGCGTGGGCCGTGAGGACAGGAATTTCACGGCCATTTTGCCTACATCGTGCCAAGGTCATCACAGTCACTGAAGGCATGGCTGGCGCCTGAGCCACTACATTGACGATTGATTGCAGTTTGCCAGCCCTCTAGCTCCCGATTCACTCCTATGAACAACACACAGCCACTGTCCCAAGACCTGCCACCACTGGTGCTTCACTATATTTTTGATCCGCTGTGCGGCTGGTGTTACGGGGCTGCGCCCCTGGTCGACGCGGCGCGCACCGTGCCCGGCATTGCCGTGCAATGGCATGGCGGAGGCATGCTGACGGGCGAGCACACCCGCACCATCACCGCCGACTGGCGCGACTATGTGATGTCCAGCGATCAGCGCATTGCCGAAATGACGGGCCAGCCGTTTGGTGACGGCTATTTCAACGGCCTGCTCAACGATATAGGCGCGCCGCTGGATTCCGAGCCCCCCACCACGGCCTTGCTGGCCGCAGAGGAGCTGGCCGGCAAGGGCCTGGAGATGCTGCATGCCCAGCAAAAAGCCCACTACGTGGATGGCAAGCGCATCAGCGAGGCCGCCGTGCTGCGCGCACTGGCCGAGGACATGGGCCTAGACGCTACAGATTTTGAAGCTGTCTACGCACGTCTATCGGGCGCTGCAACGCAAAAACACATTGCAGAAAGCCGCCAGTGGCTGGGCATGGTGCAAGGACAGGGCTTTCCCACTTTGGCGCTGGAATTCGATCACCCCGAGCAAGCCGGCCAGCGCGCCGTGCAGCGCATCGACATGGGCTCCTGGCTGGGCGATGTGGACGGCTGGAAAACACAGCTGGCCGAGTGGGCCGAACAAGTGGCTCAGATCAAGCAAAAGACACAGGCCGATGACACCGCAGAACCCGGCTGTGGCCCCGACGGCTGTGAACTGCCACCGCGCTAAGCCATAGCAGACATCACCTCACAAGCATCGCTCCGATGCAGACCTGCCTCCCCGGGGAGCAGGCTTGCATGGGGCTTTGTACGCCGGGCTAGGCCAGAAGCATTGCAAGCACCACAGCCATGAGCAAGCCTATATACACCCGGGCATGAATGTGATCGGGAATGCATCCGATGAACGCAGAGGCCAAGCGAATCCCCACACATGAGCCAAGGACCAGAGCCACTAGCGCGCGCAAGTCCACATAGCCCAGATACCCGCTGCTTTGGGACGGCATGACCTCCCAGAAGATTGCGGCGTAAGTCGCAGTTCCCACCAGCGCCACTGGCAGAGACAGCGGATTGGCCGTGGCTGTCGCCCCTGTCGTGCTCACGCCTTGACGGCGCAGCAGGGGCACCGTCATCACGCTACCACCGACTCCGAGCGGCGCCGCAATCGAGCCTATGACAACACCTGTCAACGCCCTCCTCGCGGGAGTCGATGTATCCACCTTTCTTGGCTGCGAGAGAAAGCCGGGTCTGAACCAGCAATCCAGAATCGTCAAGCTGACGTAGACGATGAAAACCCAGCGCAGCCAGCCGCCTTCAATGGCTGTCGCGACCGCCGCCCCCAGAGCACTGCCAATGGCAATGAATGCCAGCAGAGGCCGTATCACAGACCAATCAAGCGAGCCTGCACGCTGATGTTTTGCCGTGGCCAGCGCGGAGCCAAAAATCATCACGCAGGTCGAGGTGGCGACCGCGATCTGCATCGCATGCGAGGCTCCCGGCTCTGCGGACCCGGGCAGATACTGCAGCGCCTGATAGAGCAGCGGAACCACGACAAAACCGCCGCCAAAGCCAAACAGCACCGTTGTCACGCCTGCGAGAGTGCCGCAGGCCGTCAACAAAATTAAGAACTCCATAAACATCCTCGTTCGTCAAGAACTGCGAGGTTATGGCTCTGCGCTCTGACCCACTTTCGAAGTTAGGTCAACCATATTTGCGTTTCGGCCAATAAGGAATGCGGATGAAAAATGTGCCCCTGAGTGGAGTCGACAGCATCGAGCGCGACGTACTCGCCATAGGCACGGACTATGCGCCCGGCATGCTGCTGGAAATGCACAGTCATAGACGTGCCCAGTTTCTCTATGGCGCAACCGGTCTCATGGAGGTAGGCACCGCCGATGGTGCCGCCGCACTGCAGGGTCTGGATACCTGCGATGAAGCCGCATCGGGTGCGCATGGTTGGTGTCAGCACGCGCAGCCTGTACATAGAGCCAGGTGCTGTGCGTGGAGTTTCTTTATGCGCCAAACATCCGGGTCCTGGCGGCCGATTGGGCACAGCTGTTGTACCAGAGCGAACGCACGTTCAGCCGCTTTTTCCGCTCACAGACGGGAATGGCATTCGTCGAGTGGCGCCAGCACGCCTGTCTGATCGCGGCACTTGCCAGACTGGCCGAGGGGCGGGCCGTGACTGCGGTCGCTCTAGAGCTAGGTTACGACAGCCCCGGGAACGTTCTCGACAATGTTCAAACGGCGCCTGGGATTCAGTCCATCCGAAAACGCGGGCTCAACAGTCCTCTAGCTTGCGACCACCTGGACTTTCCGCACGCAGGCACGGCGTAGTGCGCCAAAGTCATTGCGACTGTCGATGACAATTTGTGACTAGACGGCAAAGTGATGGCATCTCGCTGCCCCTGTGATGAAGCATGTGAACGGCGGAGTTCGGCCAGGAGCTGCCATCCGGCACGTGGCCACGAACGGCAGGTTTAGGCTGGGTGCCGCCGTCCGCACTGGGCCGCCTGGCTGACTGTTGTCGACCCGTTGTAGCCATTCGCGTTCCATCGCCCAAGGTCTGCTTTCTAGCGATTACTGTATGTCATGTTCGATCACGAGCTTCCAGACACTTCTACATAACAGTCATACAGAGTAGTTGGCGCAAGCATGTGCCTTGAGGCTTCAAGCTGAACAGGCAAGGCTGGCCGGTTCAGTTTTAGATCACCCGCGGGGTGCTCATCCAGTAAGGCGCACGGATGTCTTTTTTCAGGACTTTTCCGTTGGGGCTGCGCGGCAGGCTTGCGACGAAGTCGATACTCTTTGGCGCCTGCACGCTGCCCAGGCGGCTCTTGCACTGTGCAATGAGTTCTTCGGCTTGGACAGAACAACCGGGCTTAAGCTCGACCACAGCCTTCACTGCCTCACCCCATTTTTCGTCGGGCACGCCGATCACAGCGCAATCCTGGACCGCAGGGTGAGCCCAGATCACCTGCTCGACGGCGCTGGGATAGACATTGAAGCCACCGGTGATGATCATGTCCTTTTTGCGATCAGTGATATGCAGGTAACCATCGGCATCCAGGTAACCGATGTCGCCTGTGTGCAGCCATCCATCAATGATGGTTTCGGCGGTCTTCTCCGGGGCCTTGTAATAGCCTTTCATCAGAAGATCGCCGCTGGCGCAGATCTCGCCGGGCATGCCGGGTGCGCAGGGCTTTCTGTCGTCATCGAGGATGGCGACGCGCACCAGCGGCGAAATCCGACCACAGGAGGACAGGCGCAGGTCGTCGGCCACTTGGTTGTCCACCAAATGCTCTGCGGGTCGCATGATGGAAATAGTACCCAGGCATTCTGTCTGGCCGTAGAACTCCGTCATCACAGGGCCGAAGACGGAAATCGCTTCACGCAGTTTTTCGACCGACATGGGCGACGCGCCGTAGAGGAAGTAGCGCAGTGAGGAAAAGTCGCGCGTACGGATATCGGGCAGGCTCAGCAACGCATAGATCACCGTAGGCGGCAGGAACAATTCGGTCACCCGATGGCGGGCGATGGCCTCGCACAGGCCGGCGGGGTCGGCCTGCTGCAGGATCACTGTCGTGCCGCCTTGTGCAGTGCAGGCCAAGGAGGCCAGCCCGGCCGAATGCGTCATCGGTGCGGCCGCCAGGAACACAGGCACATCGCCAGACCCGTAGTGGCAGGCCATCATGGCGTGGGCCACCATGATTTGCACGCTGCGGTGGGTGTTCATCACGCCCTTGGGCGCGCCGGTCGTGCCGCCAGTAGGCTGCACGGCGACCACATCGTCCATGGCGTAATGGATGGGCGGCGGGGTTTCGGGCTGACCCTTGATCAAAGTCTCCAGGCGCATCGCCGAACCGGCTTCGCCGTCGATGCAGACCAGCAGTTTCAGCTGGGGCAGCTTGTCCACAATGGAGGCAATCGCCGGCCAGAATGCTTGCTGGAAGAACAGTACTTCGCAGTCGAAGGCATCGAGCAGTTGCGCGTTGTCGGCCATCGAACTGCGCGGATTGATCGGAACCCAGGCCAGGCCAGCACGCCAGGCACCGAGTACGCAGGTCCAGGCCACCGGGTCGTTCAGCGACCAGACGGCACACTTGGTTTCGCGCGCCAGGCCTCGGGCCAGCAAGGCATTCGCAATCTGGCAAGACAGAACACCTGTCTGCTGGAAGGTGAACTTGCGCGTATCCATGGCGTAAGCAACGCCGTTCGGATTGCGTTGCCAGCCGCGGTCAAAGAAGTCGATGATTGCCATTCCTGTGTCTCCGTTGTTGTTGAAATCGTTATGCGTTGTGAAATCAGTCCGGCGACTCGACCAGACTGATCAGGTCGGCGCGGTGCTTAATGGACTGGGTGACCAAACTCACCGTGCTCTCGATCACGCCCGGGGTGGTCTCCAGCGTGAGACGCACCATGCTGAACAAATCCTCAAGGCTGCGTGCGGCGAGGATCACGTAGATGTTCGAGCTTCCGCTGATGGCGCTGACCTGACCGATCTCTTTGCGCTCCATGAGGTGCTTGAGCGCCTGCTTGATTCGGGCGGGCTCCACCTGGAGGTAGGCCATGGCGGCGATCTCGAAGCCGATCTTGCGGTAGTCACACACAGCGCCGATATGGATTTGCCGGTTCGTGAGCATGCGGTTTACACGCTCGCGAATGGTGCTGGCCGAAACGTCCAGCACCCGCCCGATCTCGCGGTTGCTGATACGTCCGTCGAGCTGCAGCTGGTGGATGATGGCATCGTCCAGCGGATCACCCTGAGGCTCGCCCAATGACAGGGCTGAACTCAGGACCACCACGTCGTAGCGGTACTTGTAGGCCTTGAGCGTCACGCAAGCATCTAGGCGAGCGACGCCCTCCACCTGCGCTATATGCTCTTGCAGCAAGGCCAGCAGGCCGTCGTTGTCCTCGACCAGCGCCGTGATGTGAATCTCGGGGCTGCCCATCATCAGCATCACCGACCCCGCGCCCGCAACAGCCGCGATGTCTGTCGCCACGTCCTGCGCAGAGCGTCCGCGTATCCAGACTCGGATGAAGCAGAACAGGCGCGTTTTCAGGTGCGCGACATTGCGCTGGGCCATGACCCGCATGACGTTGGCTTCGCTCAGCGCGTTGATGCGCGAAGTCACCGTCGCTTCGGTAATGCCAAGCGCCAAGGCAATCGTCTTGGCGGGACGCCGGCCGTCCTCGCGCAGTTGCCGGATGATGTCAAAGTCCAGGCCATCGGGCCGATGATTCTCCACGGTGCTTTCCTCGCCTCTAGGTTTCGTTGCGAAGAATATGTACCACACAGACTGCGCCGGCTCCGAGCATCTGGGCCATGGCGGTGCGGGCGCCCGGATGCTGGCGGCCTTGGGCTTCACCACGCAATTGGCGGGTGATTTCGCAGATCTGCCCAAGGCCGGTCGGGCCCAGAGGATGGCCCATGGCCAGCAAGCCACCCGAGGGGCTCACCGCGACCCGTCCGCCAATGTCGAAGGCACCGGAGCGCAACTCGGCCGCAGCCGTGCCGGGTGCGCACAAGCCCATTTGCTCGACATACAGCAGCTCTTCGACCGTGAAGGCATCGTGCATTTCGACAATGTCGAGCTGCTCCGGCCTGACATCGGCTTCGGCGTAGGCCTGCAGCACGGTTTCCTGAGTCAGTGCCGCATCCCAGCCGGTGGCATCGGGGTACAGGCGCTCGCTGCGCGCCGTGGAATTGAGCACGCGAGGTGCCCGCGGCGGCTCAATGCCGTAGCGGCGCAAGGCCTGCTCCGAGGCCACCAACACGGCAGCTGCGCCTTCGCCCACAGGGCAGCATTGCAGCGGAGTCAAAAAGCCCGCCACCGGATCGCCGCCCATGATCTCTTCGAGGCTGTAGGCTTGCTGCCGGTGCGCCCAGGGGTTGCGCGCGCCATTACCCAGATTCTTGACCGCAACCCGGGCGAAATCGGCTGCTGTAGCGCCGGACTCTGCCGCGTATTTTTCGGCTAACAGCGCGAAATGCGTGAAGGGTGACACGCGATCGCGCTCCAGCGAATCCAGTCCGTTGTGCGTCTGCCCGAGGGTCAGGGAGCGGGGTTTGTCCACGCCCACAGCCAAGGAAATTTCACTCATGCCTGCAGCGACGTCCATCACCGCATTGCGAAAGGCGGTAGAGCCTGAAGCCGAGGCATTTTCGACCTGCTGCATGGGAATGCCGGTGCATCCAAGGTGGCGCAGCATGGGACGGGCCGGCGACATGTCCAGCTGAGTGCTAGCCAGATAAGCCGATTCCACGGCGGGCCAGGCGATGCCGGCATCGGCCAGCGCGGCGCGCACGGCCGTGAGTCCGAGCTCCACATAGGAGGTTTGCGAGCGACGCTGATAGCGGTGGTTGCCGACGCCGATCACGTAGACCGGCCGCAGAGCGGAAAGTGCATTGCGCATGATTCAGCTCCCTTCCGGTGCAAAACGCAACTCGAGCGCAGCGCCCGGTCGCTTGCCTGCGATCAGAGTGCCGCACAGGCGCACGCCGATCTTGAGCCCGTTCGCGTGCTGCGGTGCCAGCGTGCCGCGCAGCAGCAGCCCGCTGTCCAGGCGGATTTCCGCCATGACGAACGGGGTGTCGATATCGGTGCCGTGGTGGCGGTGCACTTCGGCAAAAGAAATCAGCTCGCCAGTGGCCGGCAGGTCCACATCGGCCAGCGCCTCGCCATGCGCGCCACAGGCTTCGCAGCCATAGCTCTGTCGAGGAAAGCCGATCCGGCTGCATTGGGTACAGCGTGCGGCAAAGACCATCGGTGCGCCGCCCGGTGCAACTCCGTACAGGCTTGGGTGCGCCAGGGGCGCCTCGGATATCTCAATCATGGTCATCTCCTACAGGGGGGAGCGCTGCCTTGCGGGCGGGCTGAATTCACAAAAAACGAAAAGCTCAATACGACTTATTTTTTAAATATTACAACATGATTGCGTGGAAATACAAAAATATTAAAGTCCAAAACATGCATGTAACATTTTTATGTTTGTGTTTTGCTTGCAAAAAATAAAGACTCATGCCTAGAATTCTTCACGGGAAAGGCGGCCGCAAAAGCAGGCCGCGCTGACCCGGCGATGGAGACAAGCGGGCCCCGGCCCGCACCACCGTGTAAGCCCTGTGAAATCGATAAAAAATGATTCAAGGAGACATATGGGATACATCAAACGAGCAGCTCTCGCAGCCGCCTTCAGCGCTGCATTGATGCCAGCCTGGGCGGATGGCAATTCGATGCGCGACATCATGGGTTTGAAAGCTGTTGGCGGAGGCCCTGGCGTCTTCGGCGTCATCCCGGGCAAAAACATGCTCTCGCTGTATGGCACCGTGGATGCGGGGCTGGGTTACACCCGAGGCAACGGCAAAGGCCTGCTGCGCATAGAGAGCGGCAATGTCTTTGCATCCAAGTGGGGGATTTATGGTCAGGAAGACCTGGGCGGCCAGCTGACGGCGTTCTTCCGCCTGGAAAGCGCTTTCAATGCCGACAGCGGTACGGCACAGAGCCAGACCTCCTACTTCAACCGCGCGTCCTATGTCGGCTTGGCGAGCCCGCACTGGGGCAATCTGTCCTTGGGGCGGCAACTGAGCGGCGAAGGTGCGATGGCCATCGGCTCCGACGTGTTTCTGGCCAGCGCCCGCCACTCCATCTTTAGCTATCTGGCAGGCTATGCGGACCTGGGCTACGGCTCCTATGTCGATCTGGCACGGGTTAACAATTCCATTAGCTACACCACGCCTCAACTCGGGCCTTTCAGCGTGAATGCCTTTTATGCGTTCAAGAGCAATCCGACGGTAGGACCCCGAACCAAGAACGCCTCGGTCACTATCAGCTACCGCGATGCCACCAATATCGCGACAGCCTCCTACTCGCAAACCTACTGCGAAGCCAGTGCCAACTCCTCGACGCCTTGCCTGCGCGATGCCACGCAGGAGCCGACGGTGCGCACGGACAACGCCCTGCTGACCTATCTGCACGATTTCGGCAGCTTCACCGGCTCTGCGGCCTATCTGTGGAATCGGCCGCGCTTTGCGGGCAACTTCTCATCCCAGATGCTGACGCTGGGCGCGGAAAAACGCGTTGACCGTCATCTGCTGCGCGCCAGCATTGGCTACCGCGACACGACCCAGCCAGGCAACCACGCCTGGGGCATGACGCTGGGAGAAGACTATTACTTCTCCAAGCGCACCTCACTTTATGCGCGCGTGGGCTTTGTCAAGAACGGGTCCAAATCCGCACAGACCTACAACTTCGATAGCGCCAATGCATTCCCGTTGCCAGCCGTGAACAAGTCCGTGGTGTCCACCTCCATTGGAATTACCCACCATTTCTAAACTCTGAGGCCGGACTGCGGTCCGGCCGAAAGCGGGGGAACACCTATGACCATGTCCATCGACGCAAGCATCAATGCGCCTGCGGCCACAGCGCCTGCGCGCAAATCCAATTTCAAACTGATTCTTTCGACCTCCCTGGGCAGCGGCCTGGAGGTCTATGACAACACCATCTTCAGCTATTTCGCCATCGTCATCGGCCAGCAGTTCTTTGCACCAGCCGGCGATTACGGCGCCTTGATGCTGTCAGTGGCCGTGTTTGCCGTCGGCTTTCTGATTCGTCCGCTGGGCAGCCTGTATTTCGGCAGCATGGCGGATCGCCATGGTCGCAAGAAGACGCTGTTCGTGACCATCATGCTGATGGCCCTCGGGGTATTGCTGATCACCATTTGCCCGCCCTACAGCCAGATCGGCATTGCCGCGCCCATCATCTTGCTGGTGGGCCGACTGCTGCAGGGATTCTCGCTGGGTGGCGAGTTCGGCGCAGCGACCACGCTGGCCATGGAGTCCAGTTCAACAGGCTCGCGCGGCCATGTGGTCAGCTGGCAAACCGCATGCCAGGGGGCTGCGACGTTGGCCGGCGCACTGGTCGCATTCTTGCTCACCAAGTACATTCCGCCCGAGCAGTTCCAGTCCTGGGGCTGGCGCATAGGCTTTGCCATCGGCCTCAGCATTGCGCCCGTGGGCCTGTACATCCGCGCGCAGATGTCGGAGACGCTGGATACCACCCGCAGTGCCGCAGCCACGCCGCTGACCGATCTGTGGAAAGGTTATCGCCGCCCGGTGGTGCTGGGCATCCTGATGATGCTGCTCAACTCGTCGATGCTGTACATCGTGGTGCTGTACATGCCGACTTATCTGATGCAGCAGCTGCACTTCCCAAGTTCCACCTCCTACCTGACCAGCATTGTCGCCAGTGCCGTGCTGCTGGTTGTCGTGCCGTTCTCGGGAATGCTGGCCGACCGCATGCAGCGGCGCAAGCCCATCCTGCTGGTCACCATGTTGTTGCCGCCGCTGCTGGTCTATCCGCTGTTCAGCATGCTCACGGGCACGCAGGCCTTGTGGGAAGCCTTGCTGCTGCTGGGCGGCATGATGGCCATCGTCTCGATGGGCAGTGGCGCCTTCCTGCTGCTGCTGCTGGAAGCCTTTCCCGTGAAAGTGCGGGCCAGCGCACTGAGCATCATCTACAGCTTCGGCGTCTCCGTGGTCGGCGGCTGCGCCCAGTTGCTGGTTACCTGGCTGATCCGCGTCAGCGGAGACCCGCTGGTGCCGGCCTGGTTCCTGATGGCATGTGGCGCGATTTCGTATACGGCGCTGCTGCTGTTCCGCGAGCACAAGGCACGCTGACCAACAGAATCCCCGTCCTGCGCCCTCGCGTGCAGGATCCCAGGTTGGCGCTGTCTATCGCCCGCCTTTCTTACATTGGAGGAGGCTCCCTATGCAAGCCAGCACCGTCATTTTCAGTGCTCGAAAAATCATCACCATGAATCGCAGCCGCCCCGAAGCGACCCATGTCGCCGTGCGCGACGGTCGCATCCTGGCGGTTGGCAGCCGCGATGAAGTCAGCGGCTGGGGCCCGGCAACATGGGACGACCGCTTCGCCGACAAGGTGCTGATGCCGGGCTTCGTCGAAGGCCACGCCCATTTGCTCGAAGGCAGTATGTGGGAGCACATCTACGTCGGCTATTTCGACCGCCGCGACCCCAGTGGCAAGGTCTGGCCGGGACTGCAATCCATCGATGCAGTGGTGGCGCGGCTGGCGGCGGCCCAGGCGGAACTGAACGACCCACAGCGGCCGCTGATTGGCTGGGGTTTCGATCCCATTTTCTTCGGCGATGAACCGCGCATGACGGCTCGGGACCTGGACCGTGTGTCGCGCGAGCGCCCGGTGGTGGTGCTGCACATGAGCAACCACCTACTCAACGTCAATCGCGCCACGCTGGCCGCCGTGGGCATGGGCAGTCACACGGCCATTGAAGGCGTTCCCAAGGATGAAAGTGGCGAGCCCACGGGCGAGTTGCAGGAGTTCGCTGCCATGTTTCCGGTGCTCCAGCTGCTGAGTGAAAAAGCCGGTTTCAGCCTGGGCGAGAACAAGGACACGGCCTGGAATTTCGCGCACGTCGCGCGGCGGGTTGGCATCACAACATCGACCGATCTGGCCAACCCCCTGAGCGAGAGCGGTGTGGCGCATCTGCGCGCCGCCACCGATGACCCGGCCTTTCCTATCCGCCTGCTGCCGGCCTTCGCACCTATGCTGTTCAAGGGCGAGGAGGGACCGGCCCATCTAAAAGCGGTCTGCGCGCACAACTCGGACAAGCTGCGTTTCGGTCTG
Organism: Comamonas aquatilis; assembly: GCF_965139575.1. NCBI lineage: Bacteria > Pseudomonadati > Pseudomonadota > Betaproteobacteria > Burkholderiales > Comamonadaceae > Comamonas > Comamonas aquatilis. Next base: position 209,019 of record NZ_CBCSIW010000002.1, on the reverse strand, counting down.
GTGAAGCTGGTGTTGGACGGCTCCATTCAGGGTTTTACCGCACGCCTGCGCTGGCCGCATTACTACCAGAATCCGGGCAACACCGGCTCCAGCGGCAACGGCCTGTGGCTGCTGCCACCGTCCCAGCTTGCCAGCCAATTGGCGAGCTACCACAGCGAAGGCTTCCAGGTGCATATGCACACCAATGGCGACGAAGCCTCCGAAGTGGCCATTGGCGCGGTCTCGCAGGTGCTGGCTCTGCACCCGCGCCAGGGCCATCGGCATACGCTGCAACATGCCCAGATGGTGGATGGAGCCCAGCTCGCGCGCATGGCCGAGCTGGGTCTGTGCGCCAACTTCTTCAGCAACCATATCTATTACTGGGGCGACGCCCACTATGCCAAGACCATGGGTCCGGAGCGGGCGCAGCGCATGAACCCCGCAGCGAGCGCCTTGCGCTGTGGCGTGCCTTTCGGCATGCACTCGGATGCACCGGTGACGCCGCTGGGGCCTTTGTTCACCGCCTGGTGTGCGACCAGCCGGCTGACCCTGTCGGGGCGTGTGCTGGGTGAGAGCGAGCGCATTAGTGTTGCGGATGCCTTGCATGCCATCACGCTGGGCACGGCCTGGACGCTCAAGATGGACCATGAAATCGGCAGCATCGAATGCGGAAAGTTCGCAGATTTTGCAGTGTTGGAAGACGACCCGCTGGTCGTGGCTCCCGAACGGCTCAAGGATGTGCGGGTTTGGGGCACGGTACTGGGTGGGCGCGTCATGCCCGCGCATCAGGCATGACGGCCGCTCTGCATTCCAGCGTCACCGACCTGACGGTGATCGGCGGCTTTCTTGGCGCGGGCAAGACCACGCTGCTCAACCATATCCTGAGCAGCGGTTTGAGCGAGCGCACCACGCTGTTGATCAACGATTTCGGCAGCGTGAACATCGACGCGGACGCGATTGCCTGGCGGTCTGGAGACGTCATACAGCTGACCAATGGCTGCATGTGCTGCAGCGTAGGAGGCGACTTTTCCCAGGCGCTGCTGCGTGTCATGGAACAGCCGCCCGAGCGCATCATCATCGAAACCAGCGGCGTCTCCGATCCTTGGAAAGTTGCCCAGGTCGGCCTGATAGGGCCGCGCCTGCGACTGGACGCCGTGATCGTGCTGGTGGATGCCGCATCCGTACGCCAGCATGCGCGGGACCGCTATGTCGGAGAGGTCGTTTTGAGCCAACTGCGCTCCGCCGACATGCTGGTGCTGAACAAGACCGATTTGATCAGCCCGGCAAAGCGCAGCGAACTGCACGCCTGGCTGGCCGAAACCGCACCACGTGCCCCCATCCTGAATGCCGTGAACGGCGCGCTGCCGTTGGACTTGCTGCTTCACACGCCGCAGGAGAGGGGGCACGGGCGCAGTGCACGCTTGGGTCAGCCTGGATCTTGGCAGGTCAAGCGACACGATACGGCATTTTTTCGCTGGCAATGCCTGGATCGGGGCCTGCTAGATGCTCAACGCCTGCAAGAGCAGCTCGACAAGCTGCCCGCTGAAGTCCTGCGTATCAAAGGCTTTGTGCGTCTGTCCAACGCGCCCGAGCAATGGCAAATGCTGCAATGGGCCGGCCGGCGCTGGCAGTTGACGCCTGCGCCTGAATATCGTGCCGGCGACGAAGCGCAGTTGGTGGCCATTGGCATGCCCGCAGATTTCGACCTCCGGGTGCTGGACCAGGCGTTTGCGCGGGCACGGGCGCAGTAACCTTCAGCACCTCAGGTGCAGTAGTGACTCGGGAAATGGACCGGTAAAAGTGGCGGAGCTCAACTGCGCAACTACACGCCATTGCGACTGCATGCATCTTTCATTTGAGCTCAGAAAAAGCTAGTTAAACAGTTTCACGTTCTCTAAACAACGATTCTTCAAGGAGATCATTAAATGGGCCGTCTGGAAGGAAAAACTGCCATTATCACGGGCGCGGCGAGTGGCATTGGCCGCAGCTCAGCATTGCTGTTCGCTCGCGAGGGCGCTAATGTTGTAATCGCAGACATTGATCACGAGGGTGCTTGCAAAGTTGCGGAGGAGATTGCAAACACCAATGGACGCGCTATCGCGGTGCGTACCGATGTGACCGAGGAACAAAGCATGTTGGCGATGATCGACATGGCCTTGTCCGCCTTCGGGAGCATCAACATCCTCTACAACAATGCGGGAGGTTCCACTCCGCGAGACAGCAATGTGGTCGACGCACCCGTTGACGAGTTCTGGCGAGCCATCAAGCTTGACCTCTGGGGTACTTTCCTCGGTTGCAAACTTGTCATTCCTCACATCGTCAGGGCGGGAGGAGGAGCCATCATTAATACAACTTCGAACGTGGCGTTGATTGGCTGTCCCGGCGTGGATTGCTATACCGCCGCCAAAGGAGGTGTCGCGGCACTCACACGCTCCCTTGCTGTTGAGTTTGCCTCCAAGCGTATTCGTGTCAACGCCATTGCGCCAACTATAACGATGACGCCACGCGTGGCCGAGCGAATCAAGACGGCCGTCGGAGCAAGTGGACATGCCTCACGAAATCATCTGGGCCTCGCTTACCCTGAAGATATTGCGCTCACTGCGCTCTATCTAGCATCAGACGACTCTCGTATGACGACTGGTTCGATTCAAGCGCCAGATGGGGGTTCCACGATCTCATGAGCCAAGGATGGTCTGCATAAACGAATGCAAGCCTGGTAGTGCTTGGATGGGTCTCTTGACCCACACTTCATCACACCCAAGATGCCCGCATTTCGCGGGCATCTTATCTTTTAGACCACCCTCATCGGCTTGGATGAGGTGGTTCACCAGCAAGCGAGCACGAGCCATCCACCAGTTCGACAGGGCAGTATGCAACTGCAGGGTGTTTTTTCTTAAACCGGCGTTATTGCATAAACTAGTCCGCTTGAGCCGGTAGGCTCGCTGCATGAGCAAACTCCGCAGTTCCAGCCCCTGCTACCGCACCATCAACTGGTCCAGCTACAACGCCGCTTTGAAGTCACGGGGCTCGTTGACCATCTGACTCGACAAACGCGGGCGAGGCCCGAAGTTCTCGGATGCTGCCATTCATTTTTGCTTGACCATCAAGAACCTCTGTTCGGCTGCCAAGCCATGGGCATGGTGGAGTCCCTTTTGCATTTGTCAGGACTGCTCTGGCCCGTACCGGATTTCAGCACAGTTTGCCGCCGCCAGCGTAGTCTCCAATTCCATGTGCCGTACTTGATGGTGCTGCAGTTACTCGGGAAGTGAATAGTCCAATGACCGGTAAAAGTGGCCGCACTCATCGATCGACCATAACGGGATGACGGCTAACAGCTGAAGCAGTCGGTCAAGCTGGTGTCACGACCGACTGCTTTTGGCCGAGAGCCGCTCTTCCTCGTCAGGTCACTGGCGGACCGCAACCGCTGCACACCGGTTATCTGTAGTCAAAGTTCGGGGGACAGCAATGGGGCGTTTTCAGCCGTCCACGCGTTACCGGATTTCCAATTGCAGTGACTGCCGCGCTATCTATGGCGGCTTACGCACCCAATGGCGCAAGAAATCGTCTATGCCTCACGCACGCGGCGCGAATGCAATCATGCCCATGCCCAGCAGGCAAACGGCCACCCCGCCCATATCCCAGGCCGTGGGCTTGATGCCATCGACCAGCCACAGCCACACCAGGGCCACACTCACGTACACGCCGCCGTAAGCGGCATAGACACGGCCGGCGGCGGCCGGGTGCAGGCTTAGCAGCCAGACAAACGCCACCAGGCTGGCTGCCGCAGGCAGCAGCAGCCAGGCACTGCCGCCCTGCTTGAGCCAGAGCCAGGGCAGATAGCAGCCCACGATCTCGGCCACGGCGGTAAGAGCAAAAAGCAGCAGGGTTTTAACTTCGGTCACAGATCGGCAGGGTTCTGATTACAGGGGCAGGTATTGTGCCTGCGCTGCGCCAGGCACACGGCCCCAGAGGTCACCATCGAATCCGTCAGGCAACCGACTCGGTTCCCGATGCCTGCGCTGCAGACATGGCAGGCCCACCCGCCACAACATCGGCGGCCGTATGCATGCAGGGCTTGAGAGACTCATGAGCGCGCGCATTGCGCACCAGTTCTTCAAATGCGGCAACGGCCACCGGCGGGCTCATCAGATAGCCTTGCCATGCGTGGCAGTTGATATCGGCCAGAAAACGGCATTGCTCCTGGGTTTCCACACCTTCGGCAATCACGTGCAGGCCCAGGCTGGCGGCCAGCGCCACAATCGTGCGGGCAATCGAGGCATCGTTGGGATTGCTCAGCACATCGTGCACAAAACTGCGGTCGATCTTCAACTGGTCCAGCGGTAAACGCTTCAAATACGAGAGCGACGAATAGCCGGTGCCAAAGTCATCTAGCGAAAAGCCTATGCCGTGGGATTTGAGCCTGACCATTTTCGCCACCGTGTCGTCCACATCGGTGAGCAGCAGCCCTTCCGTCAGTTCCAGCTTGAGCAGCCTGGGGTCCGCGCCGTGCTCGGCCAATGCAGTCAGCACGCGCTGCACAAAATCTCGCTGGTGAAACTGTTTGGGGCTGACATTGACGGCCAGCGTCATCTGGGCAAAAGCGGGTTGGCGCGCCCAGGATGCGAGCTGCTGGCAGGCCTTGCGCAACACCCAGTCGCCCAGGGTCAAAATAAAGCCGGTTTCTTCCGCCAGCGGCACAAACTCGCCGGGAGAAACATAACCGCGCTGCACATGCTTCCAGCGCAGCAAGGCTTCTGCCCCCACCACCTGACCGCTCTCGACCTGAGGTTGATAGAAGAGCTCGAACTGCTGCTGCTCCAGCCCTTCGCGCATGTCCTGCTCCAGCGAACGGCGCAACTGCAAGGCCGTCTGCAACTGGGGGTCGAAAAACTGCACCATATTGCGGCCCAGGCCCTTGGCCTGGTACATGGCCATCTCGGCACGACGCAGCACCTCGCTCGCATTCAAGGCCTTGCCACCGAACTGGCTGATCCCCATGCTGACAGTGACATGGTGCTGCACGCCGTCCACCCTGAGGGGAACGCGCAGCCTCTCCATCAGGTGCTGGGCATGCGACTCCAGACGCGAAGCTGCGGCCACGGGGTCGTCGCCCAGATCATCCAGAATCACCACAAAGTCATCACCGCGCTGGCGCGCTACCGTGGCGCCGGCGGGAACACCGGCCTGCAGCCGCTCACCCAGACTGCGCAGCACGGCATCGCCATGCGCCTGGCCGAAGTTTTCGTTGAAGCTCTTAAGGTTGTCTACATCCAGCACCAGAGCACCGCCAAAGCCGTTGCGGCGCTGCACGGCCACCAGGGCATGCTGCATGCGATCTTCCAGCAGACGGCGATTGGGCAAACCGGTCACAGGGTCATAAAACACCAGTTGTTTGACTTCCTGCTCGGCGGCCTTGCGTTCACTCTGGTCCTGCAAGACCATCAAACAGCCTTCATCGAGCAAAACGCCACTCAAGGCCACAGCCCGGCGCTGGCCATCATTGCCCAGCAGCAGCACTTCCTGCGTGGCCACATGGCAAACTGTCGGTTCGGCGCTGGTGGCATTCAGAGCCGCCCTGGCCTTGCCGGTGGCGTTCTTCCAGCGCTGACGTATGCGCTCGCGCGCAGCTTGATTGTCAAACATGCGCTGCCACCACTGGTCGCTGCTCGCATCGGGCCGGCTGGCATTGCCGGCCAGACGCAAAAATTCCTCGTTCCAGTACACCAGCCGCCCATCGTGCGCTTCCATCACCAGGCCCACGGGCAGGCGCTGCATGAGGCGACGCAGTTGCCGGTGGCCTTGCTGTTCCAGCTGCTGCAATCGCTTGCGCTCGCTGATGTCCTGCACCCAGGCCAGGATCTGGCGCGGCTGCTGCAAGCCGATCAGCGAGACATTCACTTCCACCCAGACCTGGCTGCCGTCCTTGCACTCCAATACGTGCTCGCCCCGAATATCGCGTATCTCGCCTGCTATCAAGGCCTTGAGCAAACGCAAAAATTCGCCGCGCTCCTGCGGCATGCACAGGTCCAGAGCACTGCGCTGCAGCAACTCGTGCGCTGCATAACCGGTCAGCGAGCAATAGCGCTGATTGACGCTCAGCACCTGCAAACTGATGCTGTCGACCTGCACCACGCCCAGTGCGGCCTGCTCGCACAGATCCTGAAAGCGGGCATCGCTGTCGCGCATGGCACGGGTATTGCGCCTGAGCCTGGCATGCCAGGGCTCGCGCCGCTGCAACCAAAGTGCCACCAAAGCCGTCGCCAACACGCTGGCCAACGCCCCCAGTAACAAAACAGCCCAGGGCAAAAGCCGCAGATGGGCACTGCTCCCAATGGCACGGAAAACCACCCAGCTGCCAGCCGTGCTGACGCCCATGCCGACCAGCAGCACGACCCAAGCAGGCCAAGGCAAGCGCGGCATCAACGACGGGTTGGAATCCAAAGAAGGCATGGAAGGTGAGCAGAAACTGGAATGCCGAAACAAATGCAGACCACCGGGGGGGCAAACCGCCATCGCACCGGGTCCATCAGTCATCCCAAATTTTGTAGGATAAAACCCACGAAAACGGCTGCTGAAGCCATGAGGACCCGGCGCGTGACCGAGGTCCAGCCAGACATCGCACAAGCAGAACCGACAAGGCCGCATGCGCTATCTCGTTGCTGACGGACGCACAAGCATCGGACAAGGTCACAAAAATGGCATGACAAAGGTCAATTTTTGTCAAACAAATGGATGGTTTACCGCTGGTTCATGAATAAGTTGGATTTTGTGTGTTTTACACAACAAAAAATGCTTTATCTCGGCATCCAGACCCCTTGAGTGACCTGATTTATCCACCCTGCTCACAATGTCCACATGCCAGCACGCAAAACCTTGCTCATCGTCTATCACTCGCTCACCGGCGGCACCCTGCAGATGGCGCAGGCGGCACGTGCCGGTGCCGAGCAGGAAGACGGCATTGCCGTGCACATGCTGCGCGCACCCGAAGCGGGCCCTACCGAAATGCTGGCGGCCGACGGCTACCTGTTTGCCACGCCCGAAAATCTGGCCGCCGTCAGCGGTCTGATGAAGGACTTTTTTGACCGCAGCTATTACGGCGCTCTGGATCGCATACAAGGCCGGCCATATGCCAGCCTGATCTGCGCCGGCAGCGACGGCCACAATGCCGCAAGGCAGATTGAGCGCATTGCCACCGGCTGGCGGCTCAAGCCCGTGGCCGAGCCACTGATCATCTGCACTCACGCGCAAACGCCCGAAGCCATACTGGCCCCCAAACACATTTCTACCGCCGATCTGCAACTCTGTCAGGAGCTGGGCCAGGCTTTTGCCACAGGTCTGGTATTGGGAGTGTTCTGACTCTGGTATTAACTTCATAGCGCAAACCGTATGATGAATATCGGCTCAAGGCAGTTCTGAATCGAAAAACCGTCGCCTGTTCAGACAAATCGGCTGCTCGCAGCCGCACCAGATTTTGTATATGCAAGATACGGGCCAGCTGGCCTGCCATCTGTCTATCCAGTCTGATGCGCCGGATCTAGGAGCAATTCATCCATCCAAAGCCCCATAGGGCACAAAGCCGCTTTCGTTTTCGTTGACACGCAGCGGCTTGCCCACGAACGGAAAGGCACGCTGCGGACAGGCGCTGCGCTCGCACACCTTGCAACCCATGCCTATGGGCGTGGCCGCCTCCAGATTGCGCAGATCAAGCCCCTTGGAATACACCAACCGCGCGGCATGCTGCAAATCGCAGCCCAGGCCTATGGAGAAGGTCTTGCCCGGCGCCCCCCATCCCTGGCCCGGGTGGGTGATGGTGCGGGCAATCCACAGATACACCCGCCCGTCGGGCATGGACGCGAGCTGCGGCACGATGCGCCCCGGCTGGGTGAAGGCCTCGTACACCCCCCACAACGGGCAGGTGCCGCCCGTCTTGGAAAAATGAAAATGCGTGGCCGACTGGCGCTTGCTGATGTTGCCCGCACGATCCACCCGGATAAAAAAGAAAGGCACGCCAGGTGCCTGCGGCCGCTGTAGGGTGGACAGGCGGTGGCACACGGTTTCAAACCCCACGTCAAAACGCCGGGCCAGCAGATCGATGTCGTACTGCAGACTCTCGGCGGCCTGCAGAAACACGCCATAAGGCAGGATGAACGCGCCGGCCACATAGTTGGCCAGGCCCATGCGCGCCAGACGGCGCGTGGCTTCGTCCTGTGCCGACATGGGCCAGAGCGTCGATTGCAGCTGCTCTTCAATCAAGCTCTCGAACTCCAGCAGCGCCAGCTGGGTCGCTAGTTGAAACGCCTGCTGAGCCGGGCGCAGCTGGGAGGCCACATAAAGCGTGCGCATGGCGGCATCAAAGCGGCGGTGGCTGTGCTGACTCGCGCTCGCATCGCTGCCGCGCTGCAGCTGCACCCTGTGTCGCAGCTGCAGCCGGTTTTGCAGCCATTCCTGCAGGCTGGTGCCTGACACGGCACTGTCTTGCCTGGCTTGCTGGGCCAGGGTTTCGGCTGCGCGGTCCAGCGTATCAAAGTAGTTGCGGTGGGCAAACACAAAATCACGCACAGCTTCAAAAGGCATTTGTCGCACGGGCTCGGCCAACAGCGGCTTGCTGCCGTCTTCAAGCTCGGAACGCCCGTCGCCCAGGCGCGCGGTCAGCGCCTCCAGCCTCTGGGCATCGGCCAGCTGACGTTGGTGCATGGCCAGCAATGCCTGGGCCAGATGCGGCAGCTTGGCCGCCACCTCCCGCAGCTCGGGCAGGGGCACGGCCGCTTCGGGCAGGGGCATGGCGGCCAGCGCATCGCGCAGCTGGGCCAGGAGGCGCGCCTCCTGGTCTTCCGAGAACTGCTGAATATCCACACCCAGCACCTTGTGGATCTTGAGCAGCACCGGCACCGTGAGCGGGCGCTGATCCTGCTCGATCTGGTTCAGATAGCTGGGCGAAAGCTCCAGCGCCTGGGCCAATGCCGCCTGTGTCATGCCACGCTCGGCACGCAGGCTGCGCAGGCGCACGCCCATGAATGTCTTGGCCACCATGTCTCCTGAAAAATTCGCAAACTTTGCAATTCATGGTTTTTTCATTCGCAAGATTTCGCCAATTCAGCTCTATCTCTGCACCATGTGTTTGCGTAGATTGCGAATTATGGCAGACAAGACTGCCTTCCATCCATCTTCAAGGAGACCCCGCATGAGCACTCTGAGCGAACCCGGCACACAAACTTCCAGCACGGCACAGCTGCTGGCCACCTCGGCAGCCGCCTTCAAGCCCAAGAAGTCCGTGGCGCTGTCCGGCGTAACGGCAGGCAATACCGCGCTGTGCACCGTGGGCAAGACCGGCAACGATCTGCACTACCGCGGCTATGACATTCTGGACATCGCCGAAGTCTGCGAGTTTGAAGAAATCGCCCATTTGCTGGTCCATGGCAAGCTGCCCACGCAGGCCGAACTCAAGGCATACAAGTCAAAGCTCAAGGCCTTGCGTGGCCTGCCCGGCAGCGTGAAGACCGCGCTTGAGCAGTTGCCTGCCGCCAGCCACCCCATGGATGTGATGCGCACCGGCGTCTCCGCCCTGGGTTGTGCCCTGCCCGAAAAAGACGACCACAACCTGCCGGGTGCACGCGACATCGCCGACCGCCTGATGGCATCGCTGGGCAGCATGCTGCTGTACTGGTACCACTTCAGCAACTCGGGCCGCAGGATTGAGGTGGAGACCGACGACGACTCCATTGGCGGCCACTTTCTGCAGCTGCTCCACGGTACCAAGCCCTCCCCAAGCTGGGTTCGCGCCATGCACACCTCGCTCAATCTCTATGCCGAGCACGAGTTCAACGCCTCCACCTTCACCGCCCGCGTGGTAGCCGGCACGGGCAGCGATATGTATTCCGCCATCACCGGAGCCATTGGCGCGCTGCGCGGCCCCAAGCATGGCGGCGCCAACGAAGTGGCGTTTGAAATCCAGAAACGCTATGACAACCCCGCCGAGGCGGAGGCCGATATCCGCCGCCGCGTGCAGGCCAAGGAAGTGGTGATCGGTTTCGGCCACCCGGTCTACACCGTCAGCGACCCACGCAACGTGGTCATCAAGGGCGTGGCCAAGCAACTATCGGACGAGGCCGGCAGCACCAAGATGTATGACATTGCCGCACGGCTGGAGTCGGTGATGTGGGAAGTGAAAAACATGTTCCCCAATCTCGACTGGTTCAGCGCCGTCAGCTACCACCTGCTGGGCGTTCCCACGGCCATGTTCACCCCGCTGTTCGTGATCGCGCGCACCAGCGGCTGGGCGGCGCACATCATCGAGCAGCGCCAGGACAACAAGATCATCCGCCCCAGCGCCCACTACACCGGGCCGGACGATCTGCAGTTTGTGCCCATCGCTGAGCGGCAATAAATTGCACCACTGAACTACGCCAACGAAAGCCGACAGAACAATGAGCACGCCCCCAAGCCAAAACCATAGCCACAACATCTACCGCCAGCCCCTGCCCGGCACCGCGCTGCACTACTACAACGCCCGCGCCGCCGTCGATGACATTCGCCCAGGCACCTGGGCCGCCCTGCCCTATACCAGCCGCGTGCATGCAGAGAATCTGGTGCGCCGCTGCGATCCGGCCATGCTGACCGAATGCCTGACGCAGATCGTGGAGGGCAAGCGCGAGCGCGACTTCCCCTGGTTTCCGGCCCGCGTGGTCTGCCATGACATTTTGGGTCAGACGGCGCTGGTCGATCTGGCCGGGCTGCGCGATGCGATTGCCAAACAAGGTGGCGATCCCGCAGCCGTCAATCCTGTCGTGCCCGTGCAGCTGATAGTGGACCACTCGCTGGCCGTGGAGTGCGGCGGCTACGACCCTCAGGCCTTCGCCAAGAACCGCGCCATTGAAGAGCGCCGCAACGAAGACCGCTTTCACTTCATAGACTGGTGCAAGCGCTCGTTCAAGAATGTGGAGGTGATTGCCCCGGGCAACGGCATCATGCACCAGATCAATCTGGAGCGCATGAGCCCTGTGATCCATGCTATCAATGGCGAAGCATATCCCGATACCCTGGTGGGCACCGACAGCCACACGCCCCATGTCGATGCGCTGGGCGTGATCGCCGTGGGCGTGGGCGGACTGGAGGCCGAAAACGTGATGCTGGGCCGCGCCTCCTGGATGCGCCTGCCCGAGATCATCGGCGTGCAACTGACCGGCAAGCGCCAGGCCGGCATTACCGCCACCGATATGGTCCTGGCCCTGACCGAGTTTCTGCGCCAGCAAAAAGTGGTGGGAGCCTATCTGGAGTTCCATGGCGAGGGTGCCAGAAGCCTGAGCATTGGCGACCGCGCCACCATCTCCAATATGGCGCCCGAGTATGGCGCCACGGCCGCCATGTTTGCAATTGACGAGCAGACCATAGACTATCTGCGCTTGACCGGCCGCGAGAGCGCCCAGGTGCAGCTGGTCGAGACCTATGCCAAGCAGGCCGGGCTCTGGGCCGAGGCGCTGGAAAACGCCGAGTACGCGCGCAGGCTGCGCTTTGATCTTTCCAGCGTGGTGCGCAATATGGCCGGGCCGTCGAACCCGCACGCCCGCGTGGCCACCAGCGAGCTGGCTGCCAAGGGCATTGCCGCCGCCTGGAGCGACACGCCGGGCCAGATGCCTGATGGGGCCGTCATCATTGCGGCCATCACCAGCTGCACCAACACCAGCAATCCGCGCAATGTGATTGCCGCAGGTCTTCTGGCACGCAATGCCCGCAACCTGGGCTTGAGCCGCAAGCCCTGGGTCAAATCCTCGCTGGCCCCGGGTTCCAAGACCGTGCCCCTGTATCTGCAGCAAGCCGGCCTGATGGGCGATCTGGAGGCCCTGGGCTTTGGCGTGGTGGCCTTTGCCTGCACCACCTGCAACGGCATGAGCGGCGCTCTGGACCCCGCCGTAGCGCAGGAAATCAGGGAGCGCGAGCTCTACACCACGGCCGTGCTCTCGGGCAATCGCAACTTTGACGGCCGTATTCACCCGCAGGCCAAGCAGGCCTTTCTGGCTTCGCCGCCGCTGGTCGTGGCCTATGCGATTGCGGGCACGATTCGCTTCGATATCGAAAACGATGTGCTGGGCCGGCACCAGGGCCGTGAAATCCGCCTCAAGGACATCTGGCCCAGCGACGAGGAAATCGACACCGTGGCCAAGGCCGCCGTCCGGCCCGAGCAGTTTCGCGCCGTGTACGAGCCCATGTTTGCCATCCAGGCCGACCACGGCCCCAAGGCGGAAGCGCTTTACGACTGGCGCCCGCAATCGACCTATATCCGCCACCCCCCTTACTGGGAAGGTGCTCTGGCCGGCGAGCGCCAGTTGCGCGGCATGCGCCCACTGGCCATATTGCCGGACAACATCACCACCGACCACCTCTCGCCCTCCAACGCCATCGAGCTGGACTCCGCCGCCGGTGAGTATCTGCACAAAATGGGTCTGCCCGAGGAAGACTTCAACTCCTATGCCACCCACCGCGGCGACCACCTCACGGCCCAGCGCGCCACGTTTGCCAACCCGAAGCTGTTCAATGAAATGGTGCTGGACGACGCCGGCAAGGTGCGCCAGGGATCGCTGGCCCGGGTCGAGCCCGAGGGCCGGGTCATGCGCATGTGGGAAGCGATAGAAACTTATATGCAGCGCAAGCAGCCGCTGATCATCGTGGCCGGGGCCGACTACGGCCAGGGCAGCTCCCGAGACTGGGCGGCCAAGGGCGTGCGCCTAGCCGGGGTGGAGGCGATTGTGGCCGAGGGCTTTGAGCGCATTCACCGCACCAATCTGGTCGGCATGGGCGTGCTGCCGCTGGAATTCCTTCCGGGAACGACCCGCCACACACTGGGGCTGAATGGCAGCGAAACCTTTGATGTCATTGGCCAACGCCGACCCCAGGCCGCGCTTACACTCCATATCCAGCGCACCTCAGGTGCCCGCACCGAGGTACCGGTACTCTGCCGCCTCGATACCGCGGAGGAGGTTTCGATTTATGAAGCCGGTGGCGTGCTGCAGCGCTTTGCCCAGGACTTCCTGACGGACAGCATTGCAGCCAAGTCCAGGTCAACGGCTGAACTTGTGAGCTAAGGAGCAGCCATGAACCAGGCACGCATACTGATTGTCACCCAGCCCCAAAGCCCGGTACGTCGTCGCTTGCGTGCCCAGATCAGCGCCTTAGGCCTGGATAAAGAGCTGGGCGATCGCATGTTCTCGCCAGATAACTGGCACCAAACCTGGTGTGGCCCGTTTGATTCCGGACAAGAAGCACTGCTCGCCTTGCTGGCCGCAGGCAATGCCGTCCAGGCGGCGCAACTGCGGGCCTTTGAGTTAAGCTTTAACCGCATTCGCGGCGAAGAAGGCGAGCACATTCACTGGTCCTTGTGTACCCGCGGGCGTCCCCAGCCTTTCGACCAGCTGCTGACAATGCTGCAGACCGAATCGGCATCTCACGGCTTCAAGGACGGCGGTCACAGACCGCATATCACCATCAGCTACAGAGCTCTACATGCCCTGCCCACTCGGCGTATCGACCCTGTTGACTGGCTGATCGACGAAATTCAGCTGGTCGAGCGAACCGGCACAGGCAAGCAGTTACGTTACCAGGTGTTGCATCGCTGGCCATTGGCTTCCGGCTCTCCGCCTCGTCCCCAACAACTGCGCCTGTTTCACTGACTCAAGGCTCAAGCCCTGGCTTGAGCCTTGAATACCTTGTTTTTTTGCCATCCCATGTCTCTCACTTCGCAAATCCGCATTCCCGCCACCTATATGCGCGGAGGCACCAGCAAAGGTGTGTTCTTCAAGCTGCAAGACCTGCCTGAAACGGCTCAGCAAGCCGGCGCCGTGCGCGATGCCATTTTTTTGCGCGCCCTGGGCAGCCCAGACCCTTATGGCAAGCAGATTGACGGCATGGGCAATGCCTCCAGCAGCACCAGCAAGGGCGTGATCCTGAGCCAAAGCACGCGGCCCGGTCACGATGTGGACTATCTGTTCGGCCAGGTCGCCATCGATCAGCCCTTTGTGGACTGGAGCGGCAACTGCGGCAACCTCAGCGCCGCCGTAGGGCCCTGCGCCGTTCATATGGGACTGATTGAAGCCCACAGAATCCCCCACAACGGCATAGCGACCATCCGCATCTGGCAGGCCAATATCGGCAAGACCATCGTTGCCCATGTGCCGATCAGCGACGGACAGGTGCAGGAAACCGGCGACTTTGAACTGGACGGCGTGTCCTTTCCCGCGGCCGAGGTGGCGCTGGAGTTTCTGGACCCGGCCGATGAAGGTGACGATGGGGGCAGCATGTTCCCCACGGGCAATCTGGTCGATCGCCTCGACGTTCCCGGCGTCGGCAGCTTTGCCGCCACCTTGATCAATGCAGGCATTCCCACCATCTTCCTGAACGCCAAAGAGCTGGGCTACACCGGTTGCGAGTTGCAGGACGCCGTCAACAACGACAGCGAAGCACTGCAGCGCTTCGAGGCCATTCGCGCCCACGGCGCCATCCGCATGGGTTTGATCCAGGAACTCAGCGAAGCCGCCAAACGCCAGCACACGCCCAAGATTGCCTTTGTCGCCCCGGCGCAAAGCTACACGGCATCCAGCGGCAAGGCCATCGACAGCCAGGACATAGACTTGGTCGTGCGCGCCCTGTCCATGGGCAAGCTGCACCACGCCATGATGGGCACGGCAGCGGTGGCCATAGGCACGGCAGCTGCGGTTGAGGGCAGCCTGGTCAATCTGGCAGCCGGTGGCGGCGAGCGCAGCGCGGTGCGCTTTGGCCACCCCTCGGGCACGCTGCGTGTGGGTGCCGAGGCCAGACAGGTGGACGGTCAGTGGCAGGTCACCAAGGCCTTGATGAGCCGCAGCGCGCGGATTTTGATGGAAGGCTGGATTCGGGTCCCCGACCAGGTGTTGCAAGCGAAATAACCATCAAATCAGGTTATAGCGCTTTATGTACAAGCGCATTCAGCTATGAAATTGAGATGGATATCAAGATAAAAGGCCTTAAGCCCGTCTCTTGAGCGCCGTCATCAAGCAAAAAACCGCCACGCAGACCGCGTGGCGGTTTTTCATGGGTTTGGCTTTATGCCTTGTGCCTGAGGCCAACTCAGGCGATACCGGCGCTGGGCAGCGGCATGGCGTCGGGCGCGACGCGTGGCGGACGCTTGACAGTTTGCGTGGGATTGATGAACAGCGCCATGACCGCACCCAGGCCCAGCAGGCCAGCCGAAATCATGAAGGGCAAGGTGTAGCTGCCGGTGGTCTGAATCAGATAGCCAAAGACCACGGGCGAGATCATTCCCGCCACGCCAAAGCCGGTGTTCATCATGCCGGATGCCGTGCCTGCGTAATCACCGGCGATATCGATAGGCAGACTCCACAGCACCGCATTGGTCAGTTCCAGACAGAAGAACGAGGCCGACAGCAGCAACACGGCCGTCATCGCGTTTTCCGCCGAGATCATGGGCACCATGAAGACCAGAGCGCCGACCATGCCAAACACCAACACAGAGATACGTGCAAAGCGCAGATTGCCGGTGCGCTTGAGCAGCTTGTCCGAGATGATGCCGCCCAGCGTGTCGCCCACCACCCCTGCCAGCAGCGGCAGCGCCGTGTACAAAGCCATTTCCTTGAGATTGAAACCGCGCGCATCTTTCAGATAGGAAGGCAACCAGGTGAGGAAAACCCACAAGGTCCAACCGTAGCAAAAGTCCACCAGTGTGACTTTCCACATGCCGCCAATCAGACGCTTCCAGGGCGTCGGGCCTTTGTCTTCCTTGGGTTTGTCCGTGCGGCCCTCGTTGATTTCGGCCAGCTCCTGCGGCGTCACGCGGGGATGCTGCTGGGGCGTGTCGCGGAAAGTAAGCCAGTACAGCACCGTCCAGCCAAGGCTGACCACGCCCAGCACGATGAAGGATTCCCGCCATCCGGCCAGCGCGATGATGACGATCACCAGCGGCGGCGTGACCGCACCACCCAGGCGCGAAAACGAGTGCGTAATCCCCTGGGCAAAGCCGCGTTGGGTCAGCGGAATCCAGTAGGTAAAGGCGCGGGTAGCGGTGGGAAAGGCGCCGCCTTCGCCCAGGCCCAGCGCCAGTCGCAGCACCAGCAGGGAAACCAACGAGCCGACAAAGCCGGTCAGCAAGGTTGCCGTGCCCCAGATCAGCGACAGCACCACCAGCACCTTGTGCGGCCCAAAGCGGTCGGCCAGCCACCCGCCCACGATCTGCATGGCGGCATAGGGATAGGCAAAGGCCGAGAACACCAGGCCGAGCTGCAGCGTGCTCAAGCCCATTTCCTCCTTGATCATGGGCGCTGCGACCGACATATTGACTCTGTCGATATAGGCGATGAAGTACATCAGACACATCACACCCAAAATCATGTGATGGGTTTTGACTCTACGTTGCATGTTTGTCTCCTTTGGCATCGGTCCGGGCAAAAATCGCCCGGCCGGCCTTTGTTCACTTCACGGTAGATGGCGGCAGCCGCATTGGTGCGCTGTCCGCACGCGAACACAAGCAATACGTCGCAGCTCTTGCGGGAGCTGCAATCCAGAGAACACAACGGCCTTCCACAAAGAAAGGGGTTGAAACACCAGCCCTGCCAAGCGGCAAGGCTTGCACCGTCAATCAGGCGGCCGGTTCAAGCAGCCGCAGGCGCTGCAGCTTGCCGGAGGGGCCGCGCGGCAGCTCGTTCATCAGCACAAAACGGCTGGGGCATTTGTAGTTGCCAAGCTCGGCCAGGCAGTGGCGCCGCATGTCGGCCGCATCGAACTCGGCACCATCGCGCATCACCAGGTAGACGGCGATTTCCTGGCCGTATTCGGGATGCGGCACCCCCACGGCTGCGGCTTCCAGCACCTTGGGGTGTTTGAGAACGGCCTCATCGATCTCACGCGGAGCAATGTTTTCACCGCCTTTGATGATCAGCTCCTTCGATCTGCCGGTGACGTAGAAGAAGCCGTCGGCATCCTGATAGCCGACATCGCCGGTGCGCAGCCAGCCGTCGGGCGTGAAGGATTCCTGTGTGCGCACGGGGTCCTTGTAATAGCCCAGCATCACATTCGGCCCCTGCAAAACGATCTCGCCACGCTCGCCGGCGGCCAGAAACTGTCCATCCGCGCCCATGATGGCGGCCAGCGTTCCTGTGGGGCGGCCCACGCTGCCAACGCGTCTGGCGCTGGCCTCCAGGGGATTGCTGAAAGCCGGGGCCGCAGTTTCCGTCAGGCCCATGGTTTCTATGATGCCCAGACCAAAACGGGCCTCAAATGCCCGGTGGTGCTCGGGTGCCAGCGCTGCCGAAGCGGAGCGGCAGAACTTCAACTGCGAGAGGTCATGGCCTTGGGTACCCGCTTCATCGTTGAGCAGGTAGGCAATGATGGTTGGCACCACATTGATCCAGGTACAACGGAATTGACAGACATCGGCCCAGAAGGTGCGGGCCGAAAACCGGGGCGACATGACCAGCGAACCGCCATGAAACAGCGGCGTGATCAGTGCCACCACCAGGGCGTTAATGTGATAGAGCGGCAGCGACACCATGACCCGATCCTGCGCGCCGAGCTGGTGGGCCTCGGAAGTGCTGCTTGCATTCGCCAGCAGATTGGCATGACTGAGCAGCACGCCCTTTGGAACGCCGGTGGTGCCCGAGGTGTACATGATGAGCGCGGGCTCATCAGCCTGTATCTGCTGACCGCTCAGCACACCCGAAGGCACACGCGGTGCAGCAGGTGACGCTGACACGCCGGCCACAGCCGGCGCGACGGGCACGACGGGCACTTGCATGGAGTCCGGCTCGCAGACCACCACCGCCACTTCGCGCTCCACCTGCCTGAGCGCCTGGGCCAGGCTTGGCAAATACTCTTTGCAGGTAAACACCAGCCGGGTATCGGAGTGCGAGAGCACGTAAACCAGCTGCGAGGGCTGGCTCAGTAGATTGATGGGGTTGACCTGCAGCCCGCTGGCCATGATGGCCAGCAAAAGAATAGCCGGCAGCGGCCCGTTGGGCATGTAAACCGACACCTTGTCGCCAGGCTGAAGCCCGCTGGCTTCGAGGTTTTTGCGCAGCTTGTCGGTCTCCTCCTTCAGCTGCTGGAAGGAAAGCGCGGCCCCGCTTGGCGCATCCAGCATAAAGGGCTCGGATCCTCGTTCGGCGGCGCGGGCCTCGATCAGCTCGGCCATGTTGCCCAGTTGCTTGATGATGGTCATACGCCATACCTCCGGAAGTAGTCGCCCAGCATGTCTTCCACGGTTGGCTTGTTCTCGGCAATCGTGCGCGCCACCCGCGTCACGTTCATGTAGTGACGGTAGTTGAGGTTGTCCGAGAAATTGTTGCCGCCCCAGGTGCCGCAGCCCATGGACAGCGAGAACGGCAGGCCGTTGTTGAAGTTGCCGCCGGTAGCAAAGCAGTGCGCCTGGTTCAGGATGACCCGCGCCACCGGCAGGCTGTGCGCGAGATACAGCGCCTGTTCGTCATCATCGGAGTGCAGGCTGACCGAGTGCCCGGCCCCCATATAGCCGTAGATCTTGCGCACGGTGCTGCAGGCATCGTTGAAGGACTGAGCGCTGTAGACGCTCAGCACGGGCGAGAGCTTTTCGCCAGAAAACGGATGCTCGCTGCCCACACCGCTCTCCTCCACCATCAACGCCGTGGGCGCATCCAGTGCAATGCGGCCGCGCCAGTCGATCTGGGCCAGTTCGGCAATCACTTGGGCTGACTTGCCGGTGACCACATCGCTGAGCTTGCCGTTGGGCCACATCAGTTGCTGCAGACGCGCCTTCTCCTGGCCGGTCAACAGCAGGGCGCCGCGATCGCTCATGGCCTTGAGCATTTCGCTGCGGATGTCGTCCAGCAACACCATGCTGTTCTCGGACGAGCAGCTGGTCGCATTGTCGAAGGTCTTGGACGCAATGATCAGGGCAGCCGCTTGCTGCGGATCGGCCGAGCTGTCCACGATGGACGCCACATTGCCCGCTCCCACGCCAAACGCCGGTGTGCCGCTGGTATATGCCATGCGCACATTGGCCTGCGAGCCGGTGGCGATCACCAGATCGGCCTGCTGCATGAGCTCTGCCGTGAGCGCCTTGCTGATGGGGCTGGGCAGGGTTTGCACCAGATCCACGGGCAGACGGCATTTGCGCAGCTCGGCCTGGATGAAGTCCACCAGCATCTTGCTCACCCCCAGCCCCTTGGGCGAAGGCGCAACAATCACCGCATTGCCGCACTTGAGCGCGTTGATGATGTTGTTGGCCGGCGTCGCGCCCGGGTTGGTGGATGGCGTGATGGCCGCCACCACGCCGACCGGACGGGCGATGGCGGTAATGCCTTTGAGCTTGTCCTCCTCGATCACGCCATGAGTGCGCACGCCTTTGAGGTCGCGCAGCAAGCCAAGCGTCTTGCGGTGGTTCTTGGTGATCTTGTCGTCCACCTTGCCCAGGCTGGTTTCATGGACGGCAAGTTCTGCCAGCCGTTGATTGCGCCCTGGCTCCATGATCGCCCAGCCCACGGCCGAGACTGCATCGTCCAGCCCTTGCTGGCCCAGTTGTATGAAGCTGGTTTGCGCTGCCCGCGCACGTTTGACGAGATCTGAGACTACCTGCTGCGTGGCTTGCAGCGGATCTCTTTGGGCCTCCTGCACTTGCATTGCTTGCTCCTTGAAAATCGTTGTCTGGCGGGTCGAAGATCAAGCCCTGGGGCCTGTCTGAATCCCAGACTAGACGCTTGGCAAATTCGCGCGTCCCGTTATTTGCGTTTTGTGCGATGTGCGGGGCAATCCGTATTCAAAAATGCATTTTTCGGGACAAGATCGCCCCATCCCTGTCATGCATTGCATGCAGCTACGTGCCCAAACGCAGCACGCCCCCATCGCAGGCCATCAATGCGCCCCCACGGTGAAGTTTCATGACATCGACCCAATCCAACGCCGCAGCCATACGCGCCTTTCGCATCGTGGAGTTGCTGGCGCAAGCGCAACAGCCGCTCACGCTCATGGAAATCAGCAACCGCATGGACTTGCCCAAGCAATCGGTGCACCGGCTGCTCAAGCAGCTGGAGAACGCCTGGCTGGTCAACCGTGACGGGCCGGGCAAGCACTATGTGTGCTCCAGCCGAGTGCGGCAGATGGCCATCAATATGCTGATGACCACCGGCCCGGCCGCCGCGCGGCGCGCTATCTTGCAGGAGATGGCAGACAAAGTGCAGGCCAGCTGCAATCTGGCCATTTCCAGCGGCGATGCCGTGGTGTATCTGGATCGTGTGGAGGCCAACTGGAACGCCGGCACCAAGCTCGCGCCCGGCACGCGAGTGCCATTTCACTGCACGGCCAGCGGCAAATTGCTGATGAGTTTTTTGCCCAAACAGCAGCGCGAAAGCCTGCTGAAGCGCCTGCCCCTGAGACGCTGGACCGAGCGGACGATTTCCGAGGCGGACGCGTTGCGCGCCGACCTGGAGCAGACGCGCAAACGCCGCTTTGGCGTGAATGTGGGCGAATACATTCCCGGCGTGGTCGCCATCGCCGTTCCGGTGATGCTCAGTGCGCAAAGAGCCGGAGCCGCGCTCGCCATTCAGGTCAGCGCGCAGCAGTTTTCCATTGCCGATCTGATGCAGTGGGTGCCGGAGCTGCACCGGGTCGCCGAGCGACTCGCACAGACCTTTGATGCGCCGGACGAACTCTTGCCTCAGCCGCTGGAGGCTGCAGAATCACCGCTGGTTTTGCTGCAGCCGTAAGGGCCCGGCGGCGAACGCCAATATCGGCTGCGCTCGCCTCTCGGTGAAAGACCGGGCTAGACCACCCCCAGAGCCCTGAGTTGCTCAAGCCGCTGCGGAGCGATTCCCAGACGACCATAGATCTCGGCGTTGTGCTGGCCGGGCTCGGGCCCGGCGGTCGGTGCCTCCAGCACCTGCCCTGCGACACGGGGAACAATGCAGGGGCCAGGGACCGAACCGTAGTCAGGGTCGGGCAGACGCAACACGGCGCCACGGGCCTGGAAGTGCGGGTCTTGCAAAATGTCCACGATGGAGTTGGTCTTGCTGAACGGAATCTGGGCCGCCTCCAGCGCCTGCACCACGTCCACCATGTCGTGCTCGCCAAACCAGTCGGCAATGATCTTGTCCAGAGTCGCCAGGTGCTTGACCCGGGCCGGGTTGGTGCTGAATCGCGAATCCCGTGCCAGATGCGGCTGGCCCATGGCCTCGCACAGCCGGGCAAAGATGGGATTGGACGAGGCCACCAGCGACAGGCTGCGGCCATCGCGTGTGCGGTACATATTCGACGGCGCCGTATAGCTGGCGCAGTTGCCCTCGGGCCCGCGCACATAGTCCAGCTGCTCGTATTCCACGGCCAATGGGTCCAGCAGTCTGAACAAGGCCTCGGTGGCAGACAGATCCACTTCCGTGCCCGCTAAGCATGGGTCGCCACGCAGCCGGGCCACCTCCATGGCCACGGAAAAAGCACAAAACAGACCCGCCACATAGTCGCCTATGGGGTAGTTGCTGTGCAGCGGAGTGCCGCCTTTCTCACCGGTCAGATTGGTAAAGCCGCTCATGGCCTCAAAGATGCGGGCATATCCCGGCCGCTGGGAGTACGGGCCCGTCTGGCCGAAGCCCGTAAGCCGCACCACGATCAGCCTGGGGTTTTGAGCGTGCAGAGTCTCGATATCCAGGCCCCAATTGTCCAGCGTGCCCGTGCGAAAGTTCTCTATCAGCACGTCAAAGCCGGCAATCATTTCCAGAAAGATCTCCCGCCCCTCCGGCTTGCGCACATCCAGGGTGATGCCTTTCTTGCCCCGGTTGGCCACTTTCCACCACAGAGGCGAGCCGTCCTTGACCGGCTGCAGGCCGCGCAAGGCATCGCTGCCATCGGGCAGTTCCAGCTTGACGACCTCTGCACCGTGATCGGCACACAGGGTGGCGCCCACCGGCGCGGCCAGCACGGTGGCCATGTCCAGGATGCGCACTCCCTGTAGAGCACCTTTGGAGTTTTGCGTAGTTGTCATTGGAGGCTTTGTGATCTGGATGAAGTCACCAGTATCCAGAGCCCGCCTGCAAGGAACAATGTTTGTTTCGATATGCGAAACACTTCATTGACGGCAAAACCCAGGTGACCAACCATGACCGCAGATTCATCCAAGCAGCGCAAAGTGTCCTCCATCACTCTTCCAGGGCTTATCAACCCCCACGATCTGGCTTTAGACCGCCAATTCGCCATGACCTTGGCGCGCGGCTTGGAAGTCTTGCGCGCTTTCACCGCCACCCACCCGGTGCTGAGCAATCGCGAGATTGCCGACCGCACCGGCCTGCCCAAACCTACGGTGTCCCGCCTGAGCTACACCCTGGGGCTGCTGGGCTATATGTCCAAGGATGCGGACACCCAAAAATACCGCCTGGCCTCGGGCGTGCTGGCACTGGGCCATCCGTTGCTGGCCAGCATGAAGACCCGGCAACTGGCCAAGCCGCTCATGGCCCATATCGCCAGGCAGACGGGCTGCACGGTCAACCTGGGCTTGCGGGATCGCACCGACATCGTCTATGTGGATTCGGTACGTGCCGATGGCCGCAATGAGTATCTGCCCGATATCGGTTCCACCTATCCGCTGCTGGTCAGCTCCATGGGTCATGTGCTCATCCATGGCCTGCCGCGCGTCCAGAAAGTGGCGCTGCTGAACTACCTGAAAGTGCAGGACAGCGAGCTGTTTGCCCAATACAGCCAGAGCCTTGATGAGGACGAAAAGCGTTTTGCCGAGCAAGGCTACTGCCTCTCCTCAGGCGCCTGGGACCGTGAGCTGTATGCGATTGCCGTGCCACTGAAAGGCGCACCCGGCGAGCCGCCGCTGTCGATGAACGGCACGCTGTACGCCCACAAGAATGCCAAGCAAAAGCTCGTCAGCGAGGTTTTGCCTTTGCTCAAGCAAACCGTTCACGAGATCGAAACCTCATACGGACTGAACCCTGGTTAGCGAGATGAAAACCATTCAAGGAGACAAGACATGAACGAATCAAGAAGGTCCATGGTCGGCATTGCCGCAGCACTGGTCGCCGGCAGCGCCCTCAAGCCACTGGGGGCATGGGCCCAGAGCGCCGCGTATCCGGCAAAGGCGATTCGCATCATCGTGCCCTACCCCGCAGGTGGCGTGGTGGACTCCATTGCCCGCGTGGTAGGCGAGCGCATGGGAAGGCAATACGGCCAACCCGTGGTGGTAGAGAACCGCACGGGCGCTGGCGGCGCCATTGGCACGGACTTTGTGGCCAAGTCTCCCGCTGACGGATACACGCTGCTGATGGTGTCGCCCTCGCATGCCGTGATGCCGTTTTTTCAGAAAAAC
The DNA here is from genome assembly GCF_965139575.1 of Comamonas aquatilis. Classification (NCBI taxonomy): domain Bacteria; kingdom Pseudomonadati; phylum Pseudomonadota; class Betaproteobacteria; order Burkholderiales; family Comamonadaceae; genus Comamonas; species Comamonas aquatilis. Next base: position 185,732 of record NZ_CBCSIW010000002.1, on the reverse strand, counting down.
ACCGCCTGGGATCCCGTCAGGGATTTCAAAGGCATCGCAGGCTTTGGCGCCATTCCCAATGTGATCGTGGTGCACCCCAGTGTGAAAGCCAAAACCATGCAGGAGTTCCTCCGCCTAGCCAGGAAGGACGCCGGCAGCATCACCTATGCCAGCTCGGGCCTGGGCACCTCCTCGCACCTGACGGGCGAGCTTTTGAACCAGATGGCCCATATCCAGCTCACGCATGTGCCTTACAAAGGCCAGCCCGAGGCCATGACGGATCTGCTTTCGGGTCGGGTGGACATGATGCCCATGTCCACCTCGCTGGCGCTGCCGCATATCAAGGCGGGAAAGCTGCGAGCGTTGGCCGTCACGACCGACTACCGCTCCTCCGCCCTGCCCGATGTGCCCACGGTAGCCGAGGCGGCAGGCCTGCCCGGCTTTCAGGTCGGTACCTGGCTGGCTTTGCTGGCGCCGGCCAAAGTGCCACCAGCCATTGTCAGCAAGCTGTCTGCGGATGTGGCTTCCGCCCTCAAGCTGGCCGAAGTGCAGAGCAAGTTCAAGGACTTGGCCCTGGAGGGTGCACCCCAGTCGGGAGCCACCTTTGATGAATTCCTTAAACAGGAAGTTTCGGTATGGACCGAGGTCATCAAACGCGCCGGCATACAGGCCAATAGCTAAAAACCCATTGATAGGAGCACAAAATGAATCAGACAAACACGGTGAGCCGGCTTTTTGGCGAGCATTTTCTGCACGATTTGAATCCGCAGGAATTGCAGATGCTGAACAAGGTGCGTGGCCTGGTGGTCAGCCATATCGGCCCCAACGCCCATAAAGTGGCGCAGAAGGACGAATTTGCCTGGGACACTTTCCGACTGCTCGCCGATGAGGGCGTAATAGGTAGCGCCTTTCCCGTGGAGTACGGCGGCACCGATGCCCGCCAGGTGCTGCGCATACGCATCATCGAGGAGCTGGGACGCGTCTGCAGCGCTTCGGCTTCGCTGATCACGGGGGCGGATCTGTCATGCCGGGCCATCGTCGCGGGGGCCAGCCCCGGCATGAAGGACCAGTTGCTGCCGGGCCTGCGCTCTGGCCAGCTGCAGGCGGCCTTTGCACTTACCGAACCCGAGGCCGGCTCGGACGTGCGCGGCTTGAAGACCCTGATTCGCCAGGAAGGCGAGCACTTTGTCGTCAACGGCAGCAAGAAATTCATCACCCGCGGCACCACGGCGGACTGGTTCATGGTCGTGGGTCGCCTGGAGACGGATAGCTCGCGCTTTGTCGCGGTGCTGGTGCCCCGGGATGCCCCAGGCTTTGCCATCAGCCCAGAGGTGGACAAGATGGGCTGGTATGGCGTGCCCATCTCTTCTCTGGAATTCGAGAACGTTCGCGTGCCCGCCGCCAATCTGCTTGGCAAGATCGGCGACGGCTTCGAGCTGGCCCAGGACGCGCTGCTGCGTGCTCGCATGGGCCATGCGGCCATGGCCCTGGGCCGCGCCATCGGTGCCGTGGAAATTGCCGCCACCTATATGAACGACCGCACGCTGTTTGGCAAGACACTGGGAGCCCACCAGGGCGCGCAGTGGATGCTCTCGGACATGGTGTCGCAGATCGAAGCCGCCCGCGCCTTGCTGACCATAACGGCCCAGAAGTACGACCGCGGCGATGGCGATGTGTCCATCTATGCCTCCATGGCCAAGCAGCAGGCCACCGACCTGTGCATGAAAGTGGTGACGGATGCCTTGCAGCTCACCGGCGGCCGAGGCTATATGAAAGACTTCCCCCTGGAGCGCTTCTTCCGGGATGCCAAGCTCAACCAGATCGGCGAAGGCTCCAGCGAAGTCCACAAGACCGTCATCGGCCGCGACGTGGTGCGCCGCAGCAGCAGCGCGCAGCGCAACCCCAGCTTGCGTGAGGGTTCGCTGGTCGACTACTAGCCGCCAGTCGAGTGGACAAGGCAGCTGAATCGCACCGCGTTCGGCTGCTGTTTCATGCGGGTTTTGCCTGCATGATGGGAGCCTGAACACTTTCAACGCTTTCACCGATGCTGATCCGCACCGAAACCGCGCAAGACATAGAGGCCATCGAGCAGCTGATTCTTGCCGCCTTTGACAACCATCCTCATCACGCCCCGGGCCAGGGAACGACCGAGCACCGCATCGTCAACCGCCTGCGCAGCGAACAGGCGCTGGCCCTGTCGCTGGTGGCCGAAGAGGATGGGCAAATCGTCGGCCATGTGGGCTTTTCACCCGTGCAGATCAACGGCCAGGCCAGCAGCTGGCTGTGCATGGCTCCGGTATCCGTTGCACCTGAGCGCCAAAGCCTGGGTATTGGCAGCAAGCTGATTCGCCAGGCGCTGCAAACCCTGCAGCAGCGAAATTCAAATAATCCGAACCGCGTCAGCGGCGTGGTGGTGCTGGGCGAGCCGACTTACTACGGGCGCTTTGGCTTTCATGTAAACCATGGTTTTACCGTCCCCGGCGTGCCGCCCGCGTATTTTCAGGCTCTGGCCTTTGTGGCCGACGCCCCCATGCAAGGTGAAATCGGCTTTCATCCGGCTTTTGAATAAAAACAGGCTCTAGCCCAATCGATCAAATCGCATATTGCTACCATTAACATAGCAATATGCTACAAATGACCCAGAGCGATACTCTGGCCTGACATGCGCGCCTTCTCTCAAACCGGACACTCATGGGAAGTGTGGGTTCCTGCCGGATCACAAAGTCTGCTTTCATCGACGTCGAAATGGTGCCGTCGATCCATTTCAGCTAGGCGGTGCGAGGATCACCTGACGCATGAAACCTATGCCTTGGCACACTTGATGACCGTATCGAGCGTGCGAGTGGTGATGTCCTTCCCGAATGAGCGTTCAAGCAGGCGCATGAACACGGGGCCTTTCTTCGGATCAGGCACGTAGGCGCTAAAGACCTCCGTGGCATTGGCCTTGACAATGCCTGCACCGTCACGCTCTATGGGCAGCTTCAAGTCTGGCGACACCGGGCTGCGGAGAAAAGTGATGACCCGCTTGGCCGAAGGAGCAAGGTTGAACTCGGCAAAGGGGTCAGAGTCAATGAGCTCCTGTAAATAGCAAACCGGGCGCACGAAGGTGTCGAAGCCGTGGCCCAGCTCAGCTTGCATCGCATGCTCGGCGCGTTGCTCCAAGCTAGACAGCGAGGACGATTGCGCGTTGAACACGACGTTTCCGCTGGAGAGCAACGTTTTCACTTCAAGAAAGCCTGCCGCCTCGAAGCAACGCTTAAGCTCGGTCATCCGGGCGTTCATCGGGCTGACGCCGCGAAGAAAGGCAATGTATCGCGACATGGTTCTCTCGTAATAGATGGCAAACCGCCAAGCATATGGAGGCCAACAGCAAATGCAAGGTGGTGTTCTTGCCCGCTGCTGGGTCAATGATAGAAGAGCGTCGGCTAGGGATTCAGCACACCGCGCCGTTGAGAGCAGATGCATGCGGGAAGTCACGGGCGCCCGCTTCTAGCGTATCTGCCGCTGCCCGCCCCATTGCAGTCATCCAACGGTCTATAAAATCTGGTCGATTCACCCGGCCTATCGGTACCAACCTCTAGGCATAAAAAAACGCCCTCAAGCGTGGGGCGTTTTTCTTGGGTGTGTGGCTAAATCAGTAGCCGGATCCACCGCCATAGCCATCGTTGCCATAGCCAACATTGGGTCGAGAGCTGGCGCGGAATTCGCGATTGCCACTGGATCCACGTCCTTCTTCGCGAGGTTTCGCAAGGTTGACGACGATCGAGCGTCCATCAACGGACATTCCATTCAGCGCAGCAATAGCAGCTTGAGAAGCGTCTGCAGATGCCATTTCTACAAAAGCAAAGCCTTTAGAACGTCCGCTTTCGCGGTCCATCATGACTTTGGCTGAAGTAACACTGCCGAATTCAGCAAAGTTGCTTTTCAGGCTGGCATCGGTCACGGAGTAAGGCAGGTTGCCAACGTAGATTTTGGTGCTCATGGAAGGAGCCTTTTTATGAATGATGTGTCAAAAACTGACGCATCGTTTGACGATGGCTGTGGGGAGTGGGAGTCCGTAGCAACCGGATGAGGTTGAGCGTTTGTTAAAGGCTCAGCACGTTGAGGGCGGCAGGGACGTCTGCAGCCAGCCTTGAGTCACAGCATAGATTTTTGCTGCTTCGGTCGAGGCAAATGTTTTGTCAAAGCGAAAAACACGGCAGTAGCTGCTGTTTTGCCTTGTGCGCTGAAGTGCGAAGGAAGCTTGAAAGCGACCGCAATGGGTCTTGTGGGATGAGGGCGTAACGAAGTACTTGCCCATAGCAATAGGAGAGAGTGGAATCTAGTTCAATCAGAGTGCAGCCCGATAGGCCTGCATGAGCTTTCGATAACTCGATTGGCTGCTGCTCGGCAGCCAACGGTGCGATAAATCTCGCAGAAAAATTCTTGCTGGAGGATTTTTTGACCTCTAACAGGCGTTGCGTTCAGACTAGTTGAAGTTATTTTGCAACGAAGCCCATCATAAGCGTTTTTTATAAAAAAGGAAAATTTTATTATTTTTGGTTTTTAACTATCTTTTTGTGTGATGGTGCTTCTTTCGCCCGGCTACTGCTCCAGCCTCGATAACTCCTGCTTATCAATGGCCTGCTTTTAGGTGCTCAAACATGAGTCCGCAATCAAGCGGAAAGCCAAGCTGCGATGCACATCAGTCACCCTAAAAGGCCCATCTGACTTTTGAGCGGTAGCCGGGTGCACAACCCTGGCTCCTTTGATCGATGTCCAGTTCAACACTCCTCTAGAATCAAAGCCGTCGTTCCTGAGCACTGAGGGTCGAACCGCACATGATGCGAAACAAGAGCCTTATTCTGAGGTTTAGTCCTCGCTATCACGTGGGTAGCCTGCATCTGCCCAGCGCTGTGCGGACGCACGGGTGAGGTTGTGGTCCGGCCGGACTCGTACCATGGCCAACGCGCTGCCGCCCGCTGCGGTGGCAGTGAGAGTCGCAGAGGGGTTCTCCTCATCGGGCTCAATATCAAGAGCCACCGTTACGCGCAATCCGCGAACTTCGATCTGGATAGCTTTATGCAACAGCGCTGCCTGGTGCTGCTCATGCCGGCGTATGACTTCGCTGGCAGTCTTCACCAGCGTGTTGAAGGCCGACACGTCAAGTGGCTTAGGATTCTTCTTGTCACGCCCCATGGTCCATGGGCCGACCAAAGCTGCTTCCGCTTGGCCGTCTTGGGTCATTGACACTGCCCAGCCATCGTCGTCTTCATTCTTGATGACGCGGGCTTCCCAGCCCTTGTGATGCCAAAGGCGGTCTTCGAAGATTGAGACGTCTTCTTGTTCGATTTCTACTGACATGTCTGGACTTTTTTGGAGCAATCAAGTCCCAAGTCTACTGTTTCTTTATACAGTTTTGTGAGACTGGGTCTATCCCAAGGTCGGGCGTCTTGGGCTACACATGCTCTGATTTGGTCGACGCAGGGGCTTTTTTTGGACGCGCGTTCAACAATTTTGCGGATCGACCGAACCGTTTCCTCGTATCGACGCCTCTAAGGAGCAAGTGGCAGCACAACGTGCAGTCGTTCGAAAGCGAAAGCCGACCTGGAAGTCTTCCATATGAAACAAGAAACTTATGCGGCAGCCGACCAAAGAACTTCGTACGACAGTACGCTCTATCTCGGGCTGGGCTTGGGGCTGGGTGGGTATGTTGCGGCAACGACTGTTCTGGCAGGTTTTGCCTGTCCTGTATGCATCGTGGCTGCACTTGCCTTGATTGCCACAGGTGTGTACCAGAAGGCCAAAGCTCGGAGACACCAACCCGGATGCAATAGCGCCATGCCTCAGTTGTCTCACTGAGTTCCTCGGAGCAGACGGATCTATTTCCAGGAGTTCTCTGGATGGCAACGTGGGGGAGCAAACCATGCGAATTCAAGCTAGTGCACGCGACAACCTTATCTTTGCTGCGCAATCGGGCGACGCGGTCGCCATCACCCAATTGCTGGCGGTATGCCAGGCCGATGCGCGCCGTTATGCATATAAGCACTGCCATGCCAGCGACGTGGATGACGCTGTCCAGGAGTCCTTGCTGATTATTTCTCGCAAGGTCAGCGGACTGAAAGCCGCCGCCGCCTTCTCCTCCTGGTTGTTCACGATCATCAAGCATGAGTGCCGCAAGCTCTCTCGCATGATGTTCAGGCACGAACCATTACCTGACGAGGCAGCGGAAGAGTTGCTGCTGAGCCGGCCCAGCGATGATTTGAGGATAGACCTTGCGCGCGCCTTGGAATCGCTGCCGGCTCATTACCTCGAAGTAGTGCTGCTGCGCGACTTTGAGGAACTGACGATCGCAGAAATTGCGCAGCGGTTGGACGAACCTTCCAGTGCGGTCAAAAGCCGACTGCACCGTGCCCGCGCATTGGTGCGCGAATACATGCTGGGCACAGAGCCCGGCCGGTGATGTCTTTTTGTTTTTCTTCGAACCGTTTTGCATGTTCGCCGACTCTTAGTAAGTGAGGCTGGCAATAGCCAGTCGACCACCCGCAGCTCATCCGGCTGCATCAGCATTTGCTAGGAGATTGAAATGTCGAACCAAGTGTCAAACCACATGTTGTCAGCAGCCGTTGCCACGGCTTTTGTTGCCGCACTCAGCGTAGTTTCCGCTCCGGCCTTTGCCCATGACATGAAGAGCATGAGCAAGGCTGACATGGAAAAAATGATGATGGAGACCCGCGCCAAGAACATGGAGACGATGAAAACCGGCAAGTTCGAGAAGTGCTATGGCGTCGCCCTCAAGGGGCAGAACGACTGCTTTGCCGGCGCCGGAACCACCTGCGCGGGTACCAGCATGTCCGACTACCAAGGCAATGCCTGGAAGATGGTCGCCAAGGGCACCTGCACGACGATTTCGACACCCAATGGTTACGGCAGCCTCGAAGCCAAGTCCTGAGGCTAGCGTCCGATCCGGTGGGCGGAGCATGGCGTTACCGTCCACCAGCGAGATAGAAACGAGGTCGTCATGGGCTTACACCAAATTCCACGTGTCGCCAAAGGGGATGTTCCCGCCCGCGCAGGCATCGGCCTTAAGGCCGATTACTACCGCACCATCCTCGAGACCCAGCCCGATGTGGGCTTTTTCGAGGTCCATGCAGAAAATTACATGGGGGCCGGCGGCCCGCCTCACCGCTATCTGACGGCTATCCGCGAGCGCTACCCTCTGTCGCTGCATGGCGTGGGCCTGTCCATCGGCGCCGATCGGCCGCTCGACCTTGCGCATTTACTGCACCTGAAGGCACTGATAGTGCGCTACGAACCCGGTCTGTTTTCTGAACACCTTGCCTGGTCCTCGCATGAGGGCTGCTACCTCGACGACCTGTTGCCGGTGCCCTATACCGACGAGGCCATGAACCGCATTTGCCATCACATCGACCAGGTGCAGGACGTTCTGGGCCAGCAGATGCTGCTGGAGAACCCTGCGACCTACCTTTGGTTCCAGGAAAGCACCTGGCACGAGACGGATTTCATCCGCGAGATCGCCCAAAGAACCGGCTGCGGCCTGCTGCTGGATGTGAACAATGCCTTCGTGGCGAGCACGAACCAGCAGTGGGATGCCTCCAGCTACATTGACGACTTCCCCCTTGGCCAGGTTCAACAGATCCATCTCGCCGGCCACGCCCGCCAGACGGACGAGAAAGGTCATCCCTTGCTGATCGACGCACACGACAGAGCTGTGGACCAGCAGGTCTGGCGTCTGTTTCGACAGGTCATCCAGCAGATCGGGCCGATGCCTACGCTGATTGAATGGGATGCCAACATGCCCGCCTGGCTCGAACTACATGCGCAGGCGGTCATGGCCGAGGCGCAGATGGATGTTGGAACGAAGGAGCAACGCTATGGCTCGCTTGGCTGAGCGTCAGAAGGCCTTCGCTGCGGCGCTGCTCGATTCCAGCCTCCCTGCGCCCGTGGGCCTGCTCGGCCCCGATGGCGAGCCGAGCACGAGGCGTTTCAACGTCTACCGCAACAACGTCTTCATCGGATTGACCAATGCGTTGCGTGCGAGCTTTCCCTGCACCGCCAAGTTGGTGGGGGATGAATTCTTCATGGGGATGGCTCGTGTTTTTGCCGCAGCCCATCCCCCTAGGTCGCCCGTGCTGCTGCACTACGGCGCCGAGTTCCCGGATTTCATTGCGTCCTTCCCGCCGGCCGCATCCCTTCCTTATCTCGCCGACGTGGCCCGCATCGAGCGTGCCGGGACCGACGCATACCACGCACGCGATGAGGAATCTTTACTACCCAGCGCGTTCGCGGGCGTACCTCCCGAGCAAGCGCTGTTTCTGCGCTTCAGGCTCCACCCATCGGTGCGCCTGCTGCGCTCTCCATTTCCAGCCTTCACGATCTGGCGCATGAATGCCGCCGATGGCACACCGGAGCCGGTCGACCTCGCGGAATCCCAGGACACGCTGGTGCTACGCCCCGACGCCGAGGTGGATGTACGCCAGATACTCCCTGCGAGCCATGATTTCATGGCTGCGCTGGCTCAGGGCATGACGCTAGCGCAAGCGTTGGAAACCGCGCTGGCTACCGATGCCGAGTTCGACTTGTCAGAGAACTTGCGGGAACTAATCCAGATGGGGGCCTTCGTGGGCTTCAACCTGGGTACAGGGGAGAGCCATCATGATTGATGTACCAAAAGTGAAGCAGTTGACCGGTTTGCCTCGCATGGTGAACTGTACGCTGGCGGGAATGACGAAGGCGGCAGCCATCGCTGCACCGATATTTTTGCGGGTGGCGTTGGCGTTGCCTTTCTTCAAATCCGGGCTCACCAAATGGGATGGCTTTCTGTCCCTGTCTCCGGTGACCACCTTTCTCTTCGAAGAAGAGTTCAAGCTGCACATCCTCGGTCATGTTTATGACCTTCCCGCCCCGAAAATCCTCGCCTTGGCCGCCGGCTCGGCGGAGATCATTTTTCCAATCCTGCTGATCCTGGGTCTGGGCACACGCTTCAGCGCCATTGGGCTGCTGGGCATGACTGCGGTGATCCAGCTCATCGTGCCGGACGGTTGGGCCAACTTTCACTTGCCCTGGGCGACGATGGCCATCGCGCTGATTGCCGTCGGGCCGGGTCGACTGTCACTCGATCATTGGATAGCAAAGGCTGTGCAATAGCCGCTCCATCATCTCTGGGGCTCACAACATCCGCCGGCACCGTCCTGCTTCGATGGGTATTGCTCTTCTAGGGGCCAGGGGAACGAACTATCGGGTGGCTGGATGCATCGGCAACTCCTGGTTTGTTCAACGCAATTTCGCAGATAACAGGGAACCCATCATGTATTGCAGCACTTCCTTATCGACACAACTGTTCCGCGGCGCTTTGGCGGCAGCCTCCATTGCCGGCGCTGTCGCCATCACGCCGCACTTTTGGCCTGCGATAGGTCTGCTGGGCTTGGCCATCTACTTGATGAGAGGCTGTCCCGCCTGCTGGCTGATAGGTATATTGGAGGCTATTCGTGACCGTCGCGAACGCAAGCAACCGATGTAGGTAATCGCTCAAATGCGACGAAACCACGGAAGCGGACGTTCCCAAGAAAGATCACCATGTCCGCTTCTGGTCGGAAGCCGTGGCAGAACACGGCCTTAAATAGCCCTTAAGCCTTCACTTCGACTACCTGTTCGAAGCCCCCAAAGATCATGCGTTTTCCATCGAAGGGCATGGGCGGGTTGCCGGGGGCAGATGGATCCATGCGCGGATCTTCCATCATCTTCTTCATGGCGACGTCACGCGTAGCCTTGTCCGGCCATTCAACCCAGGAAAAAGCCACCGTCTCCTCGGCCGTGGCCTGCACTGAGCGTCGGAAGTCGGTGACTTTCCCATCAGGAACGTCATCACCCCAACCCTCGATCACACGGATTGCGCCCAGCTCGATGAATATCGGGTCGAGCTTGCGTGCGTGCTCAATAAATTTTTCCTTGTTAGCGGTGGGGACAGCGATCACGAAACCATCGATATATGACATGTTTTCACTCCTGCTAAGTTTGAACGGCCAGTGCTTAAACAGCACCGCTACAGAATAACCGCCAGGCTCAGCACTGTAGTGCTCGACCCTTTGCGCTCGCAGGTCACGCTCAAGCCATCCGAGCCGAGCATGGCCTTTCAACATTGTCTATAGCGCGACGTCGGGCGAACGGCAACCTGAAGGACCAGTGCGGTCAATGCACATGCTTCTTGGCCTTCAATCTTTGCATTTGGAGCCCTGTCTTCGGTGTCGAATTTTTCGAATGACCTCGAATCAGGGTCGGTGCAAAGCACAACTTACAGCCACGTGAGTCAGCATGAGAAATAACTATGACTCGCTGACTTGATATGTCACAGAGGATTCATTATTTTCCATAAACATTGCGCGCTTATTTGCCTTTGAAATCAGCTCGCGTATGCAAACTTTCGTTCGTTTTTCATCACATAAGAAAAAATTCGCTCTTCGTGCCGTCGCCTTGGCAACTCTCTTGACCCTGGCCGCATGCGGCGGCGGTGGCGATGAAGAAACGGTTGCAGGCTATGTCATTCCCGGTCCACCCACGGGGCTGGGCACGGAAACGATCAATGTCACACCGCAAACTGCGACCAGCATGCCTGCATCGCGCACGGATGTGCCCAAGTACCGCGAAGACGCCACCGTCTTTAACTCCGGCAGACATGATGCAACGGCCAGTGGCAACAACTCCTGCTATGCCGATCACACCACCAATAGCACGCTGCGCATTCTGTCGGGCTTCCTCGATATCTGGGAGCCTTCCGAGCGAAAGATGAACGGCTTCAAGAAGTCCGATTACGCGGGAATCTTTACAGCTGGCGCGACCACACCGGATACCAACGTTATCGGAAAAGAAGCCTGCGATGCATTCGGTCTTACTACCTGGAACGGTGTCTGGCATGTGCTCACGGCAGACAACACCAACAGCACGCCAGGCCAAGCTCCAACAGCGGGGACCACTGGAACGGTCAAGAAGAGCGAGCTGTTTCTGCAGAACATGGCGTATTCTTCCAAGCTGACCACGCAAACCACTTACACCGACGCGCAGAAAGAAGACATCAAGCTGGACGACACCGGCAACAAGGTCACGCGCACGGTCATGGGTGGCTCGCTAGGGCCGCTGGGCAAGGCCTGGGATGATCTGGCCAAAAATCCCAGCTCCGGTTGGGGCGACACCAATACCCAAACCAACCCCGAGTTCGGGGCGGTGCTTCAGTTCGTTGACAACGCCACGGTCGGCAATATCGCGTCGGACAACGGACCCAAAGGCTTCTACAAATTTGCCCGCCCTTATCGCTGGTCGGCTGCAGACAGCAGCCTTCCCATAGTCAAGGTCCTGCCCGAGCTGCTGTCGCGTCGCGCTGCTGGCGATGATGCGCCCGCGGCCCAGACCAAGGCTCAGCAGGACTCCGACTTCCCCAGCGGCCATACCGCTGAGTTCGTGCGCTACTCGATGGCCATCGCTTACGTGGCACCACAGCGCTTCCATGAAGCAGTGGCGCGTGGGCTGGAAGCAGGCGAAAACCGCATCCGTGCCGGCATGCACTCGGCACTAGGTGTCATGGGCGGACGTATGCTCGGCTCGTCGGTATGGATGCCTTTTCTAAAGGGTGCCGGTGATCGCGGTCTGGCCTATACCGAAGCGCAGCGTCAGGTCGTGTTTCAGCAGGCGCAAGCACAACTGCGTACCAAGCTGGGCGTGAGTACCGGCGTGGAGCTTTGGAATGTTGCGCACTCGGCCAAGGTCAGTGATGACCGCTTTGCGGATTTCGCGAATGCCAAGGCTGAATACCTCAGGCGGCTGACATTCGGCTTTGCACAAGACAAGACCAAGGCTGGCAAACCTGCCGTGGTGCCCAAGGGAATGGAAACCCTGCTGGAAACCCGCTTCCCCTATCTGACGGCAGAGCAGCGACGGGCCGTGCTCAAAACCACGGCCATTGATTCCGGCTACCCGGTGCTTGACGATGAGGAAGGCTTTGGCCGCCTGAACCTGTTCGATGCAGCCAGCGGCTACGGCAAGCTGGAGGCCGATGTAACCGTCACCATGAACAACAGCACCGAAGGCTTTTGTGTTTCGGGTTTCTGTACTTTTGACCAATGGCGCAACGATATCAGCGGTGCAGGCAAGCTGACCAAGCGGGGAACCGGCACCCTGGCATTGACAGGCGCCAACACCTATAGTGGCGGCACCGTGGTTTCAGTAGGAACCTTGCGCGCGGATTCTGCTACGGCGATAGGCACCGGCGCGATGTACATCGATGGCGGTACGTTCGCGACCAACGGCAACCAGATCAAGGTGGCCGGCCCCTACACACAGAAGTCGGGGACGTTGAACTTGGCGCTATCCAGCAGCACCGCCGGTACGCTGGCTGTGGCTGACCATGCAGCACTGGCCGGTGCTTTGAATCTGAACTTCATCAGCGGATATACGCCCAAGACGGGCGACAAAATTGTGGTGCTGACCGCCAAAGGCGTGCACAACAAGTTCGCCAATGTGGTGGTGGACGGCTTTGCCAAGTCCACTGTGAGCTATGCCGATACCAGCGTGACCATTACCTTGGCCAACTGATCGGACCAAGTGCAAAGGCCTGCGCGATTTTGTGGCGCAGGCCTTTCTCATATTGAAGCCTGGACTTTTTCAGTCACTACGGAAATTGCGACGCCGCCCCAACTTTGAGTAGCGCTTGGCTGGGATATGAAGAAGCGATTCTCCGAAGAGCAGAGCATTGACTTCCTGAGAGAAGCAAAAGCCGGTTTGAGCATGGCCGAGCTGCGCCGAAAGCACGGCTTCTCGGAAGCCAGCAACTACCTGCGGCCCAGTCAGTTCGGCAGCATGAACGTCTTGGATGCCACGCGCCTCAAAGAGCTGAAATGGAGAACACCCGGCTCACGTGGCGTGACTCTGCCTGCGGTTTCCATTAACGCTGTCACCCGACAACGACAGAAACTAGCCTGCGTTCTTGACTGCCGCCTCGATCGTCGCCACATCAATCTTGACCATCTGCATCATGGCTTCAAAGGCACGTTGGGCGGCGCTGCGGTCGGAATTGGCGATGGCCTGCAACAGGATGCGCGGCGTGATCTGCCAGGAGATACCCCAGCGGTCCTTGCACCAGCCGCAGGCACTTTCCTGGCCCCCATTACCGACAATGGCGTTCCAGAGTCTATCGGTCTCGGCCTGGTCGTCGGTTGCGATTTGGAATGAGAAGGCTTCGCTGTGCTGAAAATGCGGACCGCCGTTCAGGCCCACGCAGGCCACGCCGGCGACCGTGAACTCCACCAGCAGCACATCGCCCTCTTTGCCATCGGGATAGTCGCCAGGCGCGCGGTGAACCGCTCCCACAGAGCTGTCCGGAAAAGTCTGGGCATAGAAGTTCGCCGCCTCCAGCGCATCACCCACATACCAAAGGCATACCGTGTTTTTGGGGCTCATGGTGCTAGATTCCTTGTCAACTGACGTTAGGTCTAAACGACTGAATAAAAAGCGTTTTTTCGGCAACGAGTTCTCGAACATCCGGACATTCAGACTGGGCTTCCGGTGCTATTAACTGCACCTGTTCAACCAGTAGGTTCAGCCCGACTTTCTGGCAGACGGTGAAGAAGAAATCGCTGCAACCACCTGCGCTGGCGCTTCCGAGTAGCGTTTGAACTCCATGGTGTAGGTGGCGCGGCCCTGCGTCATGGAGCGCAAATGCGTGGCATAGCCAAACATCTCCGACAGCGGCACTTCGGCCTTGATGGTTTTACCGCCGCCGGCAATGTCATCCATGCCTTGCACCATGCCGCGGCGCGACGACAGATCGCCCATCAGGGTGCCGGCGTAGTCTTCGGGCGTTTCCACTTCCACAGCCATCATGGGCTCCAGAATCACCGGACTGGCTTTTCTGGCCGCCTCCTTGAAGCCCAGAATGGCGGCCATCTTGAAAGCCATCTCGTTCGAATCCACGTCGTGGTAGGAGCCAAAAGTCAGGCGCACGCGTACATCCACCACCGGGTAGCCGGCCAGCACGCCCGAAGTCAAAGCCTCGCGCACGCCTTTTTCCACGGCGGGGATAAATTCGCGCGGCACCACGCCGCCCTTGATTTCGTCAACAAACTCGAAGCCCTTGCCCGACTCCATGGGCTCCACCGTCAACACGACATGGCCGTACTGGCCCTTGCCACCGGATTGGCGCACGAACTTGCCGTCCACATCCGTGACTTTCTTGCGAATGGTTTCCCGGTAGGCGACCTGAGGTTTGCCTACATTGGCCTCCACGTGAAATTCGCGTTTCATGCGGTCAACGATGATCTCCAGATGCAGCTCGCCCATGCCGGCGATGATGGTCTGCCCCGACTCCTCATCGGTGCGCACTCTGAACGAGGGGTCCTCCGCCGCCAGACGCGAGAGCGCCAAGCCCATTTTTTCCTGATCGGCCTTGGTCTTGGGCTCCACCGCCTGTGCGATTACCGGCTCAGGGAAGGACATTTTTTCCAACACAATCGGAGCAGAAGGATCGCACAGCGTCTCGCCCGTGGTCACATCCTTGAGCCCCACGCAGGCAGCGATATCGCCGGCGCGGATTTCATCGATTTCCTGGCGGGCGTTGGCATGCATTTGCACAATTCGGCCTATGCGCTCCTTCTTGCCCCGGATGGGGTTGTAGACAACGTCGCCCTTGGACAGCACGCCTGAGTAAACGCGCACAAAGGTCAGTTGCCCCACGAAGGGGTCGGTCATGAGTTTGAAAGCCAGGGCGGCGAATTTTTCATTGTCGTCCGCATGCCGCACCAGCATTTCGCTGGCATCGTCGTCTTCGCTATGACCCGTCACCGGCGGCACATCCAGCGGAGACGGCATGAATTCGATCATGGCATCGAGTAGCCGCTGCACGCCCCGGTTTTTGAACGCAGAGCCACATAGCATGGGCTGAATTTCGGTGGCAATGGTGCGCAGACGCAGACCTGCGGTGATCTCGGCAGCGCTGAGATCACCGGTTTCCAGGTACTTGTCGGTAAGCTCCACGGTGGCCTCAGCAGCAGCTTCCACCATTTTCATCCGCCACTCATTGGCGCTGGCCTGAAGCGACTCGGGGATGTCCTGGTACTCGAACTTCACGCCCTGCGATTCATCATCCCAGAAGATGGCTTTCATCTTGATGAGATCAATCACACCGTGAAAATCGGCCTCTGCACTGATGGGGATCACGACAGGCACTGGGTGGGCATTGAGGCGATCAATCATCATCTGGCGCACGCGAAAGAAATCTGCACCAACGCGGTCCATCTTGTTCACAAAGGCCAGGCGCGGCACCTTGTACTTGTTGGCTTGGCGCCAGACGGTTTCGGATTGGGGCTGCACGCCGCCCACGGAGTCATACACCATGACTGCACCGTCCAGCACGCGCATGGAACGCTCGACCTCGATGGTGAAATCCACGTGACCCGGCGTGTCGATGATGTTGATGCGATGGGCAGGAAAGTTGTGCTCCATACCGGACCAGAAAGCCGTGGTGGCGGCCGAGGTGATGGTGATGCCACGCTCCTGCTCCTGCTCCATCCAGTCCATGGTGGCTGCGCCGTCATGCACTTCGCCCAGCTTGTGATTGACACCGGTATAGAACAAGATGCGCTCGGTCGTGGTGGTCTTGCCGGCATCGATGTGCGCGGAAATGCCGATGTTGCGATAGTGCTCTATAGGGGTATGACGAGCCATGACAACCTCCCTTGACGGTGAGAAAAAAGGCGCCATATCCGCAGCGCCGACAGCATGACGAAAGTGGGTCACGCTGGGTGTGCGAACACGGTCGCACTGTCAATATGACAAACCAGCGACGCGTAAAAATCCACGCAACACCGATGAGCCATGGCTCTTAATGTGGCGTATCGCACAGCTTTGCACAAGCGGAAGAAAGCGTCAGCTCGCCGCTACAAGAGCGGCCACGGCGAGTCGCTGATGCGCACCAAGCCTGGCGGTGAAGTGTCCACCGCCAAGCCGGAGAGCCGCTCAGCAACTGACGCCCATGCGGCCCCGTTCAAGCCAGGTTGAAAGGCAGCTGGCGCAGCGGCTTGCCGGTGAGCTGAACGATGGCGTTGGCAAAGGCCGGTGCCAGTGGCGGCAGACCGGGCTCTCCCATGCCGGTGGGAGCATCGGCGCTGCGCACGATATGCACTTCGAACTCCGGTACGTCGGTGATGCGGGGTACAGCGAAGTCGCCGAAGTTGCTCTGCTGCACCACACCGTCCTTCAAGGTGATGGCGCCGCCGGGCAGGCACATCGACAAACCCATGACCGCTGCGCCCTGCACCTGTGCTTCGACGCTGCGCGGGTTGACGGCCAGATTGCAGTGCACGCCGCTGGTGACCCGGTGCAGCACCGGCTGACCGTCCTTGACGGAAGCTTCCACCACATAGGCCACTACGGTGTTGAAAGATTCATGCACCGCCACGCCCCAGGCACGGCCGGCCGGCAGTTTTCGCTTGCCGTAACCGCTCTTGTCCACCGCCAGCTGCAGCGCGGCGCGGTGGCGCTCATGCTGTTTGCCGAAAAGCCGCATGCGATAGGCCACCGGGTCTTGCCTAGTGGCTCGGGCGATCTCGTCGATCAGGGTTTCCATCACAAAAGCGGTGTGAGTGGAGCCCACGCTGCGCCACCACAGCACGGGCACATTGACCTCGGGGTGCTGCACGGTCAGACGCATGGGCAGCGGATAGGGGTCGCGCATGCCTTCCGTGGCCGTGCCGTCTATGCCATTCTTTAGCTGGAACTGCTCGAAGATGGAGCCCTTGGTGATGGACTGCCCCACGATGACATGGTCCCAGGCCAGAACCTTTCCTTGCGCATCAAAGCCTATATGTGCCCGATGCAGATGCATGGGCCGGTAATAGCCGCCCTTGATGTCGTCCTCGCGGCTCCACAGCAGGCGCACCGGCACGTTCAGGCCGGCGGCTTGCATGGCCTTGGCTATCTGGCAGGCTTCGACCACAAAATCGCTGCTGGCCGAGAAGCGCCGGCCAAAACCGCCGCCCGCCATCTGCACATGCAGCTTGACCCGCTCAGGCTTTACGCCCAGCACGCGCGCAGCAGCAGCGGCATCCAGACCGGCACACTGGGAACCCACCCACAGCTCGGCGCGGTCGCCGGACAGCTTGACGGTGCAGTTCAGCGGCTCCATGGGTGCATGGGCCAGATAAGGGAAGACAAACTCGGCTTGAAGCTGCCGTGGCGCCTTGGTCAGCGGCGCCATGTCGGCATCGAATTTTCGCGGGCCCGGCTGGCTGGCCAGTTCGCGGTACTGTGCCAGTTGCTTATCGCTATCCACCTTTTCCACGGCAGCAGTGTCCCACTTCAGCTTGAGCGCCTCGCGGCCCTGCTTGGCGGGCCAGTAGCCATCAGCCACCACGGCCACACCCTCGGCGCCACGGTCTAGCGGCACGCGCAGCACGGCCTTCACACCCTTGACGGCGCGCGCCGCGCTGTCGTCCACCGAGGCCAGGCGAGCCCCAAACACGGGCGGATGTGCCACCACGGCCGTCAGCTGACCGGGCTGCTTCACATCAATGCCGAAGTCCTGACGCCCGCTGCTCTTGGCGCCCGCATCCAGACGCGTGGTGGGCTGGCCGATAAGGCGAAAGTCCTTGGGGTTCTTCAGCGTGACTTTTTCCGGCACCGGCAAGGCCATGGCGGCTTCGGCCAGCTCGCCATAGCCCAGCTTGCGGCCATCCGGGCTCAGCACCATGCCGGCCTGGGTGCGCAAAGTGGCGGCATCAAGCTTCCAGCGGGCCGCCGCAGCGGACAGCAGCATGGCCCTGGCGCGCGCGCCCAGCTCGCGATACTGGGTGAAGCTGTTCTTGATGGACTGGGAACCGCCGGTGATGTGCATGCCAAACAGCGGATCAAAGTAGGCCGCGTCGTTACTGCCGCTTTGGCTGCGAACCAGGCTCCAGTCCGCATCCAGCTCCTCGGCCAGAATCATCGGTAGGCCGGTTTGAACGCCCTGGCCGAACTCCAGCCGGTTGATGGTCACCGTGACCTCGCCGTTCGGGGCAATCTGCACGAAGGCCGATGGTTGCTGCGTCGGTTTCAGGGTCTGTGCTAGCTTGGTCGCACCGTCGGCCTGCGCCATTGCCACTTGGGGAAACGCGCCCAGCGCCAGGCCGCCGATACCGGCCAGCTTCAAGAAGTTGCGGCGAGCCAGGGGCGCCGCTTCTTCGCGCTTGTCTACCGCCATCAGGCGTTGAAGGGTGCGCGGCAACTCGCTGGGATCAATGTGGGTGGGCAGCATGGAGCTCTCCTTCAAACCAGGGTTTTGGCTGCATCGGCCACGGCGGCGCGAATGCGAGCGTAAGTGCCGCAGCGGCAGATGTTGCCCGCCATGGCCGAATCAATCTCGGCGGCGCTGGGCTGCTTGCCGCGCGGCAGCGACTTGAGAAAGGCCGTCGCACTCATGATCTGGCCGCTCTGGCAGTAGCCGCACTGCGCCACGTCGTGCTTGACCCAGGCGGTGTACACAGCAGAGCCTATGCGGTCGTTGCCATCGGTTGCCGCTTCGATCGTGGTGATCTGCTTGCCCTCGGCGGAGGAAATGGGGGTCACGCAGGAGCGGATGGCCTGGCCATCCAGATGCACCGTGCAGGCGCCGCACAGCGCCGCACCGCAACCGAATTTGGTGCCTGTCATACCCAGCGTGTCACGCAAGGCCCAGAGGATGGGGGTGGTGGGGTCAGCGTCGAGCGTGTGCTCACGGCCGTTAACGTTTAACGTGTTCATGGTGGGCAGTTCTCCATTGGATCGGCGATGCCGCAATGCGGTTGCGCGGGATGACGCTCTTGAGCATACAAGGCGAGAAAAGCGACGCCAGCTGACACTTCTCAAGGGTGATCGCCGCCTATGAGTGTCTGTGTTTGCATCGGATCTAACTTGCCATTTTCGATTTTTGTATTGCCTTTTTCGATTTTTCGCGCGCCCAGACCTGTCCAGAAGCTGCATCGGTCATACAGTCTCTGTAGGCCGAGCGCCACGGCTGCGTTCCGGCTGCATGCTGGCTAGCCATCTGAATTTCAGAATCCATTCAACTCTTTAGACCTGCTGACATGTCCATCGAAACCTTGGCCCAGGAAATTGGCAAGATTGCTCAAAATGATGGCGACCATCAGACGGGCATACCGCAGCTGAGCATCCACCGGCGCAGTGCCAGCACCGCACCCATGCATTGCATTTACGGGTTGGGCCTGGGCATCACCGCGCAAGGTGGCAAACAGGTGACTCTTGGCGAGCAGGTGATTGCCTACGGGCCAGGCCAATCCCTGTTGACCACCGTCGATCTGCCCGTGGTCTCCCATGTCACCAAGGCCAGTCTGGCCCAGCCTTTTCTGGGCATGATGCTGCGATTCGACGGCAGCGCTCTGCTGCAATTGGCCACCGAGATGGCGCTGCCGCCGGTGTCGCGAGAGCAGGTATCTCGCGCGATCTCGCTGCGCCCGCTGGAAGCGCCCTTGCTCGATGCCTTGACCCGCCTGGTGCAACTGCTGAGCGAGCCTGAACTCATCACCCCGATTGCGCCCCTGATTCAGCGGGAGATCATGGTGAGACTGCTGTCCGGCCCGCATGGGCCCTATCTAAGGCAGTTGGTGGCATCAGGCTCCCCCAGCCACCAGATCGCACAAGCCATGACCTGGCTCAAACAGAATTTCAGCCGCGACGTGCTGATGAACGAGCTTGCCGCCAGCGTGCACATGAGCCCATCCACCTTCAGACAGCATTTCCGCAACCTCGCAGGCATGAGCCCCGTGCAGTACCAAAGGCAGTTGCGCCTGCAACAGGCGCGGCAGCTGATGCTCAATCAGGCTCTGGATGCCAGCACTACGGCAGCGCGCGTGGGCTATGAAAGCGCCTCGCAGTTCAGCCGTGACTACAGCCGCCTGTTTGGTGCACCGCCTCAGCGCGACATCAAGAGAATGCAGCACCTGTCCCTGGCTGATGCGGAGCCGCCCGCCCCCTGACGCTGGCCGGCCAGAGCGCTCTTCTCGCAGCGCTCATAAAAAACACATAAAAAAGGCAGTTATTCCTTTCAGATACTTAGCTGAATGCTATTAAATACGCAGCAATATCATTCAACGGCCGCTTTCATGCGCCGCCACAAGGTGGCACGGCTGATGCCCAAAATTTCGCAGGCACGGGTCTGATTGCCGCCCACGCTTTGCAGCACCTGCAGCACGCGCTGGCGCTCGGCCTCGCGGCTGCTGTCCTTGAGCCGGGTCTTGCTCACCGTTGCCGCAGCCGCAATCGGTGCGGCGCATTCCACAAAGACCTCGGCCAGCCGCGCCGCATCGGGCTGGCCCTGGGCATCGCATAAATGGGGCTGGCAGGCCAGCAGGCGTTCCACCCAGTTGTCCAGCTCACGCACATTACCCGGCCAGCCATAGTCGGCCGCATGCGCCAGCATGGCCTGGAGCAGCAGGTCCAGCGCTGCATGCGGGGTCGATGCCAGCGGAGTCTCGTCTTTCAAACCCGGGCGGCTTGCCAGCCTGCGGCGGGCCAGCAGGGCCACATCTGCCGCGCCGCGCTCGCGCAGCGGCGAGGTCTGCAGGCGCAGCACCGCCAGGCGGTAATACAGATCACGGCGAAACAGCCCTTTTTCCACCTGAGCCGCCAGATCGGCGTGGGTGGCGGCCATCACCCGCACGTCCACGGGCACGGGCGTGGTGGAGCCCACGCGCAGCACCTCGCGCTCCTGCAGCACGCGCAGCAGGCGCGATTGCAGCGCCAGCGGCATATCGCCAATCTCGTCCAGAAACAGCGTGCCCGTGTGCGCCGCTTCAATCAGCCCGGTCTTGCCGCCCCGACGTGCGCCGGTAAAAGCGCCTTCGTCGTAGCCAAACAGCTCGCTCTCCAGCAGGCTTTCGCTGAGCGCTGCGCAGTTGACGGCTAAAAAAGGCTGGCCCGCACGCCGGCTGGCGCTGTGCATGCCCTGGGCCAGCAGCTCTTTGCCGGTGCCGCTCTCGCCCAGAATGAGCACCGTGGCCTCGGTCGCCGCGTACTGGCGCGCCAGTTGGCGCACGCGCTGGGTGGCGGGGCTTTCGCCCACATAGTCTTCCAGCCGCCAGCGCACACCCGCGCCGCGCTGGCTGCGGTTGGCGCGCAAGCTGCGGTCTGCACTCTGGATCACGGCCGGGTCGCGGCACACCAGCAGCGCACCGGTCAGCCGACCGTTTTCCCAGATGGGCGCACGGCGCAACACCAGGGTGCGCATTGCCAGCTGTACTACTTCCTCGCCGCCTTCATCGCCCTGCAGCACCTGGGCCACCCTCAGCACCGGTGCCACTTCATCGAGCAAACGCCCGTGCAGGGCCTGAAGCTCGGCACCCAGCAACAAGGCCATGCGTGCATTCAGGGCCTGTATGCGGCCCTGCTCATCCACGGCAACCACACCATCTTGCAATTGGCCGATCACGGTCTCCAGGCGCCGGTGGCGGTCGCGCTCCACCTGTTTGTGCCTGGCCAGCAGCAAAGCGTCACCCAAGGCCTGGTGCACGGATTTTTCGGAATACAGCAAGACACTGGGCATGCCGGCCTGCTCCGCCAGATCGGAAATCAAGCCCGGCGCCACCACCGCCCCCACGCCTGCGGCCTGCAGCTTTTGAATGCAGGCTGCCGCATCCTGCGGTCCCTGATAAGCCATCTGCACCAGGCCCAGGCCGAACAGCTGATCAAACTGGGCCACGATGGGTGACGGGGCTTCGAAAGACACCAGGCCCACATTCGGCGCCTCGGGCGAGACCTGGAGCTTGGCCTGGCGCAGGGCTTGCAGCAAATCCAGGCCCCGCACTTCCACCATGCTCACCGGTATGTCCACACGCTCGCGCACCCAGGCACCGCTGGCACCGGCGCCCACCAGAGCATCTATGGGTTGTCGCTGATTCAGTGCCTGAACCTGGGCCACGGCCTCATCAAACGAGGCCGCAACATGGGTAAAGCGCGCCTGCTCGGACCATAGCAGCGAGATCTTCTGCAACACCCGCCCTATGCGGTAGCGCCCCACGGTCACGATATGCGGCAGCTGCGACGCATCCGCACCAGCCGCCATGACGCGCAAAGGCAGGCTTTTCCCAGGCTTAGTCTCACTTGCTTCATTCATGAAATGCATTATTTCATTTTTGAAACAAGCAACCTTCATCCGATCAGGTCAAACAAGCACTACGACTCGAACATTTCTATAAAAATCAGGTGCTTGAGATGCATTCAGCTGAGCCCAGGCCTTTTGGCACGGCCTTTGCAAACGTGGTGGCAGATCGATAACAAATCAGGAGACCACCATGTTTTTGTCCCGCCGCAGCCTGCTGGCCCAAACCCTTGTTCTGTCTGCCTTGGCCCCCACGATGACGGCCACTCATGCCGCCCAGGCCGCAGACAACTGGCCCAGCCGCCCGATTCGCCTGGTCGTGCCCTTTTCTGCCGGAGGCGCCAACGACTTGATGGCCCGTTCCGCCGCCGAAGGTGCTTCCAAAGTACTGGGCCAGCCGGTAGTGATCGACAACCGCCCAGGCGCGGGCGGCACCGTCGGTGCCGACATGGTGGCCAAGGCCCAGCCCGATGGCTATACCCTGCTGGTCAGCGCGGCAGGCGTGATCTCCAACAGCATGATCAAGAAGTCCATGCCCTTCAAGGACGATGCGCTGCAACCGGGCGTGATGATTGGCCTGGCGCCGTCGGTGATCGTGGTGCCCAAGAACGCGCCCTATAACAATCTGCGCGATTTTGTGGAGGCTTCCAAGAAGGGCCAGGGCTTTAACTTCGCCACCGCCGGCACCGGCAGCACGCCGCACTTTGTGGCCGAGATGCTGAACGTCAAATACGGCGCCAAGCTGCAACCCGTGCCCTACAAGAGCGGCTCCGAAAGCACGACGGCCGTGCTGGGCGGCCAGGTCGAAGGTACGTCCGAGGCCAGCATCATCGCCTTGCCCCATATCGTCAACGAAGGCAAGTTCAAGGCCCTGGCCACCACCTGGACCCAGCGCATCTCGGCCTACCCACAGCTGTCCACTGCGGTGGAGCAAGGCTTTGCCGATGTGCAGATTGCGCACTGGGCCGGCATACACGCGCCCAAGGGCACCCCCAGCGCGATTCTGGACAAGCTGGCCGCCGCCGTGGACCAGGCCATGAAAGAGCCCGCCACCGTGGAAAAGCTCAAAGGCCTGGGTATCGAGCCCGTGGGTGGCACACGTGCCGAATTCGTGAAATTCGTCAATGCCGAACGCAAACGCCTGGGCGAGATCGTCAAAGCTGCCCATATGCAGGAAAAGTAAGCCGCATTGAAAAACATAGCTGCCAGCGCTTTCCCAATAAGCGCTGGAGCCTTAAAACAACCTTGAGACTAGATTCATGATTTCCCGTAGAAACACCCTTTTTCGCACCGCTGCTTACGCTGCGACATCCATCGCCTTGTTGGGCGGCTCGCATGCTGCCCTGGCCCAGGGTTCCGATGCCTGGCCCAGCCGCACCGTCAAGCTCATCGTTCCCTATGCCGCTGGCGGCTACGCCGATACCCGTGCCCGCCTGATTGCCGACTCTCTGGGCAAGGTGCTGGGCCAACCCGTCATCATCGACAACCGTGGCGGCGCCGGCGGCGTGACCGGCACGGACGTGATTGCCAAGGCCGGTGACGGCCATACCTTCGGCTTTGGCTCGCCCGGCCCCTTGGTCACCAACCCCATGCTGATGAAGAAGCTGCCCTACGACGCCAGGACAGCCTTCAAGCCCATCATCCTGATCGAGCAGGCCCCGCTGTTCCTGACCACGGCCCCCAATCAGCCGTTCAAGAACGTGCAGGAGTTGATTGCCTACGCCAAGGCCAAACCCGGCGAGTTGACCTTTGGATCCTCCGGCGTGGGCGGTGCCCACCATCTGTCGGGCGAGTTGCTGGCCTACCAGACCCAAACCCAGCTGACCCATGTGCCCTACAAGGGCGGCTCTCTGGCCGCCACCGACCTGATGGGCGGGCATCTGGCCATGATGTTCGAGATGGGCTACTCGGCCCTGCCCTCCATCAAGGCCAGGAAAATCAATGCACTGGCGGTATCGAGCAAGACACGTCTGGCCGTGCTGCCCGATGTACCCACCCTCAATGAGGCCGGCATCAAAGGCTTTGAGTCTTACAACTGGCTGGGCATGATCGCTCCTGCCAGCACGCCGGACGTCGTCATCTCCAAGCTCAACCAGGCCGTCAACGCTGCTCTCAAGAACGACAAGGCCTTGCGCCAGATGATCGAAAGCAGCGGCGGCCAGATCATGGGCGGCACGCCAGAGGCCTATGGCAAGTACATAGAGGCCGAGCGCGCCAAGTGGGGCCCGGTCATCAAGAACGCCAATATTTCGTTGGACTAACCCCTTGAGGCGCTTTGCCGAGGCGGCGCCACGCCTCTGGCCTGGCATGCCCTTAGTTCTGCGAAATTTGATAGCTGGCTGCGCTTGTCCGATAAGCACCAGAGTCGTTTTTATTAAGAAATCTCATGAACTCCAAGCAGAAACTCAAAGCCCTGGCCGATGCGCGCCGTGGCGTCATCATTCCCGGCGCCTTCAATGCCATGTCGGCCCGGCTGATTGCCGATCTGGGCTTTGAAGCCATTTATGTGACCGGCGCGGGCGTGACCAATATGTGGTTCGGCATGCCCGATCAAGGCTTTATGGGCCTGACCGATATCGCCGACCACACGGCCCGCATCCGCGATGCGGTGGATGTGCCCCTGCTGGTCGATGCCGACACCGGCTTTGGCAATGCCGTCAACACCTACCACGCCGTGCGCACGCTGGAGCGCGCCGGGGCCGACTGCATTCAGCTGGAAGACCAGGTCTCGCCCAAGCGCTGCGGCCACTTCAACGGCAAGGATGTGATCGAAACCCATGAAATGCTGGGCAAGATCCGCGCCGCCGTGGATGCGCGCCGCGATGAAGGCACGCTGATCATGGCCCGCACCGACGCCGCTGCCGTCCACGGCTTCAACGCCGCCATCGAGCGCGCCCAGGCTTTTGCCGAGGCCGGAGCCGACATCCTGTTTGTCGAAGCCGTGACCCAGGAGCAGCAAGTACGCGCCCTGCCTCAGTTGCTCGACCGCCCCCAGCTCATGAACATGGTGATCGGCGGCAAGACCCCCATCTTCAACGCCGACGAGCTGGGCCAGTTGGGCTTTGGCTTTGTGCTCTATGCCAATGCCGCCTTACAAGGCGCTCTGGCCGGCATGAACAAATGCCTAACCCTGCTGCGCGACGAGCACAAGGTGGATGAAGACCCGGCCATCGTCGCCCCTTTCCTGGAGCGCCAGCGCCTGGTGAACAAGGATTTCTGGGATGGACTGGAGCAAAAATACCAATAAGCGCGGCTTGGGATACCTACAAGCCAATGCAAAAAGCCGCAGGATCTTGCCACCCTGCGGCTTTTTGGGCTTTCAGCCAGTCATCGATGCGCGTTCAGGCCTGCGCTTTCTGCAGCCCGCCCACAGCACGTGCTGCATACCCTTCTGGCTGGGAAACCACGTCTGTGGCCGTGTCGGTGAGCATGTCCGCAGCCAGCGCCGCGTCGGCGCCATAGGAGCGGGAAGCCTTCCAGTAGAAGAACGAGGCAAAAAAGCCAGCGGCCGGAATGATGGCCATCGCGGTCTGCAGACTCCAGTGATCCGAGATCACGCCGCCCAGAAACGGCCCCACCGCCAAGCCAAACAGATTGATGGCAAACGCATGGACTGCGGCCCCCGTGGAACGCAAGCCGGGATGGGTCACATCCAGAATTGCGCTCACCGAAACCCCTACCGTGCAAGTCATCATCGAGCCGCCTGCCAGTATCAGCGCGAACTGCAGGGACTGCGTGAGCGACAACGTGAATGCCGCAATGAAGAGGACGGCGGTGAGCACTGTGGTCAACGCGAGCAGTCGCAGTTTATTGGCGCCCTCGCGACGGCTCACACGATCTGCCACCCAGCCCCAGAACAGCGCGCCAAAGGCGCCGAACAGCACCAGCACGGCCGCATACTTGGCAGCAACCGCGACGGGCATGCCGTGGTAGCGATTGAAGAAGCTCGGCATCCACGACCACATGGCCGAGACCACAATCATCTGGAACGAACCCGCCACGCACAAAATCCACATGGTCGGGCCGCGACTCAGCGTCTTGATCAAACGCGACAGATGTGCGCCCGCACCCTTGCTGTCGATGGTCGGGCGGATCTTCACGATCACATTCTTGTAGTCTGGCACCAGCAAGAACAGGAGCGCCATGACAAGCCCGGGAAAGCCCACCGCCCCAAATGCGGCACGCCAGCCCCAGTGTTCGGCAATCACCCCGCCCAGCACCACACCCAGCACGGCACCTACGGAGCTGGCCGCGAAGAATGCGCCCAGCAGCGTGGCATGCAGGCGCTTGGGAAACAGCGCGCTGATCAACGCCGAACCTACCGAGCCATAGCCCGTCTCGCCCAGGCCCACCACAGCGCGAGAAGCAAACAACTGGCCGTAGTTACGCGCAAACATGCAGGAGATCGTGGCCATGCTCCAGACCGTTGCCATCACGAAAATGCTCTTCACGCGGCCGAAACGGTCGGCCAGCATGGCCACGGGAATGCTGCCTATGGCCACCACCACCGAAATCACCGAAACCAGTCCGCCCAGCTGCTTGTCGGACAGACCCCACTCTTCCTTGAGATGAGGAAACAGCGAAACGATGATCTGCCGGTCTATGTAATCCGACATCATCAGCAGGAAAATCATGGCAAAGCCAAACCAGGCGCGCGATCGACTCACGCTGTAGTCGGCCTTCTCGTTCACAGCATCATTGGCACTGGGTGAAATCATGGTGAAGACTCCAGGAACACGGCGTCCCACGCGATGAGCGATGCTCCGCCGGGACGCAAAAATGGATGATTCGCTTTCGCTTGAAGCCAAAAGCGCAACGCAAGCAGCCCTGTCAACTCAAGGCTGAATTCAGGGCCGCTACAGCGCGTACTGCCCTGTATGCGTTCCCTGTGCACTTCCCATTGCGAACGCCACCAAAGTCCGGATAAGTGGGGCCCAGTGCTTTTGTTTTTTTGGTGTCTTTTTCAAGTTGTCTCCTGCGAATTGCGTGATTGCCGTGCCGTAAGCAAGCCTTAACCCAGGGTGTGTTTCCACCCATCCGACATGCCTGGCAGGCTGCGAACACGAATCTCAGTGTGTCTGTGCAAGGCTTTTGGCTTTACACATATGACGCCATCTTTTTCATAGTTGGCGCCACTACGGGATAGCGCTACTAGGGTCTGTTCGGAGGACGATGGGCGCAAAAACCCTTGCAGAGTCCATCGCTGCATGCAGGCGATGGGCTTTGCTCCGCGTGGAAGCTGCCTGTGCCACAGAAAGCACGGGTTCAAAGCAAAGAAGCGCCTCACGGCGCTTCAATGCACGAACAATCCCTGAGCTTCTGCTGCAAGCCTCAGTGTGCAGCGTTCTGCTGCCGCCACTGACGCGGCGACATGCCGAAATTGAGCTGAAACCAGCGGGTGAACGAAGCCTGGCGCGTATAGCCCGTCAACGAGGCAACCTGCCCAATGGAATAGCGCTGATTGTTCAGATAACGCAAAACCAGGTTCTTGCGCACGTTCTCCAGCAACTCCGAAAAGCTGGTTCCGCTTTGATCCAGGTGACGCTGCAGCGTTCGGGTGCTCAGATGCATCTGCTCAGCCACACGTTCGATCTTGGCCTGCTCCAGCGGCATCAGCAGATAGATGTTCTTGCGCACCTCCTGCAGCACGGGATTCTCGCCAGAGGCTCTCAGCGGCATGGCCACGCTCTCGGCATAGCGCACCAATTCGGGATCTGCCGCCGGATTGGGCGCATTCAGGTCGCTGTTGCGCAGCAGCAGCCCGTTGAATTCGCTGTTGAAGCTCAACGGGCAACCAAAAAATTTCTTGTGCAAATACAGCTCGGACGGTGCGGCATGCATAAAGCTCACACTATGCGGACTCCAACCGTCTCCCAGCACCGCCTGACAAGCGCGCACGCCCACCGCCACCACCAGCTCGCAAGCCTGTTTTTGCGGCACCTGGCTGTTGACCAGCATTTCGAAGCGAAGAATGCTGAAGTCGCCTGCGGGCTCCAAAGACAGCGCCAGCGCCGCATTCAGCAATTGCCGGTAATGAATGGCGGACTGCCACATTTCCCGCAAGCTGGGTTTGTGGCGCATCAGATTGCCAAGAATGCCAAAGTCCAGGGACTGCCGGGCCTCGGCCATCTGCACACCAAAGGCAGAGCAGCCGGACTCCTCCCCTGCCAGCTCCAAAAGGCGGCACAAGGTCTCTGCCGAGACATGCCGCTCGGCATCCACCAGCGAGCCTGCATCCAATCCGACTATGCGCAGCAACTCATGAGCGCGCAGCCCATGCATGTTGCAGACGCTCAAAAATCCGTTCAGGGTGACCGTTCTTACCAGCGTATCCATATCCACATCCAATACCGAGCAGGCAGTCTTTGCGAACCGGCCTTGATCCCCATCAGGGTTTGCACCAAATGACGCAAAAAGAAAAGAATAAGACACCAAAAGAGAAAAATATTACTACCAAATCTCTACATTAAGTCGCCTGAAAAACAAATTTTCCAGCCAGCAGGAGACGCGATGAGTACTTTGATCACCCCCCATGCGCCCATCAACCGCCGCCAGCTGCTACGGGTGGCAGGGGCACTGTCATTGGCTGGCACCGTGCCTGCCAGCCATGCGCAAGCCAGCTTTACCCATTGGCCGGCAAAGCCGGTTCGCATTCTGGTGGCCGGCCCAGTGGGCGGCTCTGCCGATGTGGTGGCACGCGCCCTGGGCGATCAGCTGGGCCGAACGCTCAAACAACCTTTTGTGGTCGAGCCTAAACCAGGGGCTGCAGGCGTCATCGCCGTCAATGATTTGCTGCAAGCACCTAACGATGCCTATACCTTGCTGGTGGGCGTGAGCTCTCTGGTCAGCGAAATTCCGCACATCGTGAAAATGCGCTACGACACGCGCAAAGCCATCACGCCTTTGGCGGAGCTGGCGCGCGGCGGTCTGGTCCTGGTTGCGGCGCCCAACCTACCGGTGCAAAACCTCAAGGACGTCATTGCCCAGGCACGCGCCCGCGCCGATGGCCTCAGCTATGCCTCATACAGCCCCGGGACCATGTCCCATGTTGCCGGCGTGCTGCTGGAGCAGGCCAGCGGTGCGAAATTTGTGCATGTGGGCTACAAAGGCTCAACTCCGGGACTGGGCGATGTCATGGGCGGCCATATCCCGCTGATGTTTGACGGTCTGGCCACATCGCTGCCGCTGATACGCTCCGGAAAAATCAAGGCCATCGCCATCAGCTCGGCGCAACGATCTACGCTGCTGCCCGAGGTCCCGACCTTCCAGGAACTGGGCTACCCGCAACTCACTTACACGGGCTGGATGGGTTTGTGGAGCAATAGCGCACTGTCGGCAGAGGTTCAGGCAGCCGTGCAGCAGCAGGTGCAAGCCGTGCTCAACAGCGCCAACTATAAAAACATACTGAACCATGCCGGGTTCGAACCCAGTAGTCAGCGCGATTCTCAGACCCTGCACAAGGACTTGCTGGCCGACTATGAACGCGTGGGCAAAGTGCTGGCAAAGCAGCCCATCTGAGGGCCCTCTTTCTGGAGAAATAAGGGCCACCTATACCAGCGGCCAGCAATGCAGTGCCTGCCCTGGTCGTATTCTGTACGCGCTGCGGACCTTAATTAACTCGGCCTGAAATCTCGCTCTGTCTCGATCGCCAATGTCCGCTGTGCAGCGGTCGTCTCAGCTCAAAGCATGTGCCACAAGCGTGAGTCCGCTGACGATCAGCAGGCCGCAAATCACCTTGCGCAAGGCTACAGGCGACACGCGACATGCCAGGCGATTGCCCAGCATCACACCAAGTACGGACACCCCCATCAGTGCCAGCCAACGCTGCCATAGATCAACATGGGACAACCTGCCTGACCATCCCATGGCCACCAGCACCGCGCCGGCACTGGCGGCGATGGCCACGGGAGTGCTGGCGCGCAGCACATTCACATCGGACAGGCGGCGGCTGAACCCTGCCACCACCAGCGGACCCGCAGTGCCAAACAACATCTCAACCACCCCAATGGCTCCGCCCATGGCATAGGCCCACGGTGCGGCCAGCTGGGGGCGTTTGGCTGGCGCGACTCGCAACGTTTGTGCCCCCACCATGACGACGTACAGACCCAGCACCAGCAAAGGCCAGCTCGCAGCCAGCACGCTGGAGAGCCACAGCCCGACCAAGGCACCGACCGCCATGCCCGGGAGCAGGCGCCGCAACTCGGCAAAGTTCACCTGGCGCAGGTTCAGGCCACCGTGCAGCAGGGAAGCCGGCACATCCATGAGCAAGGTCAAAGCCACCACTTCAGGCAGGGGCCAATGCCAAGCCAGCAAAGGCACGATGACCAGCGCTGAACCAAACCCCGTAATGCCCAGCACCACATAGCCGAGCAACACGACACAAACGGGATAAACCAAATCCAAAATCAACCTCTCTGGATATCAACAAACGTCATGCGCCCAGCTTTCGGCCTGGGCCAGGCTGGCGTCAGCATCGAGCGGATACATGGGACGGCTCAGATGCTTGAACGGGAAAAGGCCATAGTCCGAGCTACACACGCCAGGCCCGCTGATCAACACAATATGCCGAGCAAAAGGTTCGAAGCCCGCACGAAAGTGCTGACGCGATTTGAGCAGCACATACTTGGATTGCGCAGGATCCACGCCCGCATGGGTGAAGACGCCGGTGTCGTTGGGCTCCTGCGGCCGCTCGGAGATGAAAATGCGCACCGTGCCCACACGCAGCACAGCCGTGCGCCCCAGACTCAGTCGCATGCCGGTGAACATGGGGCCGGTCACGGTGTATTCGCCATCGGTCAGACGCTCGACCACGCCCGTCAGACGCAGCGGCTGGCCGGTCAAACCCAGTGCCGGCATATCGGTCTTGCCACCGAGATCCACGGTCACTTCGGCATTCACCCCTTGTTCGACCAAGATCGCCACGGTCGCGGGATCGCAGAACGGGCCGGCAACCACATCCTCTAGGCCCTGGCGCAGCACTTCCTCCAGCACCGCCATGATGTCTGTGGTGCCTCCGGCGCCGCAGTTGTCTCCATGGTCGACCAGGATCACCGGACCCTGCTCCAGCGTTTTGGCATAGGCCACAGAGGCTGTCACCGACTCGGCCGGAAAGACAAAATCGGCACGCCGCGACCAAGCCAGCTCGCAAAGCTCATCCAGCAGGCGATTGCCGGCATCGATTTGCGCGCGCTCCGCCACGATGACCACCGAGAGGCCCGCGCAGTCGATATCGGATAGCGGAAAGCCGCCAAACACCGACGCATTGCACACCTGTCCATCCTTCTCGGCCTGCATGGCACGATCCATGATGTCCTTCATGGGCTGCATGGAAGGGGCCTGGCGCAACATATGCGTGAGCATGGGCAAGCGCCGCCACAGCATCACCGGCTGGCTGCGCTTTTCCAGCAGTGCACGGATGCTGCGGCCTACGCGTACACCGGTTTCATAGATATCGATGTGCGGATAGGTGCAGTAGCCGGCAATCACTGTCGCGTGGCGGATCAACTCGGCGCTGAAGTTGGCATGAAAATCCAGCGCCACGCCAATCGGCAGGTCGGCGGGCGTGCACTTGCGCAGGCGACGCAGCAACTCACCTTCCGCGTCGGGAAAACCGTCAACCACCATGGCGCCGTGCAGATCCAGCAGCACCGCATCGCAGCCCTGGCTGACACTGTGTACAACCGTATCGCACAGGCTCTCAAACGCTTCACGCGTTACCAGCCCGCTGGGTACTGCATTGGCGCAAATCGCAAATTCCACCTGGGCCCCCATCTCACGGGCCAGGTCCAGATAGGCCGCAGCAGCGCTGTTCGTGCCTTCGCAGGCCTTTAGGGCCGCTTCGCCATACGCTGGGCCGTTCTCGCCGGTTCCGCGCCTAAAGTCGGTCAGTTGCGTGCTGACTGGCGAAAAAGTATTGGTTTCGTGGCGGATCAGCGCAACAACAAACTTCATGACGTGCATTTCCCTTTACTGCTTTTCCAGGCCGGATTTTTCAATCAGCACGCGATAGCGCTGAGTCTCCTGCTGCAGAAAGGCTTTGGCTTTCTTGGGCTCGTACATCACCGTGCCCAGGCCCATCATGTCCACGGTCTTGATGAAATCCTCTTCCTTGACGCCGACTTTCAGCACGGCATACAGCTTGTCCACGATGGCGGCTGGCGTGCCGCTGCGCACGACCACCGACAGATTGACCCGTGCATTCAGAGACTTGGGGTTGCTGTCGTTTTGCGGAATCGCCTGAGGAAACTCCTTGAGTGGAGTGTTTTGCAACACGGTCACCGGCAGCACGCGTCCGCTGCGTGCATGGGCCATGGAAGATCCCACCACGTCCAGGTGCGCATCGATGTGACCGCCAATCAGGTCGGCCACGGCCGGTGGCGATCCGCGGTAAGGCACGATTTCGAAATTCAGACCGTTTTCACGACGCCAGTTGTCCAGCGCCAGGTACGCAGCACCGCCCACGGTATTGACGCTGATCGATACCTTGCCCGGCTTGGCACGTATGGCTTTGACCAGATCATCAAAGCTCTTGTAAGGGCCATGGCCGTTGACGATCAGCCAGTGGGGATAGGTCACGAGCACGGTGACGGGAGAGAAATCGCGATCGCCGTCGTAGCGCACGTCCTTGAGTAACCAGCGGTTGATGTTGAGCGTGTTGTCGCTGGCCATGAGCAAGGTGTGGCCGTCGGCAGGATCGCGCAGAGCAGCCATCGTTCCTGGCACGGTGGCACCACCCGAGACGTTCTCCACCACCACGCTCACTTTAGGAAAAGCCTTGCCGAGCTTGTTGGCCACCAAGCGCCCCATGATGTCCGCCGTGCCACCTGCCGGATAAGGCACCACGACCCGGATCGGACGGCTTGGCCACTCCGCCTCGGCATGAGCGGCGTTCAGGCCCAGCATGGGCGTCAGACATGTGGTGAGTACCAGGCCCAGGACCTGGCGGCGGATGTGGTGCATGCGTGTCTCCTGTGTATGAGGCTCGTACTCCAGCTGAGTGCGAATGGGCGGAGTATAGAAACGCATGTCGATATCGTCTAATATATATTAAATATGTTTTTATATATTTAATGTATGGATGAACACAGACTGAAATGCTTTATTGCGGTGTACGAACAAGGCAGTGTTTCCGCTGCTGCCGTGCGCCTGCATATGACACAGCCGCCTCTGAGCATCCTGCTGCGCAAGCTGGAAGACGAGCTGGGCGTGGGACTGTTCGATCGCAGCGGGCACCGTCTTGTGCCTACGGCAACAGGGGAGCTGTTCTATCTGCGCGCCAAGGCCTTGCAAGCCAGCTTGCAAGCCATGCGCCGGGAACTGCAGGAAGCAGAGCTGGGGTCGCGCGGCACAGTGCACATAGGCTGTGCCACGGCCGCCAGTCTTTTCATCATGCCCAGTGTCATGGAACACATCACCGCCAGCGGGCTGAAGATCACCGTTCATGTACATGAAGGCGAGACGGGCTATATGCTGCAACGACTGCGCGAGCGCAGCCTGGATCTGATCATCTGCCGCAGCCAGTACACTGCACCCGAACTGGAAAACCAGGTGCTCATGGACGAGCCCTTGCGGCTGGCTCTGCCACCGGGCCACAGGCTGCACGGCCGAGCCCAGGTCCATATCGGAGAGCTGCGCAATGAGCGCTTTCTGCTTCACAGCTCGTTGCTGGGCTCCGGTATTTCCGACATGCTGATGCGCGCCTGCCAGGACGCGGGGTTCACGCCGGATGTGCTGTATTGGGGTGTGGAAACGCTGCCCATGCTGCTGATGGTGCAAAAGGGTCTGGGTGTAGCCTTTGCTCCGGAAAGTTTCTCCCAACTGGGCATGCAAGGGTTTCCGGCCTTGGTACCGCTCGATGATCCCGCCCTGCGCACGCACCTGAACATCATCTGGCCCCGCCACCCTCCTCTGCCGCCAGCGGCCGAACGGCTTAAGACCATCATTCTGGAACGCTTTGCATCGACGAATCTGCAAGAGTCTTAGGCCCTTAGACAAGCTGATTCAGGCAGGACAAACGAGGCCAACAATCCCAGCGTCACAATGCTGTTTCAGCGACAAAGCCAGTGAATCAACTCCGACGTCGCCTTCATAAGACCCACGGCGATGTCCATCTGCTTTTCTCGGTTCGTCTAGGGATGCCAGCGGCTCTGAGGCAAAGCAGCCGGTGCCGCCGAGCTGTTGCCGGCCAGTGCATACGATAGCTGTCTAGCCGTGTCCATGACCTGGGGCGCAAGCAATTCCAGCTTGGCCGGCGGCAATCGCGATTCGGGTCCTGAAATACACACAGAACCTAGCAGCCGACGATTCATTCCGAATACAGGAGCCGACACCGTTGAGACGCCCGGTTCGCGCTCACCGATCGACCATTGGTAGCCTTGCCTGCGGATCTGCTCATACACTCGCCCCGGCTCGCCCGAGAACGCCAGAATCACCCGGCCCGGCGAGCCCTGATCCAGGGGCAAGCCTTCGCCCATGCGAGCGTGATGCCGTAGCGCCTGAGGTCCTTCAACACGCACAAGACATGTCCGTACATTGCCTTCACGGACATAGAAGGCGGCACTCTCGCCACTGCTTTGGGTGAGCATGCGCAAAGCTGGCTCCAGCACATTCTGCACATCGAAACCTGCCTGATAGCGCGCTCCCAACCACCCCGTCGAGGGGCCAAGGCGCCACTCACCATCGTCGCGCTGAACCATGTAGCCCGATAAGGCCAGCGTGCGTGCCAGTCGTAGAACCGTGGTTTTGTGCAATCCACATCGGCGACTGAGTTCGGCCAGAGGCAGATGTGACTCGCCCAATGCAAAGGCATCCAGTATCTGCAGCGCACGCGTCACTGCCGTAACACCGCCTTCAGTGCTTGCCTGACCAGATTGCATCTCCGGAGGCTCCGCATGAGACACGTCATTTCGACTGGACAAGAGTGGTACGCGAGGGTTTTCCATGTCTATTTCGTTTCACTGTACGAAACCAGATTGTACTATGTGAAACGTTTTTTCAAAATTGCGCTCATGCGGTTCCCGTGGCTGGCGATGCCGTGAATTAGACAAGGAGACTTTGCCATGCGTTTTTCTATGCGTTCTCGTATCTCGGCTGTCAATGCGGGTGCTGTGCTGCTCGGCCTCGTGGCCGCAGCCTGCCCGGCGGTTCCGGCCTTCGCGCAATCCAGCTATCCCAGCAAGCCCATCAGGCTCATCGTTCCCTTCCCGCCCGGCGGCGGAACCGACATGATTGCGCGCGCTGTTGCTCAGAAAATCGCTGAGCAAAACAAATGGAATGTGGTGATAGACAACCGTCCAGGAGCCGGCGGCAACCTTGGAGTAGATGCTGCAGCCAAGGCCGCGCCGGATGGCTATACCTTGGTTATGGGGCAGACCAGCAATCTCGCGATAAACCCTACGCTGTATCCCAAGCTGCCCTACAAGCCACTCACAGACTTGGCGCCCGTAGCCTTGGTTTCATCCTCTCCCATCGTGATGGTGGCATCCGTCAACTCACCTTTTAAGAGCTTTGCAGAGGTGGTGGCAGCAGCCAAGAAAGCCCCGGACTCGTTTACGTTGGGATATTCGGGCAACGGAACCGTGGCCCACCTGGCCGGAGAAATGGCAGAGAACGCCGCCGGCATTCAATTGCGCCACGTGCCCTACAAAGGCGCAGCGCAGGCCCTGACCGACGTGATGAGCGGCCAAGTAACGTTTTACATGTCATCGATACCCACTCTGTTGGGTCATGTGCGTAACGGCAAGGTGCGTCCGATTGTCATCACCTCGGCCGAGCGCTCCGGCCAACTGCCAGACACACCGACCTTGGCTGAAAACGGCTACAAAAATTTTGATGCAATTTCCTGGTTTGGCATCCTGGCTCCCGCAGGGACCTCGGCTCCCATCATTCAAAAGCTCAATCAGGCGATCAATCAGGCACTGAAGCAGCCTGACGTGGCCGAAAAGCTGCGCTCCGAAGGCGGCGATGTACTGGGAGGAAGCCCGGAGCAGTTTGCTCAACTGCTGCGAAACGAGATCCCTCGCTGGGGTCAGATCGTCAAGAAATCCGGCGCAAGTCTGGACTAACCCAAAGCGGCGACGAGACGAGCATGGAGAGCGTGCCTTTCTCTGCAGGCCGCCAGCGGCCTTAGAGCACGGTGTCTCTTCCCGCCCTCCGGAACGCTGAAATCGCCCGCGTGCCGAAGGCCCCCGCTGTCGTCGCTCTCGCCGACAAATTGGGCATCAACTTGGTCGGCGGCACACCACAGCAGTTGGCCGACCTGCAAAAGGCCGACTCCGCCAAGTGGGCCAAGGTCATCAAGGACGGAAACATCAAGGCCGAATAAAGACCAGCGCCCATCACCTATCTCTTTTCAACTGAAAGCACACCATGAGCCAACTTCCTGAAATCATTCGTGACGTCGAGCGTGTCAGCGCTGAAGTCGTACAGCAAGCCGCCACCTTCCAAGCGGCCATTCTCGCGGACGTGGCAGGCCGTCGCGGCACCATGCATGCCCGCGTAACACCGGTACACGAGCGCATGCAACTCGCAGGCCCTGCATTCACCGTCGAGGTGCGCCCTGGCGACAACCTCATGATCCATGCCGCCATCGCGCTCGCGCAACCCGGCGACATCCTCGTGATCGATGGCAAAGGCGATCAGACCGCTGCGCTCATGGGCACCTTGATGTTGAGCGCCTGCAAGAAGCGCGGCCTGGCTGGAGTCATCGTCGATGGCTCTATTCGCGACAAGCTTGAAATTCTGGACTTGGACTTTCCGGTTTTCAGTGCGGGCTTCAACCCTGCCGGACCAACCAAGTTCGTGCCTGGGCGTATCAACCATCCTATTTCGTGCGGTGGTGCAACGGTGAACCCCGGAGATCTGGTGGTTGGCGATGCCGATGGCGTCGTCGTCATCGAGCGTACCAAGGCCCCGGCAATGATGGCTTTGGCAGTGAAGAAAGTCGCCGACGAGGCCGCGCGCATCGAGGCCATCGCAGGTGGCGACACCGCTTCAAAGTGGCTTCCGGCGGCACTGCGCGCAGCTGGCGTGCTCAAAGAAGGAGAAGCCCTGTGAAGCGAGAAACCATACTGATCACGGCTGCCGATCTTGCACCACAGGCGCTCGAACTGCTCACAGGCTATGACATCGTCTATGCGGGGAAGACCCCTGCCGAAGATGACATCATTCATTTGTGCCGCCAGCATGACCCCGTCGCCATCATTGTTCGCTACAGCAAAGTAGGTGCACAAGCCATGGATGCAGCACCTTCGCTCAAGGTGATCTCCAAGCATGGCAGCGGCACGGACACCATTGACAAGGAAGCCGCCAAATCGCGAGGCATCGAGGTGGTTGCAGCAGTGGGCGTCAATGCCGCCGCAGTGGCAGAACAAGCTCTGGCGCTGCTCCTGGCATGCGCCAAGTCGATACCACAGCTTGATGAGCGCATGCATCAAGGCCATTGGGACAAGTCCACGCACAAGAGCCTGGAACTAGGAGCCAGAACCATAGGCCTGATAGGTTTGGGAGCTATCGGACTGCGCTTTGCAAAAATGGCAGATGCGCTAGGCATGCGAGTCATTGGTTTCGATCCGTTTGCCAAGAACCTGCCCGACTATGTGCAGTCCGTGGACTTGGAAACTTTGTGGCGCGACAGCGATGCAATTTCCTTGCACTGCCCCTTGATGGACGAAAACCGGAACCTGCTGAACGCTGAAACCTTGGCCCGCTGCAAGCGGGGTGTGATTGTGGTGAACACTGCGCGTGGCGGATTAATCGAAGAGGCTGCATTGCTTGCTGCGGTGCAAAGCGGACAGGTACTGGCCGCCGGTCTGGACAGCTTCTCCGTTGAGCCCATGGTGCCCGACCATCCGTTCAGGCATCAACCGGGATTCATCCTGAGTCCGCATATTGGTGGCGTGACCAGCGATGCCTATGTGAATATGGGTCTGAGCGCTGCACGTAATGCGCTGGCGGTGCTGAGCCCCGCAGCTGTTGCCTGAACTTCTTCAGCCATCAGGAGACAAAACATGCAGCAAATTCATAAAAAAAACCGACATTCGATAGTCAGCCCCAGCCTATTGTTGGCAGCGCTATTGATCACTTCAGGCACTTGCCTCGCACAGGCTGGCCACTATCCGATGAAGCCGGTACGGCTAGTTGTTGGATTTGCTGCAGGTGGTCCAACGGATGTGGTGGCACGAGCCTTTGCTGACTACGCTGGCCGCGCACTAGGACAAGCTTTTGTGGTGGACAACAAGCCAGGCGCCAACACCATACTGGCGGCGCAGGCCGTGTTCGGTTCCCCGGCTGACGGATACACCTTGCTGTTCGGCGCAAGCAATCACACCATGATTCCCGCGCTGTACGGGTCTCGTGTGAAGTTTGATGTCGTGAAATCCTTTCAGGCCATTTGCGCCGTTGCCACCAGCCCGACTGTCCTGGTGACCGGCCCAGCCATTGCGTCGCGTACCTTGAAAGACTTCATGGCCACGGTTCGCGCGCAGCCAGGCAAGGTGACGGCTGGCTCGCCAGGCGTCGGCAGCTCGGTCACTTCGCGACCGAAATGTTCGCTCGTGCCAATGGCCTGCGTTTCAACCACGTCCCTTACAAAGGCGCGGCACCGGTGGTGACGGATTTGATGGGCGGACAGCTCGACAGCTCGTTCGCCACGCTGTGCTCAGTGCTGCCTCAAATCAAGAGCGGCAAGCTAACGGCGCTGGCTGTCGCCGCGCCCAAGCGCTCCACTCTCTTGCCGCAGCTGCCTACCTTTGCACAGGCCGGTGGCGGAGATTTTTCTGCAGATGCCTGGTACGGCGTTTTTGCTCCCGCAGGAACACCCGCCTCCATCGTCAAGGCACTGGAAGATGCCGCCTCAGGCTTCTCCAAGAGCGAGGCGGCGGCAGACAGGATGCGCAGCTTGGGCATAGAGACTTCCTCCTTGTGCGGAGCCCCATTTGCAAATCAAGTGCGCCGCGAAGTTGCGACATATTCGCGCGTTGCACAGGAACTGGAAATCAAAGCTGACTGAAGCATTGACTTGAAAGCAAGTTTCTCATGAACCCTACCCTCTTCTCTCCGTTCCTGCTGCTTGCCACGACGCTTGCATATGCCCCTGTGGGTGCACTCGCTCAAGCTGCCTATCCAGGCAAGCCGGTCAAGATCGTAGTTCCCTATCCGCCGGGCGGAGCCGTGGATCAAGTCACGCGACGCATTGCACAGAAACTGACCGAGCAGACCGGTCAGAGCTTCTTCGTCGAAAACAAGGCCGGAGCAACCGGAACCATTGGTGCTTCGCAGGTAGCTCGCGCGCCAGGCGACGGCTACACGCTGCTGGCCAATGACACAACTTACTCCATCTTGCCTCAGGTCTTCAAGAAGTTGCCGTGGGACTATGCAAACGATCTGGTCGCCGTGGCCGGCTTCAATTTCGCACCTACCGCAGTCGTCGTGGCGAGCAACTCTCCATTCAAGACCCTGGGAGAGCTGATTGCCTATTCGCAAGCACATCAGGGCAAGCTCAACTACGGTACAGGCGGAGCGGGCACCATGCCGCATTTCGCCACCGAATCACTCAAGACTGCCAGCGGGCTGAGCGCGACCCACGTCCCTTACAAGGGCGCAGGTGAAGCCACCATGGCGCTGTTGGGCGGCTCTATCGATTTTCAGATTGCCTCGACCCCTGGTGTCATGGGCCAGGTGCGCGGCGGCAAAGTGCGGTTGCTGGCTGTGAGTGGAGACCAGCGCCTGAAGGCCTTGCCTGACGTACCCACCTTTGCGCAAGCCGGAGCGCCTGGCTACAAGGTGGTCAACTTTACCGGGCTGTGGGCCCCCAAGGGTACGCCCGATGCCGTGCTGCAGGTGCTTCGCAAAAATATTGCGCAAGCCATGGCCAGCGCCGACATCCAGTCCTTTGCAGATGACCTGGGAGCGGTGCCCAGCGTGCTGAGCGGGCAAGCCTTTGCCGACAAACTCAAAAGCGATGCTCGACTTTGGGAATCTGTCGCAGGCAAGCTGGGAATGGACAAGCAATGACATCTGTTGCAGTTCCGTATTCCGCAGGACTCAATCGACCGGCACGCGCGGTCCCGCCGCTATCCTGTGATAGCCATATGCATATTTTCGACCCGCGCTTCGCTGCGTCGTCTCACTGGATGCGCCAGCCTCCGAACGCCCCGGTTGCGGCCTATAGGCAATTGCAAAGTCGCTTGGGCACTCAGCGGGCCGTGGTCGTCACGCCATCAACCTATGGCACCGACAACGCTTGCATGCTGAATGCCTTGGATGAGTTGGGCGATTGTGCACGCGGTGTGGCTGTCGTGGCGCACGACGTAAGCGATGCCGAGCTGAACTTGCTGGCCGCCCGCCGCGTTCGAGGTCTCCGTGTGAACTTTGTCACGCCTCAGTCTTGGGGCAAGACCACACTGCAAATGCTGAGCACGCTGGCACAAAAAGTGGCCGCTCACCCGGCCTGCGAAGACTGGCATATTCAGGTTTTTGTGCATCCGGAGCAGCTCATTCAGCTTGCCTCCGTACTTGCTGCGCTGCCTGTGCCCTTGGTGATTGATCATCTGGGATACGTCGACCCGGCGGATGGAGCTTCGGGCGCAGCCTACGATGCCATGCGGCG
Organism: Comamonas aquatilis; assembly: GCF_965139575.1. NCBI lineage: Bacteria > Pseudomonadati > Pseudomonadota > Betaproteobacteria > Burkholderiales > Comamonadaceae > Comamonas > Comamonas aquatilis. Next base: position 145,032 of record NZ_CBCSIW010000002.1, on the reverse strand, counting down.
CTTGCTGGACGGCGGCAATACCTGGGTCAAGCTCTCGGGCGCCTATATGCGCTCTACAGTACAAGGCCCCAAGTATTCAGATACCTTAGCGCTAGGCCGCGCCCTGGTGCGGGAAGCTCCCGAGCGGCTGATCTGGGGCAGCGACTGGCCACACACCACCGCAGCCCCTGACACGGTGAATGACGCAGACCTGTTGAATCTTTTGGCTGCATGGACCGTGTCTCCATCCGCGATGGAGAAAATCTTGGTGGACAACCCGGCACATTTGTACGGTTTTTGAAAGCAACCCATGTTTTTACTGCAAGCACCTGAAGTCCGTGAACTGGAACTATTCAGTTCATTGCCCGAGTCCTTGCGCCTCCGCAAGCGAAGTGCCTGGGCCGATGCAAACCGCGGTGGAGCGATTGTTGATTCCTTTCTTGAAGGACCTGTTTTTGACGGTGCCGGCAATCTTTATGTGACCGACATCCCCTGGGGCCGTGTCCTGCGCATAGACCGTCTGGGCAACTGGTCGCTGATCACGGAATACGATGGCGAACCCAATGGCATGAAATTCCTGGATGCCCATACGCTGCTCATTACCGACTACAAAAACGGGCTGATGTGTCTCAACATTGAGAGCGGTCAGGTAAGCCCCTATCTGGAGCGCCGCAACAGCGAGCGCTTTAAAGGGGTGAACGATCTCGTATTCGACAGCCAGGGCAACTTGTATTTCACGGATCAGGGACAGAGCGGGCTGCATGATCCGTCGGGACGTCTTTATCGTCTGCGCCCCAATGGGCAGCTCGATCTATTGCTGAACAATGTGCCAAGCCCAAATGGCGTGGCACTGTCACCAGATGAACGCGTTCTGTACCTTGCGGTGACTCGCGGCAACTGCATATGGCGGGTACCGCTTCTTTCCGATGGAAGCGTGTCCAAAGTGAGCCAGTTTTTTACCTCGTACGGTCCCAGTGGACCCGATGGTCTTGCTGTGGATGTGGAGGGTCGCTTGCTGGTTGCCAATCCGGGGCTGGGCTGTGTCTGGGTACTCAACAGTCGCGCGGAGCCTGTGCAGGTGCTGCGCAGCCTGCCTGGTATCTCTACGACCAATCTGGCATTTGGCGGCGCGGATCGATGCGACCTCTATGTGACCGATTCCACGCACGGACATATTCTGCGAACAACAATGAGTGTGCAGGGGCTGCAGCTGCATCAGCTTGGCAGCATGGGGAAGAACTGAAGCACAGGCAGATGACCGAGCTGCCATTGAGAGCTGGCAGGGTTTATCGCTGGCCCGGTGACGGATTTGGGGTATCGAGCGAAAATTCAGCTCGAGCGCCTAGCGGTCAGCTCCTGGCTCTGGGCTTGAAGAGGTGGATGGTTTCGCCGCGCGCGAGCATCTCCACCAACTGGGCAATACGCCTGGCGCGCGTCTCGGCTTTCACGGCCGTCTGGATACGCCACAGTACCGCATAGCGATTGGCCGCATTGATCGTTGCAAAGAAAGTCTTGGCCCTCGGCTCGGCCTCCAGCGCAGCCAGCAGATCCTCGGGTACTGTGGACGTACGCGCGCCGTCGTAAGCCCGTGCCCAGCGTCCGTCGGACTTGGCAGCCTCAATCTGCGCATGGCCAGGCGCCTGCATGCGACCCGCCTTAATAAGTGCCTCGACCTTGTCGACGTTGACTTTCGACCAAATGCTGCGCGCGCGCCGTGGCGTAAAGCGCTGAAGAAAGTGCTGCTCGTCGAGGCCTTTTTTCTGGCCATCGATCCAACCCCAACAAAGCGCGATCTCCACGGCCTCGGGGTAGGTCACGCTGGGTTCGTTGGCGCCCCGCTTGGCGATCTTGAGCCAGAGCCCGTCGGAAGCAGCATGATTTTTCTTCATCCAAGCCTCGAAAGCCTTGGCGCTCTTGAATAAGCTCGGCGCGGCGTCGAGTTGGATGGCGGATTTGGCGGTGGGCATTGCCCTGAGTGTGCCGCAAGAGTTCTCGTGCGTCTCGCTGCACAGCGGCACGAGGCTTGGTGCATCAATTCGACATGAAAGGGCCGGACTGACTTGCACGCCCTATCGTCCAGTTGTCTCGCTATCGCATTGACTCGCAGTTGAGTGAAGCCTGAAGGTTCATCGCCTTTTAAGGTTTGAGCTTGCCATTCATGCTTTTTGACCCCGTCCATTTGGAGTATGTCCGCTGCACAGGCTCACGCAACACTGCCAGCTCCCAAGGAAAAAAGAGAGGCAAGACATGTTCAGACTCGATGGAAAAGTGGCGCTGGTCAGTGGCGCCGGTCGTGGAATGGGCTTTGGTATTGCACAGGCGCTGGCCATGCAGGGCGCACATGTAGTAGTCAACGACTTTCACCTGGACCGTGCAGAAAATGCTGCCGCGCAGCTGCGTGAAACCGGGCTGAAGGCCTCGGCCCAGGCCGCCGATCTGACGGACCGCGCCGCCATCTTTGCCATGGTCGAGCGCATCAAGGCCGAGGTCGGCGTGGTCGATATCTTTGTGCACAACGCCGGCATTCCTGCGCAGGGCTGGGGCTACACACCGTTTTTACAGTCGCCCGAGTCGGAATGGAATGCCTGGCTGTCGCTCAATCTGCATGGTCTGATGCACGCCAGCCAGGCGCTGCTGCCTGCCATGCAGGACAAGGGTTGGGGCCGCATTGTTGCCATCAACTCCGACGCAGCACGCACGGCCACGGGCATGGGCTTGTGCGCTTACGGCGCTGCCAAGGCGGCGGCGATTGGCTTTATCCGCAATCTCTCAGGCGAGGTCGGTCCGCATGGCGTGACTGCCAATGCGCTGTCGCTGGGTACCATGAACAACTGGGAAGGCTCCGAAAAGATTGCCAAGAAGGGGACATCTGTAGGCCGCGCCGGATCGCCCCAGGATGTGGGTGCCGCCGTGACCTATCTGGCATCGATCGAGGCAGAGTGGGTCAACGGCCAGGTATTGCCTGTGAACGGCGGCGGCTTGGTCGCCTGAGCATCCAAATTAGACACAAATGGTGAAGATTGGAGCGCGCCCCGAGATTCAGGGGGCGATCTCATATTCAGTGCTGATGCGTCAATGAACATCCAAACTGATAGCAAACGTTGCAAAACCGATGGACGTTATCCTCTTCGTTAAAGCGTGATTTCTTGAGACTTGTCCAACTCACCAATGCATCGCTGAATTTTTTGGCTGCAGGAGAGAGAGAGCGGGCTGAATGCAGCACCAACACAACTTCCCGCTCCAGCTTTGGTTGAAGAATCGGTTTAAAAAGCAACCCCAGTGACTCAGACAGGCGGCGTGTCGATCCCGTCAAAATTCCCACACCCAGGCCACCAGCGACCATGCCAATCGTGGTCAGGGGCAGTGCTACCTCATGCACATATTTCAGAGAAATGCCTTCACTGGCCAGAGAGAACTCCAGAGCCGTGCGCACCGGGTTACCTTTGCGTGAACCAATCAGCGGGAATTTCTGCAGCTCTTTCCAGGTCACGCTTTTTTTCCTAGCCAGGGCATGGTCCTGCTGCACGACCGCAAAAAATGGCTCTGACCAAAGTGTCTTCATGGACAGATCGCCATGATCCCCAAAGGCTGAGCCCACGCCGAAGTCCACCGCTCCGCCACTGACCATCTGGATCACATCATCCTGCGTCACATCCAGCAATTCAATGCGGATGCCGGGATGCATCTCGCTGAAGGCTTTGACCATTCGGGGAAGTACCAAAGCCGCCTGCATGGACGATGCAGCAATAGAAACTCGACCCCGCTCCAACGTCTTGAGCTGGGCCGAGCCATCAAGCATGGCATCCAGATCGGCCAGCGTCTTCTTGGCCAGCGGCAGTATCTCCATGCCACCCTCCGTCAAGCGCAACATACGTGTGTGGCGGTCAAAAAGCTTGAGGCCCAGCAAGTCCTCAAGCTCCTTGAGCTGTTTGCTGATGCTGGACTGTGGCAAGCCCAGCACGTCACCCGCTCTGGTGAGGCTGCCCTCTTCGGAAACTGCCACAAACACTTCGAGCTGACGTAGGGTAATCGACATATATTTATCGCCAAATAATATGAATCAGCAATGAATATATAAGCTTGCGATAGTTTTACAAAGCTTTGCCTTCTGCCAGCATTGACTCATCCCCGTGACGAAAAGGCTTCGTCGGGTTGGTGTTCCGAATGCAGGAGACCAAGATGCTGTGCTCTACCCTAACGTTCTCAAGGGGAGCTTCAGATCTAGCCGCCAACGGCGTAGTCCGTGGTAGATCGGGCCAGGTGTGTGTCAAGCCATTCGCAAAGCAGTCGTACCTGCGTGCGCTCGGCCAGCAGTTCAGCGCCCTGAACCTGCGCTCTGATTTCAGCAGCCTCAAGCACCCTGGCCTCCATGGGTTTCATGCCTCGGCGCAACTGGCGCAGCGGCAGCAGCACTTGAGCACGCCAGTCGCTCACAAAGGCAGCAGCCTCCTGTCTGGCTTGCTCGCTCAAGCGGTATCCCCGCGCCTGGGCACATTCCCAGAAAAGCTCCAGCACCACGTCCATACCTTGCTGCTCCTGCCGCTGCAAAAGCGCTGCCGCATGCTCGTGATCGGCATAGCGCTCGCAAATTTCCTTCCAGGTCTGTTCAGAGTTCATGGCTTTCAAAGGTTTTGTGCTAGAGGCAAACGCCTGATGCGGAGCGTCTAAATGAAGATACAGCCGATCAATCGTCAGCGCCTGATTGTGGCAATTTCCGGAGCCTCCGGATTTGTCTATGGCCACAGGCTACTACAGCTGCTTCAAGGCACAGACATCGAGGCTCACCTCATCCTCAGCCGTGCAGCACTGATCACCATGGGTGCAGAAACCGAGCTCAGTCTTTCCGACGTCACGTCCTTGGCCGCCCAGGTTCACAAGAACGAGGACATAGGCGCCTGCGTGGCCAGCGGCTCATACAAAACACTGGGCATGGTGATTGCGCCTTGCTCCATGAAGACACTGGCCGAGATCGCCAACGGCATTGGCTCCACGCTGATTTCCCGAGCTGCTGACGTGATGCTCAAGGAGCGCCGCCGCCTGGTGCTGATGGCACGCGAAACACCGCTGACGCTGACGCACCTCAAGAACATGCTGGCCGTCACCGAGATGGGGGCCATCGTCGCCCCGCCGGTGCCCGCCTTCTACACCCGGCCTGCGGATCTCAATGAAATGGTCGATCACTCGCTGGGCCGGGTTCTGGATCTTTTCGATATTGAAGTGAATGCCGTCAAGCGCTGGCAAGGGCTCTCAGCCAGCCGCCGCACCGAAGTCTCATGAAACAGGAGCTCCCCGCATGAAATTTTTTGAATATGTCGAGCCCGGCAGCCTGCAAGAGGCTTCGGAGCTGCTGCAGCGTTGTGCTGGCTCAGCCAGTCTGATGGCCGGAGGCACAGACCTCATGGTGATGATGAAAGAGCATGTTCGCGCTCCATCCCATGTGGTCAATCTCAAGAAGATCCCCGGACTGAATGACTTCAGCTACGTGCCAGGCAGCGGTCTGCGCTTAGGCGCTCTGGTGACCACCCGCGAGATCGAGACCTCGGCCATCACGCTCAAACACTATGCCAGTCTGGCCAAGGCCTGCACCGATTTCGCCTCCATCCAGGTGCGCAACCGTGCCACCCTGGCGGGCAATGTGTGCCGCGCATCCCCTTCTGCTGACAGCTTGCCGCCACTGATCGCCGACGGAGCCGTGCTCAACATCCACGGACTGCTCGGCCAGCGCCAATGCCGCGTTGAAGATTTCCTGCTAGGCCCTGGCCGCACGAGCCTGGCCACTGACGAAGTCGTCACGCGCATCGATATCCCTGCGCCGCCCCCCCGCACGGGCAAGGTCTATCTCAAGCACGGCAGGCGCAGCCAAATGGAACTGGCCACCGTCGGTGTGGCAGTCAGTCTCACTCTGGCCCCTGAAGGACATGTGGACACCGTCAGCATCATCCTCGCCGCAGTGGCTCCCACACCATTGCGTGCCGCCGGTGCAGAGACTTTGCTCAAGGGCTGCGCCCTTGACGCAGCCCAGATTCAGGCAGCAAGCCAGGCAGCCGCCGCGGCTGCAGCCCCCATCAGCGATGTGCGCGCCAGCGCCAACTACCGCCGGGACATGGTGCGCGTGCTCACCGCCCGCGCTCTGACTCAAGCCATCAAGGAGGCCCAAGAATGAAAAAGCTCAGTGTTTCATGCACGGTCAACGGCGAGTTGCTGGACTTTGAAGTTGCACCCAACCGCAGCCTTTTAGATGCACTTCGCACCGAGATGGGTCTGACAGGCACAAAGAAAGGCTGCGATGTGGGTGAGTGCGGCTCCTGCACCATCTTGCTCAATGGCCAGCCCATCAATGCCTGCCTGGTACTTGCTGCAGAAGCTCATGGCACAGAAATCACCACGATAGAAGGCCTGCAAAGCCCCGACGGCACACTGCACCCGTTGCAGGAATGCTTCATGCAGTGCGGCGCAGCCCAATGCGGCTTTTGCACCCCCGGCATTCTGGTCGCCGCCAAGGCCTTGCTTGACATCAACCCCACCCCCATGGAAGAAGACATTCGCTTTGCGATTGCCGGCAATATCTGCCGCTGCACCGGCTACACAAAAATTGTGGATGCCATTGCCGCTGCCGCCCCCGCCATGCAGGAGGGCGCAGCATCATGAACAAGAAATCCATCATCGGAACCAGCGTCAAGCGCAACGATTTGCTCGCCAAGGTGACTGGCGACGCCAAATACGTGGCCGACATGCATCTGCCTGGCTTGCTCTATGCCAGAACCAAGCGCAGCAATATCGCCCATGCTCGCATTGTGAAAATCGACACAAGCCGGGCTCTGGCTCTGCCCGGAGTCAAGGCGGTGCTGACGCACGAGAACGTTCCGCGTGTTCTGCATGCAGGCTCGCCCCACCCTCGCTCTGCATCGGTCACCTGTGACCAGTACATTTTGGACAGCAAGGTCCGCTACTGGGGTGAAAGTGTGGCGGTGGTCGCCGCGACCAGCGAAGAAATTGCCGAACAGGCGCTGGATCTGATCGATGTTGAATATGAAGCCTTGCCCGCCTTCTTCACCACCGAAGAGGCACTGGCAGCGCCTGATACACAGCTGATTCACGACCGCGAGCCGGGCCGCAATCTGGTACTGCCACCCGTGAAAATTCAGCGCGGCGATATCGAAAAAGGCTTTGCCGAGGCCGACTTCATCCTGGAAGGTGAATACGAAGGCGGTCGCCCCACCCCAGCCTATATGGAGCCCAATGCCTGCATGTGCCAATGGGATGGCAACGGCAATCTCACGGTCTGGATCTCCACGCAAACCGCTTTCATGGTACGCGGCATCATGGCCGAGGTGCTGGGCCTGCCGCTGCACAAGGTTCGGGTATTGGTAGACCACATGGGCGGCGGCTTTGGTGCCAAGCAGGACTTGTTCCAAAGCGAATTCCTCTGCGCATTGCTGGCCAAGCAGACCCGAAGGCCGGTGCGCATGGAGTTCTCTCGCGAAGAGACTTTTCTGGGTGGGCGCACAAGGCACCCCGTCAAGATCTGGCTCAAACAGGGCTTTCGCAAGGACGGCAGCATTACCGCGCGCCAGGCCCGCGTAGTCTTCAATTCCGGCGCATATGGCTCGCACGGCCCAGGCGTGACCAATGTTGGCACAGCCGCGATGACCTCGCTGTATCGATGCGAGAACGTGGATCTGGAAGGACTCTGCGTCTATACCAATAGTCCCATCGCGGGCGCATTTCGCGGCTACGGCGTGGTGCAGACTTATTTTGCGCTGGACTTGCAGCTCGACGAAGCTGCTGTCGTGCTGGGCATGAACCCTGCAGAACTCAAGCTCAAGAACGCCGTGAGCGAGGGAGATCTGGCTCCATCCGGGCACCCCATTGTCGGCAACGGTCTGCCCGACTGCATACGTCGGGGCATGCAGGAAGTCCATTGGCCGCGCAGCCCTGAGCAGACCGAAGGTCCGGTACGCCACGGCTGGGGCATGGGCTGCGAGATGCATGGCAGCAGTGCCTACCCCGGCATCAAGGAGCAAGGCAATGCCATCGTCAAGATGAATGAGGATGGGACGGTCGTACTGCTGACCGGCACTGCCGGCCTGGGCACAGGTGCCCACACGGCTCTGGCGCAGATCGTGGCCGAAGAGCTGGGCCTGTGTTTTGAGGCCATCAGCGTCACGCACGGCGACACGGATGTCGTTCCTTGGGACATTGGCGCTTTTGCCAGCCACACGACTTATATGGGTGGTCGTGCGGCCCAGATGGCTGCAGCCAAGGTCAAGGAGCAGTTACTGGAAAGAGCTGCCGGTTATCTGGATGCAGAGGCCAGCACGCTCGAAGTCTTGCAAGGTGTTATCCATGCGCCCAATGGCAAAAGCATGAGTGTGCGCGATGCTGTCGGGCCACGCAAAGGCATTCCCGCCGCTCAACTGGTGGGCACGGCCACCTATCACCCGACCAAGGCCTACTCCTTCGCTGCTCACTTTGCAGAAGTCAGCGTAGACACAGAGACCGGCCAGATCACGGTGCTGCAAGTAGTTCCTGTGCATGAGATCGGCAAGGTCATTCACCCCGTTGCCGCAGCAGGCCAGATCGAGGGCGGCATACAGCAAGGCATTGGACACACGCTGTACGAGGACTACCAGATCGACATGAAGACGGGCCGATCCCTGAATGCCAACTTCGTTGACTACAAGATGCCGCTGTCCATGGACATGCCCCAGATCCGCACGGTGCTACTGGAAACCGCGCCCGACCCTGGAGGTCCGTTCGGTGCCAAGGGCGTGGGCGAGGACCCCATCATCGCCATCGGTCCGGCCATCGTGAACGCAGTCTACGACGCCATCGGCGTGCGCTTTCATCACTACCCCATCCGCCCCGAGCAGGTGCTGCAAGCCCTGAAAGCCCGGGACGGCCAAAGCCAACGTGTCACAGAAGGAGCTCATGCATGACCTCGACCAGCCAACGCCCTATCCCCGTCACCATCCTCACCGGCTTTCTCGGGGCAGGAAAGACCACGCTGCTCAACCACATCCTGACGGAAAAACATGGCCACCGCATTGCCGTGATTGAAAACGAGTTCGGCGAAGTCGATGTGGACTCCGACCTGGTGATGGCTTCTGAAGAGGAAATTTTTCAGGTCGCCAACGGCTGCATCTGCTGCGTGGTCGATGTGCGCAACGATCTGGTGGAGATTCTGCAAAAGCTGCTGGATCGCAAGGATCAGTTCGATCACATCCTCGTGGAAACCAGCGGCCTGGCCGACCCGTCGCCCGTGGCTGCAACCTTCTTCATGGACAACGAAGTGGCCAAGAAGGTGGTGCTGGACGGCATCGTGACCCTGGTGGATGCCGTGCATGTGCAGCCGCACCTGGATGATCCTGCGCTTGCCGAATACGACAACCAGGCAGTGACGCAGATTGTGGTGGCTGACCGCATCTTGCTCAACAAATCCGATCTGGTCAGCGAGAGCGAGCTGCAGGAAGTAGAGCGCCGCATTCGTACCCTCAACAGCAATGCTCCACTGATTCGCAGTGTTCAGGCACAGGTGGATCTGTCCCAGATTCTGGGCCTGCAGACCTTTGAGTCCGATGCGCTTTCCATGACGGACCCCGACTTTTTGCACCAGCCTGCCATAGGCGGCCATGTCTGCGATACGCATTGTGCGCACGACCATGAGCATCTACCAGAAATCGGGCAATCCGTAGACCTGGGCCACACACACGACCCCTCGGTGAGTTCGGTGTCTTTCGTCTTCGACCGTCCCTTCGAAATCGACGCGCTGATGCAAACCCTTGATGGCTTGCTGGCCGAGCAAGGCGATGACATCTTCCGCGTCAAAGGCATTTTGCATGTGCAGGGCGATGACCGCCGCCATGTGCTGCAAGGCGTGCACCGCCTGCTCGAACTCAAACCTTCCATTCCCTGGTGGGACAAAACGCCCAGCAGCAAGCTGGTTTTCATCGGCCGCAATCTCAACGCCTCGCTGCTGCGAAGCGCACTCACTCGTCACCTGGTTTCCATCGAGGCTCAGGAAGCCGCCTGAAGCGCTTCATCCGTCATCACCAAAGGAGAGACACATGATCATCGACATCAGCTGCTATCCCACCGACCAGGTTGACCTGGCCTGGTGGCATGACGGCAAGCCCTATACCGTGGACCGGCTGCTCAAGACCATGGACGGCCCCTACTACGTCAACGGCAAGCCTCGCCGCATCGACAAAGCCTTTATCCAGCCGCCTCAGGGCAACACCATCTATACCTGGAGCGACGGTGAAAAGTCGGGCCGCGAGTCCATTGATGCCTATATGGCCTACACGCTCAAATGCGTGCAGGAGCATCCCGACCGACTCATCGGCTGCTTTGTCTACAACCCTCGCTGCGGCGTGCAGAACGGTGTGGAAGCCATTGAGCGCTATGTCAAAGAGCATGGTTTCAAGATGGTGCAGATGCAGGCCAATATGCATGCCTACCGTCCCGACCGCGCGCTGGACTGGGTGCGCCCCGCGTTTGAAAAATGCGCCGAGCTGGGCGTTCCCGTGAAGCTGCATACGGGCGATGGCCCCTACAGCATCCCTTCCGAGTGGATTCCCATGATTCAGGAATTCCCCAATGTGGACTTCATCATGGCCCACTTCGGCGTGCAGACCGGGGGCGTCTATTGCTTCGAGCCCTTCCAGGCTGCCATGGACCTGCCCAATGTGTATTGCGAATCGGGCTGGTGCCTGCAATCGCGCATTGTGGAATTCGCCAAGGTCTTGCCCAAGCACAAGATCATCTTCGGCACCGACACACCGCCCAACGAACCCGGCATGTGGCTGCGCCTGCTGGAAGTGCTGTGCACCAACCCTCCGCAGGGCATGAACCTCGACGAAGAAACGCTTGAGGACTACCTGGGCAACAACATCGCACGAATGATCGGACTTGAGCCCACGCCTGCACCCAGGACTTTTGAAGAAGCCGAGCGGATGCTGGGTCGCAAGGCCGAACGCCATCCCGTGATTGAACTGTACTGATTCAAGCCAGGAGACAACACATGATCATCGATACCCATCTGCACCCCACCAATCTGGTGGACGAGGCATGGCGCCACACTGGCACGCCTTTCAACGGCGAGCGCATGCTCAAGCTCATGGACGGCCCCTACATGATCAACGGCAAACCTCGCCGCATCGACATGGGTTTCATCCAGCCTCCGCCCGGTAACACGGGTTACCGCGACGGCAACCGCCGCGGACGTGACGGCATTCGCGACTACATGTCGTACATCGCCGAGCTCACGCAGAAATATCCCGACCGCTTCATAGGCAACTTCACCTACAACCCCCGCTGGGGTCCGGAAAACGGGGCCGCCGAGATCGAGCACCACCATCTGGCCTATGGCTTCAAGATGATCAAGCTGCACGCCAATATGCATGGGTACCGGCCTGACCGCGCGCTGGAATGGCTACGTCCTGCCATGAAGGTCTGCGCCAAGTACAACATCGTGGTGCTCATTCACACGGGTGATGGCCCCTTCACCATTCCCACGATGTTCTACCCCATCATCCGCGAGTTCCCCATGGTGAACTTCGTGATTGCACACTTTGGCATTCAGACTGGCGGCAATTACTCGTTCGAGACTTTCTGGATGGCCATGGATACGCCCAATGTCTATGTGGAATCTGGCTGGTGCTTCCAGGCACGCATTGCCGAATTCGCCAAGGAGTTGCCACGCAACAAGCTGGTTTTCGGCACAGACAGCCCTCCCAACGAGCCCGGCATGTGGCTGCGCGAACTGGAGATGCTGTGCCGTCCAGCGCCCCACGGCATCGACCTGGACGAGGACACGTTGGAAGACTATCTGGGCAACAACATTGCGCGACTGGTCGGCATTGAAACCACACCACCGCCCAAGAATCTGGAAGACGCCCAGGCTCGCCTGACGGACACCTACGCAAGCGTTCGCAAGAAAGAAGCCCTGACCTTCGCCCCCGCGAAGTAGTTGCGCTCCACAGCGAGCGTCACCCACCGCCAAGCGGCGGTGGGCTTCACACCACCGAAGAAGTGCCACAGACCGCTGGCACCCCAGTTTTTGCTTTGCCGGAGCCACTCGATGAATGCCAGAACAGCAATGACAGACACCGGTCAGGACTTGCACGACTTCTACGCAGCCTATGCGGATAGCTGGCCAGACGATGTTCTGTCCATTGACCAACCCACCAGCCGCGACCAGGACGTTACCGCCACGGTCTGGTCACTGGCCGCTCAAGGCCGGCATCCCATGCTGCGCTTCAATCAGGTTGAAAGCCTGCAGCGTCCTCTGCTGACCAATTTGTTTGCCTCGCGTGAACGCGTGGGCCGCATGCTGGGCGGAGTCTCTGCCGCGGGCATCCATGCCGAGTACCAGGCCCGCAGCAGAAATCTGCTCAAGCCCCAGCTGATTGAGGATGGCAAGGTGCTGCAACAGGTCAAGACCAGCCTGATCAATCTGCACCAGGACATTCCGACCATCAAGCATTTCGCCAGCGATCGGGGTCCTTACATCACCAATTCGATTCTGATTTCGGAGTTCGACGGCATCAGCAATGTGAGCTACCACCGCTCCATGGTGCACTCTGACACCGAGATCGCTACCAGCCTGCACTCACGCGGTCACCTCTGGCGCATGTTGCGAGCCGCAGAAGCTCAGGGCAAGCCACTGCCTGTAGCCATGGTGATAGGTGCTCATCCACTATTCATGCTGGCCGCTGCCGCCCGCTTGCCTTATGGCGTCGACGAGCGCCAAGTGGCGGGCGGCCTGATCGGAGCACCACTGCAGGTCGTCAAGACGCCCAGATATGGCATCTCGGTGCCGGCCCATGCGGAGTATGTGCTCGAAGGGGTGATCGACCCCAGCCTGCGCGCCGAGGAAGGACCGTTTGGCGAATTCACGGGCTACTCATCGGACCGCTCAACCAACAATGTCTTCAAGGTCGAGACGCTGATGCAGCGCAGCGATGCCTGGCTGCTCGACGTGGTGGGTGGCAATTCTGCAGAACACCTCAATCTGGGCCGCATCCCGCGTGAATCCGAGATGGTGGAAAAGCTCAAAGAGCGCTTTCCGGGAGTCACCGCCGTGCATTACCCCAGTTCGGGCACCCACTTTCACGCTTATATCGCGCTCAAGCAATCCCGGCCTGGCGAGGCTCGCCAGGTCATGCTGGGCCTGCTGGGCTGGGACCCTTATCTGAAGACCGTGTTTGCCGTGGACGAGGACGTCGACATCACCCGTGACGAAGAAGTGCTCTGGGCCATGGCCACGCATTTCCAGCCACACCAAGACTTGTTCATGGTCGATGGTCTGCCCGGCAGCCCCCTGGATCCATCGTCCTCTGCTGACGGAACAACCTCCCGCCTTGGTATTGATGCCACCAGAGGTCCGAAATTCGATGGCATACGGGCACGCATCAGCCCCGAAGTCATGCAACGCGCCCAATCACTGATTCAGTCCGCCCATCGCAATATGACTTGAGAGAACCTTAAAACGCCGGGAACGCACAGAGCCAAAAAGGCCGGGCGTGCCCAGGCAGCTCGATAACCAGTTCAGGAGACAAGCCATGACGACGAGCACCGTACCCAAAAGTCCCCCAGCCGTACATCCCGTGGATGAAAAACTGCCCCTGCCCCAGCTCGCAGCACTCGGGCTGCAGCATGTACTGGTCATGTATGCGGGAGCGATCGCCGTCCCACTCATCATTGGAAGCGCCCTCAAACTCACCAAGGAAGATACGGCTTTCCTGATTGCTGCCGACCTGTTTTGCTGCGGCCTGGTGACCATTATCCAGAGCATGGGCATCGGCAAGATAGGCATACGCCTGCCCATGATGATGGGGGTAACCTTTACAGCTGTCGCTCCTATTATTGCAGCAGGAAGCACTCCAGGACTGGGGCTTAAAGCAGTTTTTGGCGGCGTCATTGTCGCGGGCATATTCACCCTGCTTGTTGCACCCTATGTCAGTCGGCTTTTGCGCTGGTTCCCTCCAGTGGTTACAGGCTCAGTAGTACTCATCATCGGCATATCGCTGATGCGCGTGGGCATCAACTGGGCTGCTGGCGGCACTCCCACCATTGCCGGTCCCAACGGGCCCATCAACAATCCCGACTACGGCATTCCCTCACACATTGCCATCTCGGGCATTGTGCTGATGACAATTTTGTTCATCATTGCCTGGTGCAAAGGCTTTCTGTCCAATATTGCCGTACTGCTGGGCATTGCCGTCGGCTTTCTGATCACGTTGGTCTCCGGGCAAGTCAACTTCGTGGGCCTGCAGTCCGCCCAGTGGGTGCGCATCATCACGCCGTTTCACTTCGGCATTCCTACCATCGATGTGATGACCACGGTCACGCTGTGCGTGGTCATGGTGGTCATCATGATCGAAGGCGTGGGCCAGTTCCTGGCTCTGGCCGAGGTGGTGGAGCGCCCGCTTGAGACAGACGATATTGCCCGCGGCCTGCGTGCCGATGGCGTTGGGGCCATCGTGGGAGGTATCTTCAATACCTTCACCTATACCTCTTACGCCCAGAACATTGGGCTGGTGCAGGTCACCGGGGTGCGTAGCCGCTGGGTCTGTGTGACGGCTGGCGTGATGCTGGTCCTGATCAGTTGCTTCCCCAAACTGTCCTTTATCGCTGCTTCCATTCCTCAATACGTACTGGGCGGTGCAGCCATGGTGATGTTTGGCATGGTGGCAGCTACAGGTATACGCATCCTCAGCCATGTGGATTTTGTCGAGAACCGCAAGAACGCCTACATCGTGGCCATTAGTCTGGCCATGGGCATGATTCCGCTAGTGGCTGACAGGTTCTTCATGCGCCTGCCTGACATGATGGCCAAGTTCTGCCAGAACGGTATTTTGCTGGGCACCTTCACCGCCGTGCTGCTGAATGTGCTGTTCAACGCCAAAAGCAGCGAAGCGCCCAATCTGCACACTCTCGGAAAGGCGGCTTGATATGCCCAGCCTTATCCCTTCCTCCGACCAGCCACAGCTGGAGCTGCGCGGTATTCGCAAAGTATATGCCTCAGTGGTCGCCAACGACGGTATCGATCTGGTCGTCGCACCGGGGGAGATTCAAGCCATTCTTGGCGAGAACGGAGCCGGCAAGTCCACCTTGATGAAGATCATCTACGGCATGACTGCCCCTACCGAAGGCGAGATCTACTGGCGAGGCCAGCGCGTGCAGATGAGCAGCCCCAACCAGGCCCGTGCACTGGGCATTGGCATGGTGTTCCAGCACTTCCAGCTGTTTGAAACACTGACTGTGGTGCAGAACGTAGCCTTGGCTCTGCCGGGTCGCCCGGACTTGGACGACCTATGCCAGCGCATTCATGCCGTAGGCCAGCGCTACGGTCTGCCGGTCGACTCCAAGCGACTCGTGCATACCCTTTCGGTCGGAGAGCGCCAGCGCGTGGAAATCATTCGCTGCCTGCTGCAAAACCCGCGCCTGCTCATCATGGACGAGCCAACCTCGGTTCTCACACCACAGGCCGTGCGCAAGCTGTTTGAAACCTTGCGCCAACTGGCCGACGAAGGCTGCAGCATTCTCTACATCAGTCACAAGCTCGACGAAGTGCAGGAGCTATGCCACAGCGCCACCATCTTGCGCAGCGGCCGAATCACAGGCCATTGCATTCCTGCGCAGGAAACACCGGCCTCCATGGCACGCATGATGATCGGCAAGGAGCTCGTACCCTGCCAGCGCCCCAAGCCCATCACGAGCGAAACCAGCGAAGCAAAACTCCAGGTCCAGGCACTATCGCGAACAGCCAGCCACCCTTTTGGCACAGCACTCAAGGACATCAGCTTTGAACTCAAGCCCGGCGAAATCCTAGGCATTGCCGGTGTCTCTGGCAACGGTCAACAGGAACTGATGTTTGCACTTTCCGGAGAAGACCCGCTGCCCGCGCGCCAGGCGCAGATGATTCGGCTCAACGGCCAGGCCGTGGCCCATCTGGACAGCGCCAGCCGCCATGCGCAGGGTCTGGGATTTGTGCCGGAAGAGCGCCTGGGACGCGGTGCCGTGCCGGCCATGAGCCTGGCAGACAACACGCTGCTCACCGCCTACGGCCAGGGTCTGCTCAAGCACGGGCTGATTCTCCGTAATGCCGTAGACCAGTTTTCCCAGTGCTGCATAGAAGGCTTTCGCGTCAAATGCTCAGGGCCGCAAGCTCCGGCAAACTCGCTGTCTGGCGGCAATCTGCAGAAGTTCATCGTCGGGCGCGAGCTGATGCAAAAGCCTCAGGTACTGATAGCCGCTCAGCCGACCTGGGGAGTGGACGTCGGGGCTGCAGCTTTCATACGTCAGGCCCTGATCGACCTGCGCAACAGCGGTGCCAGCCTGCTGGTGGTCTCCGAAGAGCTGGATGAGCTGTTTGAAATTTGCGACCGCATTGCCGTCATTGCCGATGGCCGGCTCTCCCCGGTAGTCCCCATTGAAGACACCGATGTGGAAACCATAGGCCTCTGGATGAGCGGCATTTGGCCTCACGAAGGCATGGATCACAGCCCGGAAATTCCTTCTATATCGCAGCCCGCAAGCAGCGCAATGGGAAGCGAGGTATACCGTGTGGCCTAGGTTTGAAAAACGCCCCGAAGCCTCGCGCCGTATGCGCTGGCTGTCTCCACTGCTGGCTGTAGCGCTCACCGTGCTCAGCGGTGCCATGCTGTTTGCCGTGTTGGGGAACAAACCCTGGCAAGGCATTCACGTCTTCTTTATTCAACCCATCAGCGACATCTATGGCCTGAGCGAGTTGCTGCTCAAGGCCACGCCCTTGATGCTCATCAGCATGGGCCTGGCCATAGGTTTTCGCGCAGGCGTGTGGAATATTGGTGCCGAAGGCCAGTTCATCCTCGGCGCAGTGTTTGCCACAGGCATTGCATTGATGGCGGGCGATACAAGCGCCTTCTGGTCCTTGCCGGTCATGGTGCTGGCGGGGGCTGTGGGCGGCGCCTTATGGGCAGCAATCCCTGCCTGGCTGCGCACGCGCTTTGGCACCAATGAAATTCTCGTGTCCCTGATGTTGGTCTATGTGGCGCAGCTACTGGCGTCCTGGCTGATCTATGGGCCCTGGAAAGACCCGGATGGCTACAACTTCCCGCAAACCCGCAACTTCGGTGACAGCGCTCTGCTGCCAGTACTCATCGAAGGCACACGCGTGCATGCGGGCTTTATTCTGGCCCTGTTTGTTCTGCTCGCAGGTTATGTATTCCTGCAACTGAGCATGCAAGGCTTTCGCATGCAGGTCGGCGGGCAGGCACCCGATGCAGCGCGCTACGCGGGCTTTTCCGGCAAACAGGCCATATGGGTCGGACTGCTGGCAGGTGGCGCTCTGGCCGGGGTGGCTGGCATGACGGAAGTCGCTGGCCCCATGGGGCAGCTCACAGCACAGATCTCCGCCGGCTACGGCTTTGCCGCCATCATCGTGGCCTTTGTCGGGCGTCTGCATCCTGTGGGCATTCTGGCCAGCAGCCTCATCATGGCCTTGTTCTTTCTGGGCGGGGAGCAAGCCCAGCAGCAACTGAATCTGCCCTCTTCCATCTCCAAGGTCTTCCAGGGAATGCTGCTGTTTTTCCTGCTTGCATCTGACTTGTTCATCGCTTATCGCCTGTGCTGGCAAAGCGGCCTTCGGAGAGCTTAATCATGGATGCATCGCTGATTTCCTCCATCGTGGCAGCGACTCTGGTCGCAGGCACACCGCTGATCATCGTGGCGCTGGGCGAGCTGATTGTGGAGCGCTCTGGCGTTCTCAACCTCGGGGCCGAGGGCATGATGTCTGTGGGCGCCGTTGCCGCATTTGCAGCAGCCTATGCTGGCGCAGGACCGTGGGCAGCCGCAGCCATCGGCATGCTTGCTGGCGCGGCGCTGGCGCTGATCTTCGGCTATCTGTGCCTGACCATGCAGGCCAACCAGGTCGCCAGCGGTCTGGCTTTGGCCATCTTTGGCGTGGGCTTGTCGGCCTTTCTTGGCAAGTCCTATGAGTCGGCGCCGCTCAATGCAGTTCCTGTGCCCAATATTCCGCTGCTGGGCGATATTCCCATCATTGGCCCTGCGCTGTTTCACCATCACTGGCTGGTCTATGCCTCCTGGCTGCTGGTCGCAGCGACGGCCTGGTTTCTGGACCGCAGTCGAGGCGGCCTGGTGTTGCGCGCGCTGGGTGAATCACCTACGGCCGCCCACGCCATTGGCTACCCGGTAATTGCCATTCGCTATCTGGCCGTGCTCTACGGCGGAGCCATGGCAGGCCTGGGCGGCGCATTTTTGTCGGTGTTCTATACCCCGTTGTGGGCCGATGGCATGGTCGCCGGGCGAGGCTGGATTGCACTGGCACTGGTGGTGTTCGCAACCTGGCGCCCCTTGCGCATTCTGGTGGGGGCCTACCTGTTTGGCGGCGTGCTGGTATCCCAGTTGTTTGTGCAGGGCTCGGGCCTGGCGCTGGAGATCCCGTCGCAATGGCTGTCGGCCCTGCCCTATATCGCCACCATCGTGGTGCTGGTGCTGATCTCGCGCAACAAGACCACGATCAAGTTGAATTCGCCGGCCTCCCTCGGCCAGAGCTATAGACCAGAAAGCTGAAGACGCCCACCCATCCAGTTCCCTGCCACTACAACTACGGAGACATGACCATGACCCGCTACAACGCGCAACGCCTGTACCGCCCGACGAAACGCCCTCGCTTTCTCAAGTGGAGCACAGCTTCGCTCCTGCTGACATGCCTTGCTGGCACTGCGGCGGCAGAGCCGCTCAAGGTCTGCTTTCTCTACTCCAATCCGATTGGAGAAAGCGGCTGGACCTATCAGCATGAATTGGCACGCAAAGAGCTGGTCGCAGTCATGGGTAACAAAATCAGCACCAAATTCGTAGAAAACATAGCAGAAGGCCCAGATGCAGAGCGCGTTGTACGAAATTTTGTACAAGATGGCTGCAAGCTGATCTTCACGCCCTCCTTCGGCTTTATGGAGCCTACGCTCAAAGTCGCCCGCACAGCGCCCAAGATTACCTTCATGAACGGCACAGGTTACAAGACTGCGGCCAATGTCGGCACCTACAACGCCCGTTGGTACGAAGGCCGCTATCTGGAAGGTGTGATTGCCGGACATATGACCAAGAACAATGTGGTCGGCTACGTGGGAGCCTTTCCCATTCCCGAAGTGCTGCAAGGCGTGAACGCTTTTGCCCTGGGCATGAAAAGCGTGAACCCGAAAGCTCAGCTGCGTCTGATCTGGGTGAATGCCTGGTACGACCCCGGCAAGGAGCGCGATGCGGCTAATGCCCTCATCAAGCTGGGAGCCGATACCATGGCCTATGCCACTTCAGGTGTGTCCATCGTCACGACAGGTGAAGAGAAAAAGGTCTACACCTTGGGCTATTACTCGGATATGTCCAAGTTCGGTCCCAGCACCAATCTGACATCCATCACCCAGAACTGGGGCAACTTCTACATCAAGGTCGTCAATGACGTGCTTGCGGGTCAATGGAAGCCAGAGAGCGTCATGGGCGGCCTCAACGACGGCATCATCAAACTGGCACCGCTGAATGCAGCCATTCCTGCCGAAGTACACACTCAGATCGAAGCCATGGGCAAAGAAATTGCCTCAGGCCAGCGTCAGGTTTTTTCAGGCCCGGTGCGGGACCAGCAAGGCACGACACGCGTTCCCGCAGGTCAGAATATCTCGGCCAACGACCTGGCCAACATGAACTATCTGGTTCAGGGCATTGAAGGCCTGATGCCCAAGAACTGAGAACGCCATGAAGAAGAATATTCTGATTCGAAACGCAGCAGCCATCATGACCGGGCTGTCGGGGGAAAAAGCCAGAAGCCCGGTCAGCGATATACGCATTGAAAATGGCGTGATTACCGAAATGGGCAGTGGCTTGCGCGCGCAGCCCGATGAGCAGGTTCTGGATGCCAGTCGCTGCGTCATCTACCCCGGCTGGGTCAACACCCATCATCACCTGTTCCAGTCCCTGCTCAAAGGGGTTCCATCAGGCATCAACCTCACGCTCAGCCCCTGGCTGCAGGCTGTGCCATTCAGCTATCGGCGCAGCTTTGATGAAAAGCGCTTGCGCATTGCCATACGCATCGGCCTGGTGGAGCTATTGCGTTCGGGCTGCACCACCGTGGCCGACCACCACTACCTGTTCCAGCCCGGGCAGGATTTTGATGCTGCAGCCATTTTGTTCGAAGAAGCCCAGGCTCTTGGCATGCGCTTCATGCTGCTGCGAGGTGGTGCCACCGTGACACGCAAGCTCGAAGATCATGAAAAGCTGCAGCAAGCCACGGAGACACTGGATCAGATGCTGGCCTCGGTACAAGCCACAGCCAAACATTTTCATCAGACCGGCCCCATGGCCATGAGCAAAGTGGCCATGGCCCCCACCTCAGTCCATGTCTCGCTGCCCACGCAAGAGCTCAAGGAAGTTGCCAGAGCCGCACGCTCCATGGGCTTGCGCCTGCACAGTCATATGTCTGAGTCCGTGGCCTATATCGAGCATTGCCGCGAGAAATTCGGCTGCCTGCCCATTGAATATCTGGCCCAGAACGAATGGCTGGGCTCCGATGTCTGGCTGGCGCACCTGGTGCATCTAAGCCCTGCGGAAATCAAGATGCTGGGCGAAACCCGCACCGGCATTGCCCACTGCCCACAAAGCAATGCCCGCCTGGCGGATGGCATTGCTCCAGCTCCTGCGCTGGCAAAAATGGGATCGCCAGTCACCATTGGGGTGGATGGTGCCGCATCCAATGAAGCCGCAGACATGATCAGCGAGCTGCATTTCGCCTGGATGCTGCACCGTGCACAAGCAGGTGCCCTCTCACGCGCCAGACCCGAAGGCCATGGAGAAGAAGGTGGCGACGCCACCACGGTGGAGCAGATCATTCACTGGGCCAGCCAAAGCGGTGCACAGATGCTGGGCTTTGACGGTGTAGGCCACCTGGCCTCTGGCATGGCAGCAGATCTGGCCGTCTATGCGCTCGACGACCCTCGGTACTTTGGTCTACATGATTCTGCGCTTGGCCCAGTCGTCAGCGGCGGCAGGCCGCATATCAAATGGCTGGTCTGCGGCGGCAGAATCATTCTCGAAAACGATATTCCCAATGGCCTTGATCTCGAACGACTCGGAATGCAAGCTCAAGCCGAAGTTCAAGCATTGCTAGCAATGCAAAGCTGATCAAACCTTCAATAAAGGGCATTGCAACGTCGCTCACACTAGGGTCTGTTGAGATTTATCGAGAGTTAATTACTGCAGATGCCAACGTGATGACAGCAGCGAAGCTGCTGTCAGTCTTGTCGCTACGCATTGCAATGCGCTTGAACTCTTTGAGCTTGCAAAAGAAGTTCTCGATCAAGTGCCGCCACTTGTAGACTTCCATATCAATGGGCAAGGGCTCTCGGCGATTGGACTTTTGCGCAATGACCACTTCGCAACCCTGTGCCAGCAAGCGTTGCTTCAACCAGTCTGCATCAAACGCTTTGTCTGCCAGAAGTGCCTTCAAATCAACGCCTTCGAGCAGTTGCTTTACTCCTTGCAGATCATGCCGCTGGCCCGGTAATAAAACGAATCGGACCAAATTTCCAAGGGCATCGGTCAGTACCAAGATTTTCGTGGTCAAGCCGCCTCGACTACGGCCTATGGCCTGGCTCGAAGACCCCCTTTTGCACCTTGCCCATGTCGATGGACTCGCACAATCGTTGCATCCACCATGGCGTATTCCATGTCCGCCTGGTCACTGGCCGCATCAAACAGCTTTTGAAATACATCGGCTTTGACCCAGTCACGGAACCGTTTGAATATGGTGTTCCACTTGCCGAACTCGATGGGCAAATCTCTCCAGGGACAGCCCGTACGCACTATCCAAAGCACGGCTTCCACGAATAGCCGGTTATTCATGCCGCTACGACCTCTGTCGCCAACTTTCCCTAAACACAATGGGCTCATTCGAGCCCATTGTGCGTTTGTCAAAACATATCGCATCACGGCGCAATTGTGATGCCATCAGCGGGCTAGAAAACAAATCTCAACAGACCCTAGATACTGGATTTGGCAGTCTGACAACATCGCAGCACAAGCCAGCCCCTGTGTGATTTCGCCTTGCACTTTTCTACGGCAAGATTTTTCCTTACTGAATTTCGACACCTTTCTCTGCGGCCCGCTTTTGTGCAGCAGCCAGCGTGAGGTCGGGAGGCGGCCTAGAGTCGACTCTACCGGCCGGCCCACCCACTCTGATCGCAGTATCCAAGCAGTAGCGCCCGCAGAGGACAGAGTGAAGGAGACTACTACCGTCCGATTGAGCCATGGCCAGACCTTTTTTATGAGGTTACGCAGACCTCATAAAAAAGGTTCTCTCGGACGCCAAAACACTCACAGCAGCACAATGTCGTATTGCTCTTGCGCCATCACCGTCTCGGACTGCAGGGAGATGGGCTTGCCAATAAAGTCCGAGAGGCTGGCCAGATGCTGGCTTTCCTCATCCAGAAACATCTCCACCACCTTGGGCGATGCCACCACACGGAATTCACGGGGGTTGAACTGGCGGGCTTCGCGCAGGATTTCACGCAACACCTCATAGCAGATGCTGCGGGCGGTTTTGACCACGCCCTTGCCCGAGCATGCTGGGCAGGGCTCGCACAGCATATGGGCCAGAGACTCGCGCGTGCGCTTGCGGGTCATCTCCACCAGGCCCAGTTGTGAGAAGCCGCCAGCCATGGTCTTGACCCGGTCGCGGGCCAGCTGGCGGCGAAACTCGGACAGCACCTCGCTTTGGTGGTCTTCACGCACCATGTCGATGAAATCGACAATGATGATGCCGCCCAGATTGCGCAAGCGCAGTTGACGTGCAATGGCGTGAGCCGCTTCCAGATTGGTCTTGAAGATCGTGTCGTCGAAATTGCGGGCCCCGACATAGCCGCCGGTATTCACATCGATGGTGGTCAGTGCCTCGGTCTGGTCCACGATCAGATAGCCGCCCGACTTCAAATCCACACGCCGCCCCAGCGCGCGCGCGATTTCCTCGTCAATCGAGTACAGATCGAAAATCGGCCGCTCGCCCTTGTAATGCTGCAGCTTGGGTACGGCGGCAGGCATGTACTCCTGGCCGAAGGTCTGCAGCAGCGCAAACTGCTCGTGCGAATCAATGCGAATGCTTTGCGTGGCTTCGCTCACCAGATCGCGCAGCACGCGCTGCAACAGGTTCAGATCCTGATGCAGCACCGACATGGTTGGCAATTTCTGCGAGGCATCCTTGATGCGCGTCCAGGTCTTGCGCAGGTAGCGGATATCGTCTGCCAGCTCGCTGTCCGAGGAATCTTCGCCATTGGTGCGCAATATAAAGCCACCGCCGCCGCCCGTGTCCTTGGTGCCGACCAGGCCCTGCAGGCGCG
This sequence comes from Comamonas aquatilis, assembly GCF_965139575.1. NCBI lineage: Bacteria > Pseudomonadati > Pseudomonadota > Betaproteobacteria > Burkholderiales > Comamonadaceae > Comamonas > Comamonas aquatilis. The sequence continues at coordinate 121,669 of NZ_CBCSIW010000002.1, read as the reverse complement.
CGCGCAGCGCATCGCGTTCGTTTTGCGGAATTTTCTGCGAGATGCCGATATGGTCGTCCTGCGGCAAAAACACCAGCAGGCGGCCTGCAATGCTGATCTGCGTGGACAAGCGCGCACCCTTGGTGCCTATCGGATCCTTGATGACCTGCACCATGATGGTCTGGCCTTCAAACACCTGCTTTTCAATCGGTACCAGGGGCGCATCCTTGCGGGCGAACATGGGCGCTTCGCCGCCTTCCTGGCGATGCCACACATCGGCCACATGCAAAAAAGCCGCCCGCTCCAGGCCGATATCGATAAACGCCGACTGCATGCCCGGCAGCACGCGCGAGACTTTGCCCAGGTAGATATTGCCGACCAGGCCGCGCTCCAGCGGGCGCTCCATGTGCAGCTCCTGCACCGCACCGTTTTCGATGACCGCCACTCGCGTCTCCTGCGGCGACCAGTTGATCAAAATATCTTGCTGCATTGACTGTCGTACTTTCTTGGTTGTCTGGCCTGATCTTGTGCTTGTTTTTCGGCAAGAAGGCATGCGCAGGCTGCGCCGGTCTATGGCGGCGACAAGACTGCAGTTCTGGCCTTAGAAGATCAGAGCGGCCAGCCCAGCTGGCGCAACAGCGCCGCCGTCTCAAACACCGGCAAACCCATGATGCCCGAATAGCTGCCGCTGATCTGTGAAATATGTGCCGCCGCCCTGCCCTGCACGCCATAGGCGCCGGCCTTGCCCATGGGTTCACCCGTGCCCACATAGGCATCGATCTGCGCCTCGCTCATGGGGGCAAAGCGCACGGTGGAGATGCTCAAAGCCTGCAGACGCTGCACATCATTTTGAACTGCCACGGCAGTCAGCACCTCATGCTCCGTGCCGGCCAGCAGGCGCAGGATGCGCCTGGCATCTTCCGCATCCTGAGGCTTGCCCAGAATCTGCATGCCCAAGGCCACCGTGGTGTCGGAGCACAGAATCGGCGCTGGCGGCAAGCCACGGCGGGCATGGCGGGCCACGGCCGCATCCAGCTTGCCGGCGGTCACGCGTTGCACATATTCGCGCGGCGCCTCGCCCTCTTTCTCGGCTTCTATACCTTCCGCATCTTCGGCAATATCGCCGGCCGCATTGGGCAGCAGCAATTCATGCGCCACGCCCAACTGCTCCAGCAGCTGACGACGACGGGGACTTTGGGAAGCAAGGTAGAGGTATGAGGCCATGATTAAGATAAAAATTGGCCGCTAGCGCTTATCAATAAAGCGCTAACGGCTATCAAAATCATAGTATCACGCAGTGCATGAAATTGCACGCAGAGCACAGCCGCGAGCTGCGGCCTTGAGCAAGCGGCTGATTTACTCGCGGTGGTAAGGGTGACCGGCGTTCACCGACCAGGCACGGTAGAGCTGCTCAATCAGCAGCACACGCACCATGGCATGGGGCAAGGTCAGATCCGAGAGACGAACGCGCTCATGCGCCTTGGCCTTGAATTCGGGGTCCAGCCCGTCCGGGCCGCCAATGACCAGCGCCACATCGTCACCTTCCAGCTGCCAGCCCTTGAGTCGCTGGGCCAGAGCCTTGGTGGTGAGATTGGTACCGCGCTCGTCCAGCACCACGATGCGGGTACCGCGGGGAATGGCCGCTTCAATGCGCTTGCGCTCGGCGGCATACAAAGTCTCTACCGTCTTGGAGCCACGCGGCTCGGTCTTGACGGCCTTGAGTTCAACCTTGAGTTCCGGCGGAAAACGCTTGGCGTAATCGTCGTAGGCCGTCTGCGCCCAATCGGGCACATGCAGGCCTACGGCCACGATGGTCAGTCTCATGGCAAAAACTCAGGACGCAATCAGGCCTTGGCGCGGGGCGCGCGCTTTGCCGCAGGCTTTGCAGCGGCGGGCTTGGCAGCAGCTTTGCTTGCCGACTTGGCGCCGGGCTTGGCACCGTTGACCACCACAGTCTTCACAGCCTTGGGAGCTGCAGACTTGGCGGCGGGCTTCTTGGCTGCTGGTGCCTTGGCGGCAGCTGTCTTGCTGGCCGGCTTTTTGGCAGCGGTGGTCGTCTTGGCAGCGGTTGTCTTGCCGGCGGGCTTCTTGGCCGCTGGCTTTTTGGCAGACTTCTTCTCGACCACGGTGTTCTCGGCAGCAGCCTTGTCCACGGCCTGCTTGGCGGCCAGCTTCTTGGCAGCCAGTTCAGCGGGCTTGGGCTTGGCGGCACCGATCTTCAGGCGCACAGGCATTTCGCCCCAGATTTCTTCCAGACGGTAGTACTGGCGGATGGCGGGTTGCATGATGTGGCACACGGCAGCGCCGCAGTCCACAATAATCCATTCGCCGTTTTCTTCGCCTTCCTGGCGGGGTACGGGGAAACCGGCCTTCTTGACCGACTCGCGCACGCTGGAGGCCAGGGCCTTGGTCTGGCGGTTGGAGGTACCCGAAGCCACGATGACGCGCTCGAACAGGGGCGACAGCGCTTCGGTGTTGAACACCTGGATATCGTGTGCCTTGACGTCTTCGAGGCCGTCAACAATGGCGCGTTGCAGTTTGGTCACGTCGCGCTTGGCTGCGGAATCCGATTTGGTGGAGGTGGTCATCAGGCGATGGAATCTGTAAAAGTGAGATCAATATAGCGTGTGCTGCACCACACCCGTCTCAGGGTCGGCTCAGATGCGGCAACCCGGGCTTTCACAAACCCGCACCACCACGCCTTGAAAAAATGGCAATGCGCCAGCCCATGTGGCGCATCCAGCTATCGAAATTATAGTTTTAGTGGGCAATCCCCTGCTGAAGGTGCTTTTTGCACCGTCGGTCGCAGGTAGGGTATCAAAGCCAGTCGCGGCGAATCAGATAGTTTTCCAGCAGATCCCGCTCGGGCGTGCCCGGGGCGTCTTCACGCTGGTAGCTCCAGTCGGCATGCGGCGGCATGGACAGCAAAATGGATTCCGTACGGCCACCGGACTGCAGGCCGAAGTGCGTGCCCCGGTCCCAGACCAGGTTGAACTCCACGTAACGGCCACGGCGGTAGCGCTGAAACGCCAGCTGCTGCTCGCTGTAGGGCGCGCTTTTGCGGCGCTCCACAATGGGCAGATAGGCGTTCAGAAAGGCATCGCCCACGGACTGCAGCATGGCAAAGCTCTGCTGCTGACCCAGTTCGGCGAAGTCATCAAAGAAGATGCCGCCAATCCCGCGCTGCTCGTTACGGTGCCTGAGAAAGAAATACTCGTCGCACCAGGTCTTGAAGCGCGGATAGAGCTGCTCGCCAAAGGGCGCCAGCGCATCGCGGCAGCTCTGGTGAAAATGCACGGCATCTTCCTCAAAGCCATAGACGGGCGTCAAATCCATGCCGCCGCCAAACCAGCAGGTCTTGGGCTGACCGGCATGTCCTGCCGAAATCATGCGCACATTCATGTGCACGGTAGGCACCAGAGGATTGCGCGGGTGAAAAACCAGCGACACCCCCATGGCTTCAAACGGTGCACCTGCCAATTCAGGCCGGTGCTGGGTGGCCGATGGCGGCAGCTGCGGCCCGCGCACATGCGAGAAGCCACAGCCGGCGCGCTCGAACACACGCCCGCCCTCCATGATCTTGGTGATGCCGTCGCCCTGCAGCTTTTCCTGCGGGCCTTTGCTCCAGGCATCGACCAGAAAGCGTGCACCGCCCTCGCCCTCGATGGTTTCGAGAGCTTGCGTGATGCGCGCTTGCAGACCGGTGAGGTACTCACGCACCTCGGCCACAGTCGGCAAATCCATGGATTGCGGTACGGCGCTCATGGCTCAGCCCTTGATGGCGCGAAAACCGATGTCGCGGCGGTACTGGGCACCATCGAAATGGATGCCACGTGCCACGTCATACACTTTTTGCTGGGCTTGCTTGACGCTGTCGGCCAGCACCGTGACGCAGAGCACGCGACCACCGGTGGTCACGGGCACGCCGTCCTTGAGCTGGGTGCCGGCATGAAAGACCATGGCGTCATCAGCTGCCGCAGGCAGGCCGGTGATGGCATCGCCCTTGCGCGGATCTTCGGGATAACCGGCAGCGGCCATGACCACGCCCAAAGCCGTACGGCGGTCCCATTGCAGCTCGAGCTGGTCGAGCTTGCCTTCGGTGGCGGCCAGCATTACGTCCACCAGATCGCTCTTCAAGCGCATCATGATGGGCTGGGTTTCAGGATCGCCCATGCGGCAGTTGAATTCCAGCGTCTTGGGGTGACCTGCCTTGTCAATCATCAGGCCGGCATACAGGAAGCCGGTGTAAGGCACACCGTCTTTTTCCATGCCGCGGATGGTGGGCAAAATGATTTCGCGCATGGCACGGTGGTGCACATCGGCCGTCACCACCGGTGCGGGCGAGTATGCGCCCATGCCGCCGGTGTTGGGGCCCTGGTCGCCATCCTTCAAGCGCTTGTGGTCCTGGCTGGTCGCCAGCGCCAGCACGTTCTTGCCATCGCAAAGCACGATGAACGATGCCTCTTCGCCATCGAGGAATTCCTCGATCACGACGCGCGCACCACCTTCGTTGTGGGTCACACCATACTTGTTGTCCACCAGCATGAAGTCCACGGCATCGTGCGCTTCCTGCAGCGAGGTGGCAACCACCACGCCCTTGCCAGCAGCCAGGCCGTCGGCCTTGATCACGATGGGTGCACCCAGGCGATCCACATAGGCGTGGGCTGCCACGGGGTCGGTAAAGGTCTGGTACTGGGCCGTGGGGATGGCATGGCGAGCCATGAAATCCTTGGAGAAAGCCTTGGAGCTTTCCAGCTGGGCAGCGGTCTTGGTCGGGCCAAAGACACGCAGGCCGTGGGCACGGAATTCGTCCACCACACCGGCCGCCAGAGGGGCTTCGGGCCCCACCACGGTCAGTGAGATCTTTTCGGCTTGCGCCCATTCACGCAGGGCCTGCACATCGGTGATGTTCAGGTTCTCCAGCTTGCCACCTGCCAAGGCCGTGCCACCGTTGCCGGGGGCCACAAACACCTTGGTCGACTTGGGCGACTCAGCCAATTTCCACGCCAAAGCGTGCTCACGGCCACCGCCGCCAATCACAAGAATTTTCATAGTTCTGCGTTGTGGTAGACGTCTTGAACGTCATCCAGGTCTTCAATCATGTCCAGCAGCTTCTGCATGCGAGCTGCATCGTCGCCTTCAAGAGCGATTGTATTTTCTGGGCGCATGGTCACTTCGGCCATATCAGGATTTAATCCTGCGGCTTGCAGTGCATTGCGAACAGTCTCAAAGTCGCCGGGGGACGTCAGCACCTCAATGGCACCGTCGTCATCGCTGAGCACATCTTCCGCACCCGCTTCCAGAGCCACTTCCATGACTTTGTCTTCGTTGGTGCCTGGAGCAAACAGGATTTGGCCCACATGTTTGAACTGGAAAGCCACAGAGCCTGCCGTTCCCATATTGCCACCGTATTTGCTGAAAGCATGGCGCACATCGGCCACCGTACGAACGTGATTGTCCGTCATTGTGTCCACGATGATCGCCGCACCGCCAATACCGTACCCTTCGTAGCGAATTTCTTCGTAGGTCACGCCATCCAGATTGCCGGTGGCCTTGTCGATATTGCGCTTGATATTGTCGGCCGGCATATTGGCGGCCTTGGCCTTGTCCACCGCCAGGCGCAGGCGCGGGTTGGCAGCCAGATCGGCACCGCCCTGACGCGCAGCCACCATGATTTCACGAATGATGCGAGTCCAGATCTTGCCGCGCTTTTCATCCTGGCGACCCTTGCGGTGCTGGATGTTGGCCCATTTGCTGTGTCCTGCCACGGGAGTCCTTTGATATTTGATTTAACCTTACGGATGAGATTTTACTTTTGACTGAAAGCTCTCCCGGAGGAAACCCCAAATGGCTTCACCCCTTTTGATTGCCCAGCACTCTGCCACAGAATGTGCTCTGCTGCCGGGCCTGGCCAACCGCCATGGACTGATCACCGGCGCCACTGGCACGGGCAAGACCGTCACCCTGCAGAAACTGGCGGAGAGCTTCTCACAGATTGGGGTGCCGGTTTTCATGGCCGACGTCAAAGGCGATCTCAGCGGCATCAGCCAAAGCGGCAAGATAGGCGACAAGCTGGCCGCTTCCCTCAAGGATCGCGGCATAGCGCCGCCCTCGCCTCTGGCCTGCCCCACCACGGTGTGGGATGTGTTTGGCCAACAAGGCCATCCGGTGCGCGCCACCATCTCCGACATGGGCCCGCTGCTGATAGGCCGCATGCTCAACCTCAACGAGACGCAGATGGGCGTGCTCAATCTGGTGTTCAAGATCGCAGACGACAACGGCATGCTGCTGCTGGACCTCAAGGATTTGCGCGCCATGCTGCAATACGTGGGCGACAACGGCAAGCAATTCACCACCGAATACGGCAATATCAGCGCCGCCAGCGTGGGCGCTATCCAGCGCGGCCTGCTGCAGATCGAGTCCCAGGGCGGCGAGCAGTTCTTTGGCGAGCCCATGCTCGACATCAACGATCTGATGCAGACCGATGCCAATGGCTACGGCGTGGTCAATGTGCTGGCCGCCGACAAGCTGATGAATTCGCCGCGCCTGTACTCCACCTTTCTGCTCTGGCTGCTGTCCGAGCTGTTCGAGCAGTTGCCCGAGATTGGTGACCCCGAAAAACCCAAGCTGGTCTTTTTCTTTGACGAGGCCCACTTGCTGTTCAACGATGCGCCCAAGGTCCTGGTCGAGCGCATCGAGCTGGTCGTGCGTCTGGTGCGCTCCAAGGGCGTGGGCGTGTATTTCGTCACCCAGAATCCACTGGATGTGCCCGATTCCGTGCTCGGCCAGCTGGGCAATCGCGTGCAACATGCTTTGCGCGCTTTTACTCCGCGTGACCAGAAAGCCGTGGCCTCTGCGGCCTCCACCATGCGCCCCAAGCCCGGCCTGGACATCGCGGCGGCCATCACCGAGCTGGCCGTGGGCGAGGCGCTGATCAGCTTTCTGGACGAGAAAGGCCGGCCCAGCGTGACCGAGCGCGTCTTCGTGATTCCGCCCGGCAGCCAACTCGGCCCCATCACGCCCGAGCAGCGCAAGGCGCTGATGGATGGCTCGCTGGTCGCCGGCGTCTATGAAAAGGCGGTGGACCGCGAATCCGCCTATGAGGTGCTGCGCAACCGCACGGCCACAGCCACTCCCGCCAAACCCGGTGAAGCACCTGCGGCTGCCGGCGCGGCAGCAGGTACGGCGGCCGAGCAAGGCGCAGGCTCCGGCGGCAGCGCCATGATGGACGGCTTGAAGGAGTTGCTGTTTGGCCGCACCGGCCCGCGCGGCGGCCAGCACGACGGTCTGGTACAGACCATGGCCAAGTCCACCGTGCGCACCGTGGGCAACAACTTGGGCAAGGAAATCCTGCGCGGCGTGCTGGGCGGCATTCTGGGCGGTAAAAAACGCTGAAACCCGGCAACACCCCTTCCCCCATTCCCCCGCTCCAAGGCCTGCAGATGCAGGCCTTTTTTGTTGCGCCACGGATTTCTGCGAGGCATCCAACGCCGCTCTTTGGCCTGCGCTGCGACAGCATACGGCCGCGGACCAGAAAAATAGCTCAAGCCCGAACTCATTATGTCGATACATAAAGCCTCAAGGCTTGCGCTCACATCTGCTGTATCGGGTGTTTCAAACCCGGATTCACAGTGAGTGCATCGCTTCCCACTCTCCAAATCAGCGCCAACAGGCATTGACTGCGGCCTTCCAGGCCGCCGCATTGCCTTGCAGCGCTTTTTGCAATTCATTTTTCAGTACAAGAGCACAGCGAATGCAATTCAATCAATGGCGCGTATCCACCAAGCTATGGAGCACTCTCGGCGGACTGCTGGTGATGATGCTGGCAGTTTCTCTCTGGGCTCAGCACACGGCAGGCCAGACCATGCAGGCCGGCATGCGCACCCAGGCCGACTTCGACAGCCGCATCAACCTTGCCCTCCAATGGAAAGGCGCCACGGAAACCACGGGCGAGCGCGTGCTCACCAGCAATGTGACAGCCGATGAGGAGCTGACAGCCCTGATGGATGAGCGAGTCAAAGCCGGGGTCGGCATCAACTCCCAGTTGCAGACCCAGGTGGTCAAGCTGGCTCAGAGCGATGCCGACAAGAAGGCGCTGGAGCAAATCTCGGCCGTGCGCAACGAAGTGCTGACACTGAACAAGCAGGCGCGCGAGATCAAGCAAACGGGCGATATCGCCGCCCTGCGCAACTTTATTCAACAGAAATATCTGGGCGCCATCACCCGCTATGTGGATTCGCTGCAGGCTTTCGTCAAGCTGCAGGAACAGCAACGCGATGCCGCCAATCTGCTGACCCAGCAAGCCCAGCAACACGCTGCCTGGTGGGCCTGGGCGGTTCAAGGCGTGGTCTTGCTTGCAGGACTAGGCCTGGCCCTGGCGCTGACCCGCTCCATCACCCGCCCTCTGGCCGAAGCCGTGGAGCTGACCCACGCCATTGCCCAGGGAGACCTGACCGTGACTGCCAACGGAGCTCGTCAGGACGAATTCGGCCATCTTCTGAACGCCGTCTCTGCCATGGCAACCCGCCTTCGCGGCCTGGTCAGCGACGTGCGCGATAGCGTGCACTCCATCTCCACCGCCTCTTCGGAGATCGCCTCGGGCAACCATGATCTGTCCTCGCGCACCGAGCAGACGGCCTCGAACCTGGAAGAGACCGCCGCCAGCATGGAGCAGCTGACCGCCACCGTGGCCCAGTCGGCCGACACAGCACGCCAGGCCACCCATCTGGCCGGCAATGCGGCGCAGGCGGCCCAGCGCGGCGGAACCGTCGTGGAATCGGTGGTCAGCAGCATGAGCCGCATCAGCGAGAGCGCGCACCGCATCTCCGACATCATCGGCGTCATCGACTCCATCGCTTTCCAGACCAATATCCTGGCGCTCAACGCGGCTGTGGAGGCCGCTCGCGCCGGCGAGCAAGGCCGCGGCTTTGCCGTGGTCGCCAGCGAGGTGCGTGCACTGGCCCACCGCAGCGCGGAAGCCGCCAAGGAAATCAAGACCTTGATAGGCACTTCGGTGGACGCAGCGAATGAAGGCGCCGAGCAGGTGTCTCAGGCAGGCCTGGTGATGGAAGACATCGTGAGCAGCGTGCGCAAGGTGTCCGACATGATCGGAGAAATCAGCGCTTCCTCCACGGAGCAGCGCGACGGCATCAGCCAGGTCAATCAGGCCGTGACGCACCTGGACCAGATGACGCAACAGAATGCGGCCTTGGTGGAGGAGTCCACCGCAGCGGCCGTCTCGCTGCACGACCAGACCCAGCGCCTCACCGGCATGGTGGCCGTATTCAAGGTCAGCGCCACGGGAGCTCCCATCACTTACACCCAGCCAGCTCCCGCGCTGACCGTCTAAGCCTCTTTGGCGCCCAACCCTCAAGCCTGCAGCGCTCGCCGCATGCTTGACGGGACTGGCCAGACCGCGCCCCAAGGGAATCTCCCTGTGCATCCGGCACGCGCTCAGTCGCCCGCGTGACTTGCACACGGCAGGGCTCAGGACACCATCTGAGCCATGCCCAACACCCATGACCACCGCTTGCAGGCCGCAGACCTGAGCTGCTTTCGCCTGGATCTGAGCGACAACATCGCCCACCTGGTACTCAACCGCCCTCAGGCGCTCAACACCATGAGCCCGGCCTTCTGGCGCGAAATGGACAGCGTGCTAGACATGCTGCAGCGCAGCGGCCAGGCACGGGTGCTGGTCATCAGCAGCACGGGCAAGCATTTTTCGGCCGGTATGGCACTGGAGACCTTTGCCAATCCGCAATTTGCTCCCAATGATCGCACGCCCGAAGGGCGCGCTGCCGTTGTCGACATGCTGGCGCAAATGCAGACCACCTTCAACCGCCTCGAAGAATTGCGCATGCCCGTGGTCTGTGCCATACAGGGCGGTTGCATCGGCGGCGGGCTGGATCTGGTGGCCGCAGCCTGCATTCGCTATGCCAGCGCCGATGCGTTTTTCTGCGTGCAGGAGATCAACATCGGCATGATGGCCGATCTGGGCAGCTTGCAGCGCCTGCCCAAGATCATGCCGCTGGGCCTGGTCAAAGATCTGGCGTATACCGGCCGCCGCATGGGCGCGCAGGAAGCCGCCACCCATGGCCTGGTCAATGCCGTCCATGACACCCACGAAGCTGCCGTGCTGGCGGCTCTGGCCTGTGCCCGCGAGATTGCCAGCAAGCCGCCGGTCGCCATCTGGGGCAGCAAACAGGTGATCAACTATGCACGCGACCATGGCGTGCGCGACTCGCTGCAGCAACTGGGCTGGGTGCAAAGCGGCATCTGGAGCAACCGCCATGTGCTGGAGGCCGTCGGCGCCATGCAGGCCAAGCGCGCCGGAGACTTTCCGCCGCTGGAGGCCTTGCACGACTTCAGCGATATCCAGACCGCTCAGAGCAAAGACTCCTGATTCAATAGCTGCTTGCGCTTTCATATATTAGGCTGCAAGCCTTTTTCACTCATACCAGCCAAATCTGAAGACAGCTTTGGGTCATGAATACCGGCAGATATGATGTCTTCACCTGTATCTGAATGTCTATCCATGACCCAAGCTGCCCTGCCCACTTTTGATGACGTCGTCGCGGCCGCCCAGCGCCTGCAAGGCGTGGCCCACCGCACGCCGGTGCTGACCAGCCGCACCATGAACGACCAACTCGGCGCCCAGGTGTTTTTCAAGTGCGAGAACCTGCAGCGCATAGGCGCTTTCAAGTTTCGCGGGGCCTATAACGCCCTGGCCCGCTTCACCCCCGAGCAGCGTAAAGGCGGGGTGCTGGCCTTTTCCTCTGGCAACCATGCCCAGGCCATTGCCCATGCGGCGCAACTGCTGGACATGCCGGCCCTCATCGTCATGCCCGAAGACGCACCGGCCTCCAAGATGGCGGCCACGCGCGGCTACGGGGCCCAGGTCGTCACCTACAACCGTTTCACCGAAGACCGCGAAGCCATTACCCGGCAACTGGGGGCCGAACGCGGCATGACGCTGATCCCCCCTTACAACCACGGCGACGTGATTGCCGGCCAGGGCACGGCTGCCAAGGAGCTGCTGGAGGAAGTACCCGATCTGGACTATCTGTTCGTCTGCACCGGCGGCGGCGGCCTGCTCTCGGGCAGTCTGCTGTCGGCCAAGGCACTGGCTCCGCAATGCAAGGTCTATGGCGTGGAGCCCGAGGCCGGCAACGACATGCAGCAGTCGTTCAGAAGCGGGCAGATCGTCAAGATTCCCACGCCCCACACCATTGCCGACGGCGCGCAAACCCAGTCGCCCGGCGACATCACCTTTGCCATCATCCGCCAGCATGTGCAGGACATATTGACGGTTTCGGACGAGCAACTGGTGCAATGCCTGCGCTTTTACGCCGAGCGCATGAAAATCGTGGTCGAGCCCACGGGCGCGCTTTCGCTGGCCGGTGCCTTGCACGGCGGCGTGGCGCTGGCCGGAGCCCGGGTCGGGGTCTTGATCAGCGGTGGCAATGTGGATTTAGACCGACTGTCGCGCTTTCTGGCCGACTGACGGGGAAAATAGCGCCTGCTGCGGCAGGCCTTACCCCTGCGCACTCTTTTGCCAGCGCTCAGGCCACCCGCCTGCGCGGCGCCAACCGAACACTTAGACCAAGAATATGAGCACTTTGCATTTGATCGACCATCCGCTGATCCAGCACAAACTGACACTGATGCGCCGCAAGGAAGCCAGTACCAACAGTTTCCGCCGCATGCTGGGCGAGCTGTCCACGCTGATGGCTTACGAGATCACGCGCGACATGCCTTTGCAGGACATCGAGATCGAAACTCCGATGGAAACCATGACCGGCAAGGTCATCGACGGCAAAAAGCTGGTGCTGGTCTCCATTCTGCGTGCAGGCAACGGCTTTCTGGACGGCATGCTCAACGTGGTGCCCGGCGCCCGTATCGGCCACATCGGCCTGTACCGCGACCCCGAGACGCTCAAGCCCGTCGAGTACTACTTCAAGATGCCCGACAACATGAACGAGCGCGATGTGGTGGTGGTTGACCCCATGCTGGCCACCGGCAACTCCGCCGCCGCCGCCGTGCAGCAGCTCAAGGACAAGTGCCAACCCAAGTCCATCAAGTTCATGTGCCTGTTGGCCGCCCCCGAAGGCGTGAAGACCATGCAGGCCGCTCACCCCGATGTGGACATCTACACCGCCGCCGTGGACCGCCAGCTGGACAGCCACGGCTATATCCTGCCGGGCCTGGGCGATGCCGGCGACCGCATCTTCGGCACCAAGTAAAGGCAGCGACCTCGCGCTTTGAGCAAAAGCCCCTGCAGTCCCATGCTGCAGGGGCTTTTGCATTTACGCATCAAAACAGCCTGAAACCCAATCCATTCAAGCGCATGGCGCTACAAAGTTTTGAGCAATGCGATCACGACAGCATGTTGCGTTGATCCAGACGCTTGCCGCATGGAGAAACAGGGCAAAGTCACTCCACCATCGCCATGGGCGCGACCGGGCGGCCCGTGTACTGCGCCACCCAGCCGACGGTATCGCTAAACAGGCGCAACGCCTTGATGCGGCGTGTACTGGTCAATGTAAAACGGTGCTCGGCACCGGCGGGCACACGCAGATAGTCGCCCGGCTCCACCGGCACGCTGTACTCGCGGCCCTGGGCGTCGAAAAAACCGAACAACCCAGCCCCGTCCACTATGTAGCGCACCTCGTCATCGCCATGGGTGTGCGGGCGGTCAAAGCGCGCCAGCGCCTCCTCCAGGCCCGGCGTGTCCGGGTGCAACACCACCAGGTCCATGCTTTGGTAGCCATGGGCGATGCAAACGTCGATCAATTCGATGCCCAGCGCCTGTACCACCGTGGCCCTGCCGCCCTCGTCCAGCTCAGGCCGGGCCAGCAAGGCCGCCAGGGCAGGCTCGGCCTGCAGCGGCCGGTGCTGCCAGTCCACGCCCAAGGCGGCCACTGCGACACGCAGTTCCGGATCAGTGGCCCAAACAGGGTGCTGTGCCGACAAGCTGGACATAAGGTGTTCTCTTTTTATGAATAAAAATGACATGCTGCGCTTATCCATCAAGCGCTAGCAGCTATCAATTCAGGAAATCATCTGGTCAAGATCTACATAAAAAAAGGAGCAGTGACTGCACTGCTCCCTTGATCGACACGGCGGGCCGCGTCCTCAGTCCACCAGACCGGCGAAGACATGCTGCACGTCGTCGTCGTTTTCCAGGCCGGCCAGAAAGTCCTGCACTTCTTCCTGCTGCTCGGCAGACAGGCTGCCCATGCTCACAGGATTCTTGGCCTTGTAGCCCAGCTTGACCGACAGCACCTTGATGCCTTGGGCGGGCAAGGCCTTGCTGACTGCGTCCAGATCGGCAATTTCGGTGATGAACAGGGTCACGCCTTCTTCATCGCCGGCTTCGAAGTCCTGCGCGCCGGCTTCAATGGCGGCCAGTTCCACGTCGGCGCCGCTTTCGGCTTCGCCTTCGATCATGCCCACATGGTCAAAATCCCATGCCACGGCGCTCATCTGGCCCTTGCGAAAGCACACGCGCATATTGGGCGCTGTGCGGTTGGGGTTGTCGGTCAGGCACTCGACCATCACCGGCACGCGGTGGGGAGCGTAGCCTTCGAACAGCACGCTGGAGTAGTTCACGGCATCGGCGCCCGCGCCGGAGCCCTTTTTAATGGCGCGATCCAGCGTGTCCTTGGGCATGGAAGCCTTGCGGGCCGCTTCAACAGCCATGCGCAGACGCGAGTTGGCTGCGGGGTCGCCGCCGCCCAGACGGGCCGCGACCATGATTTCCTTGACCAGCTTGCCAAACAGCTTGCCTTTGGCATCAGCGACCAGCGCCTTGCCCTTTGCTTTCCATTGCGCGCCCATGGGTGCGATTCCTTGTTGATTGCTGAGATGACCGGCGCCAGGCGCACGGTCTGAGAAAAACTCGAACCGCAGTTTATACACCCGCCGAACCAGCCATGCTTGGCTGCAGGCCAGAGCTTGACAGGGCAAAATTGCCTTCTCGCCCGCAACGCCTCATACCTAGACCGGAGTGGACATGCCCTCTTACTCTCAAGCACCCGCCTGCGCCCGCTCTTGCCGCTCCTGTATATCCGCCGCGCGGATGGCACTGCCTGCGCTGCTGGCGGTCTTGGGCACGGCTCAGGCCTTGGCCGCCCAGTTGCAGACCCAGGTCGTGGCCAGCGGCCTGGACCACCCCTGGGCCCTGGCTTTTTTGCCGGACGGCCGCTATATGGTCACCGAACGCCCGGGCCGCCTGCGCGTGCTCGAGCGCGATGGGCGGCTCAACGCCCCCATCCAGGGCCTGCCGTCCGTGGCCGCCGCCGGCCAGGGCGGGCTGCTGGATGTGGTGCTCGACAGCGACTTTGCCCGCAACCGCACGCTGTATTTTTGCTACTCGGAGCCTGGCCTGGGCGCCGACAGCGGCAAGAACAGCACAGCCCTGGCCAAGGCCAGACTGTCGGCAGATGCCAGCCAGCTGGAGCAGGTGCAGACTCTTTTCAGCCAGCGCCCCAAATACTCCAGCAGCCTGCACTTTGGCTGCCGCATTGTGGAGCGCCTTGTGGATGGCAAGAGCGACGGCAGCCTGTTTCTGGCCCTGGGCGAACGCTCCTCCTATAAAGAGCAGGCCCAGAATCTGAAAAGTCATCTGGGCAAGATCGTCCGCATCCACAAGGACGGCAGCGTTCCCCGGGACAACCCATTTGTCGGCCGCGCCGATGCCTGGCCGGAAATCTGGAGTTACGGCCATCGCAACCCGCAGGGCGCCGCACTGGCATCGGACGGCACGCTATGGATGCACGAGCACGGCCCGCAGGGCGGAGATGAAATCAACCGCATCGAACCTGGCAAAAACTATGGCTGGCCGGTGATCACCTATGGCGAAAACTACGGCGGCGGCAAGATAGGCCAGGGAATCACGCAGCAAAGCGGCATGGAGCAGCCGCGGCACTACTGGGTGCCGTCGATTGCCCCTTCGGGCATGGCCTTCATCACCAGCGAGCGCTATGGGACCGAGTGGAAAGGCAGTCTGGTGGTAGGCGCGCTCAAGGCCCAGCACCTGGAGCGGCTGAGCTTTGCTAAAGCGACAAGCCGCCGTATCACGGCCAGCGAAGTGCTGCTACCGCGCCTGGGCCAGCGCGTGCGCGATGTACGCCAGGGGCCGGACGGCTGGCTTTATCTGCTCACCGACGCCTCCGACGGCCAGTTGCTGCGCGTGCTGGCTGCGCCATGAGCAAGGCCGGCATGCAGGCTCAACGCAGCACGCCGCGTCGCTGCAGCCAGTGCAGATAGCCCACAATGCCGGCCCAGAAAATAGCCTGAGCCAGCCAAAAGCCTATGGAGAAGGCATCGGCCCGGCTGCCAAGTCGGTTGACATACCAGAACATGCCGGCCTGACTGATCACGCCCAGCGCCACATAAAGAGCGCCCAGCCACACAGCTGCGCGATTGCGACTCCAAAGCAACCACGCCTGCGTCAAACACACTGCCGAGTTCAGCGCCAGCATGGTCTGCAACACCAGAGCCCACCAAGCTCGCCCCGAAGATCGCCAAGCATAGGAAAAATCGGCCTCCAGCAACATCCAGCCGCTCATCAGGCCCAAAAAGCCGAACAGGCAGATCAGCAAAGTCAGGCCTTTGCCATACGGTTGCTCCCAGAGCGGCGGCCTGGTCTGCATCAACGCAGGCTCCCCCGCCGGATCAGGAGATGCAGATAAAGCACCGTGCCAAGCAGGCAAGCCAGCAACGTCCACGCCACCGGCCAGGCCACGGCCAGAATCGCCATGACCAAAGCCACCCCCAGCCACGGTACGAACAGCAGCGCTATAGCTGCAAAAGCACAAACCCATTGCGCCAGCGCCCACCACAGCGCTGCACGTCTTAGTCGATACAGCTGCCAGACCACCACAAAGGCCAGCAGGCCCGAGACCAGCAGCAAGACCCCACCCAGCAGCGTCCAGGCGTTGTCTGCCTCCTGCAACATGCTGGGCAAGGCGCCCAGCAGCAAAAAGTGCAGCACCAGCAGCCCGGCGTAGGCAAACAACAACATGATCAACCAGGTTCCCAGCGTGTGCCCGGCGAAGCGGGTGCGGAGCTTGTTCATCCAGGAGACGTCGGAGCTTTCAGTCATGGCGTTCCTCGGGTTAGCAACAGATGCAGTGTGCCATCGCATCCCTGATTTCGCGCCACAATCAGCGCCAGTACAAAAACAGGCGCTTTTATGCTCAATGCCTTGTGGCTCGGTTTTTTTCTGGTAGCAGCGGTGGCTGCGCTGGCGCAGTGGTTGATTGGCGGTCAGACCGAGGTGTTCTCGGCCATGGTGCAAGCGCTGTTTGCCATGGCCAAACTCTCGGTCGAGGTGATGGTGCTGCTGTTCGGCACGCTCACGCTATGGCTGGGCTTTTTGCGCATTGCCGAAAAAGCCGGCGTGGTGGAGTGGCTGGCCAAGGCTCTGGGCCCGCTGTTCGGCAAGCTCATGCCCGAGGTGCCACGCGGCCATCCGGCACTGGGGCTGATCACGCTGAACTTTGCCGCCAACGGCCTGGGGCTGGACAACGCGGCCACACCCATGGGCCTCAAGGCCATGCGCGCGCTGCAGGAGCTCAACCCCCGTCCCGACACGGCCACCAATGCCCAGATTCTGTTTCTAGTGCTCAATGCCTCCTCGCTGACGCTGCTGCCGGTAACCATCTTCATGTACCGCATGCAGCAGGGCGCACCTGATCCGACCCTGGTCTTTTTGCCGATTCTGCTGGCCACTTCGGCCTCCACCCTGGTGGGCCTGCTTAGCGTCGCCCTGGTACAGCGCCTGCCAATCTTCAGCCCCGTAGTGCTGGCCTATCTGTTGCCGCTGGCCCTGGTACTGGCGGCCTTTATGGCGTTCCTCGCCACGCTGAGCGCGGCGGCTCTGGCCCAGCTGTCCTCGCTGATGGGCAATCTCACGCTGTTTGCGCTGATCGTGCTGTTCGTGGCTCTGGGGGCCTACAAGAAGGTGGCCGTGTACGACAGCTTTATCGAAGGTGCCAAGGAAGGCTTCGATGTCGCCAAGAATCTGCTGCCCTATCTGGTGGCCATGCTCTGCGCCGTGGGCGTGTTTCGCGCCTCGGGGGCGCTGGAGTATGTGCTCTCGGGCATTCGCTGGTTGGTCGATGCCGTGGGCATGGATGCGCGCTTTGTCGATGCCTTGCCCACCGCTTTGGTCAAGCCCTTCTCGGGCAGCGCGGCCCGCGCCATGCTGATAGAGACCATGCAGAGCCAGGGCGTGGACAGCTTTGCCGCCCTGGCCGCCGCCACCATCCAGGGCAGCACGGAAACCACCTTCTACGTGCTGGCCGTGTATTTTGGCGCCGTGGGCATACAGCGCGCGCGCCATGCCGTGCCTTGCGCGTTGATTGCCGAGCTGGCTGGCGTGGTGGCTGCGATTGTGGTTTGCTATCAGTTTTTTGGATAAACCCCAGGACTGACAAGCGCTACAGGCCGATTGTTTAAAATTTTATTGACCACAGAGCCTCAGGAGCCGCGCATGAACACAGAGACCGCATCGCTGTTTCAGTCCTCCTGGCAACGCAGCTGGGCCGCTCTGAATCTATCGCCGCCAGGCGAGCTTCAGCAGCGCCTGCTGGCAGCCTACGCCGAGCCCCGACGCCACTATCACACCCAGCAACATCTGGCCGAATGCCTGGCGCACTTTGATGCGGTCTGGGAACAGGCACAGCGCCCCGGCGAGCTGGCGATTGCGCTCTGGTTTCACGATGCCGTGTATGACATCAAGGGCAAGGACAACGAACTGCGCAGCGCGCAATGGGCCGAGCGGGCCTTGAAAGACAGCGGCGCGACCGAAGCAAGCCGCCAACGGGTATCTGCCCTCATCATGGCCACCTGCCATACAGCAGCCCCCTCCGACGACGATGCCAAGCTGCTGGTGGACATAGACCTGGCCATTCTGGGCGCCAGCCCCCAGCGCTTTGCCGAGTACGACCGCCAGGTCGCCGCCGAATATGCCTGGGTGCCCAAGCTGGTCTATGGCTTCAAGCGCAAACAGGTGCTGCGCAGCTTTCTGGAACGCGAGACGATCTACACCACGGCGCATTTTCACCAACGGCTGGAGCAGCAGGCACGCAGCAATTTGCGACGGCTCACCAGCGCTTGATTGGCGCCGTTGATTCCAAGGCGACTGCTCGGTGCTGACAAAAGTTCAGCATTGCCTCAGCCCGTATGGCCAAGCTTGCCGCCAATAGGGCGCAAGCGCTTACACCGTAAGCGTCGCGGCTACGCTGAAGATGCCGACATGACGCCAAAACCTGTATTTTTCCGTGCTTTGTCGGTAAGACCCAAGTCCCGGGTCTGGCCTGCTGCACTGCTCACCGCTTTAATCTTCGGAGAAGCTACGCCGCCAGCGCAAGCTCAGGTGATTGAGGCATCGGGCGATGTCAATCCCTTGCCACCTGCTGCTCCAGTGGCCCAATGGAATGTGGGTGCCAGCCTGTCCGTAGGGCGAACTGGCACAGGCAGCTTGAGCATCCGTGATGGGGCAGTGGTGAACGGTGCGAACGGCCTTGTCGGTGAAGACCCAGGCAGCCTTGGCACGGTCATCGTCACCGGCCAGGGCTCGCAGTGGAACAGCCAAGGTGGGCTGACCATCGGAGAGCGCGGCTTCGGCCGGCTCAGCATTGCAGATCAGGCCCTGGTCGTCAGCCGTGACGGTACGCTGGGCGATTGGGACGGCGCTAGCGGCGAGGTCCTGGTCTCTGGCGCGGGTTCGCGCTGGAACATTCGCTCCAGCCTTTTCGTCGGCCTTTCTGGGGCGGGTAGCTTGAGCATCGAGAGCGGTGGCGTGGTGTCCAGTCACTTTGCCAGCTTGGGCCTTGATTCGACTGGCCGCGGCACGGTGCAGGTGTCGGGCGCCGGTTCCGCCTGGCTCAACACTTTGGACATGACGATCGGCGACATCGGCACCGGTGAGCTGCAGATCAAGGACGGCGGTCTGGTACGTAGCAGCAGTGCCGTGCTGGGTTCATTTTCGGATAGCCAGGGCACGGCCCTGATTTCTGGTCCGGGCGCGATCTGGGAAAGCCAGGCCCTGTCGGTTGGTTTATATGGCAGCGGGCTTTTGCAGCTCAGGGACGGCGGGCGCATGTCCTTGCCTGGCCAAGTGGTCGACCTGGCGAAATTCAGCAACTCCTCCGGAGCCATTCATATCGGCGCAGCTTCGAGCAATCCCGGCGATGCCGTGGCGGCCGGCAGCCTGGATGCAACACAGCTGCTATTTGGTGAGGGTAGCGGTTTACTGAGCTTCAACCACACGGAGAGCGCCTATGCCTTTGGCGCGGCGATGTCCAGCAACAGCGCCGGCACCCCTCAGATCGCGCACTATGCCGGCGTGACTCGCCTGACTGGCGATAGCTCCGGCTTCCAGGGCCAGACAAGCGTGCAAGGCGGCACGCTGATCGTGGAGCAGCAACTGGGAGGACAGGCCTCGGTGAACGCCGGCCAGTTGCAGGTGAACGGCAGCTTTGGCGGCCCAGTCAGGGTGACGCAAACAGGGGAGCTAACCGGGGCCGGCAGCATCAATGGCGCAGTCGACTTTTTCGCCGGCGGCGTGCTGATCGGCGTGCAAGGCCAGACGCTGACGATGGCCGGCAAGCTCGGTCTGGACCCCAACAGCCAGATCAATGTCGGCTTGGGCGCCCTGCCCGCCCCGGCCTTGTTTCGCGTCGGCGGGGATCTGGTGCTGGACGGCGTCCTGCATGTCAGCGATCTCGGCGGATTCGGTGCCGGAATCTATCGCTTGTTCGACTACGGCGGCGCGCTGACCAATCGCGGCCTGGAGATGGGAACCTCGCCACTGGACTTGTTCTCCAAGCAGCTGCATATCCAGACTGCCGTGGCCGGCCAGGTCAATCTGGTTTCCTCGGTGGGCAGCCAATTGAGCATCTGGGACGGAGGCGATTTAGCCTTGCATGACAACGGCGTGGTCAACGGCGGCTCGGGCCAGTGGCGTGCCGATGGCGAAAACTGGACCGCAACCGACGGTGCGATCAACGGGCCGTTTTATCAGCCCAGTACGAGCTTTGCCATTTTCGAGGCCCAAGCCGGCATCGTGACCGTCAATCGCGCGGCCGGAGCCATTGGCGTCACCGGCATGCAGTTTGCCAGCGACGGTTACCGCATCGAGGGCGACGCCATCGATTTGCAAGGGCCGGGAGGGCAGAGTCTGGTGCGAGTCGGAGATGGAACCGCTGCCGGCGCCCTCATGACAGCCACTATCAATGCCCCGCTCGCCGGTGCAAGCACCTTGGTAAAAACGGATCTGGGCACCTTGGTGCTGGGAGGACGCAATACCTATTCCGGCGGCACCAGAATCAATAGCGGCGTACTGACCGTGTCCAGCGATGCCAATCTGGGAGCCACTTCGGGCGGCATAGAACTGAACGGGGGAACGTTGGCGACAACCGCCAGCTTCGATACCGGCCGCAGCATCGGCTTGAGCGCAGCGGCCGGCCGCGTACAGGTGGCGGCTCAGACCGAGCTGGGCCTTACGGGAGCTATCGCGGGCAGCGGCGGCTTGATCAAACAAGGCATGGGAACGCTGCGCCTGGACTATGTCGGCAACAGCTACGGTGGCAGCACCGTGGTGCAACAAGGTCGGCTGCTGGCTGGCGCCGCCGACGTGCTGAGCCAAGCTTCTGCCCACACGGTTGCGGCCGGCGCGGTGCTGGATCTGGCCGGCCATTCCCAAGCCATTGCCGCCTTAAACAACAGTGGCAACGTGACACTCAGCGCACCGGGTGGTGGCAGGCCCGGCACGGTGCTCAAACTCACCGGCCCTTATGTGGGGCAAGGCGCAACGCTAGCCCTGTCGACCCAACTTCAAGGCCCGAGCAGCGCCAGCGACCTGCTGCTGCTCAGCGGTAGCAACGCGATTGCCAGTGGAAACACCTCGCTGGTGATTGCCAATGCGGGAGGCCTGGGTGCACCCACCGATGCCAAAGGCATTGTGGTGGTAGCCACGGAGAACGGAGGCCGTCTGAGCTCGGGAGCTTTCACGCTGGCGGGTGGGCATGTGGATGCTGGGGCCTATGAATACCGCCTGAAAAGCGACGCCTCGGGGGCATCGCTGCACTCAAGCATCAACGGTATCGATGCATCCTACCGAGCGGAGGCTGCGTTGATCAGTGCCTTGCCGGCCCAGTTGCGCCAGGCCGATCTGAGCTTGCTGGGCAATCGGCATCAGCGTATTGGCGATGATTTGGACGAGGCCGACGACACCCGGCGAGATCGGCAAGCCTGGGCGCGCCTGATCAGAAGCGAGCCAAGCATCAGCCAACAAGGCGTAGTGAGCGCGCAAAGCCGGGCCCTGCTGACAGGCTTTCAGGCGGGTCTGGATGTCTGGAGCGACGGTGATTGGAAAGCCGGTATGTATGTGGGACAGCTCAATGGAGACATGCAGGTTCGCGGCTTTGCCGGAGGGCAACAAGGCCAGGACGTGGGTTTCAACAGTCTGCGCAATCGCTATCTGGGCCTCTACGGCAGCTACCAGAATGCACAAAAACTGTATCTGGATGCGGTACTACAGGCTGCCGAGTACCGAAGCGACCTTCACAGCCGAAGCGATGCCAGAGCGTTGACCAAAGGACAAGGCTGGCTGGCATCGTTGGAAGCCGGTCAGTCTCTGCCATGGCAAGGCGGCTGGCGAATTGAGCCGCAAGCCCAGCTGATTTACCGACGCATTTCTCTGGAGGACACCATGCTCGCTTCGACTCGGGTTGGAAGTCAGGCTGACGATGACTGGCTTGTGCGCTTGGGGGCGCGGATTAAAGGCCGTTTCCCGATTTCCTTGGGCGTGTTACATCCCTCGGTGCGGGTCAATATCTTTCATTCCAGTCGCGCTACCGATGTGGCCAGTTTTATAACGGCTTCAACGACCACAGCGATACTGGCCAAAGGCGGCTACACCAGCACAGAGTTCGTGCTGGGCAGCACATTGCAGCTGAACCCCATGACCAGTGTCTACGCCGAATTAGGCAAGCTGTGGGCCAATGGCGGCGATACACGCATCACATCGGGACTGCAGGCAACACTGGGCGTGAGGCAACGCTGGTAGAAGGTTGAGCGCACCCAACCCGGCTAAAGCAGCAATCCACTCGCACCCAAGGCGGCATGTCGCTGCGCCTTACATCTCGTCAATGGCGGTGCTGGCCTCGGCGCCCAATGCGGGCGCCCTGCCCGAACGACAGCTTTTTGCCCACCGTGGCAGAACTGGACATTCAGCCCAAGCGCTGATCTTTAAAGCTGGCAGCACTACCGTAGTACGCCAGCATCATTGCGACTGGCTGCACCAGACTGAGACTGGGCTTCACAGTAGATGCAACCGACGTCTTGCGCCACCCACCGCCAATGAGAAAGCCCAGTGACTTATAGAGTCAGCTGGGCCTTCAGGGCAGGGATTAACGGCTGCTCATGACCGACCCTCGGCCGGTTCAGCCTCTCGAATGCACCGTCGAAAAGCGGGGGACAGTTCCAAACGCCGAGCTATGGCGGCGACTGCCATGAACCGCAGAAGCGACTGTATTGTGTGCACAATGATGGCTCGGACGAGCGGCTCGGTCATCCCATGGCTGCTTTATATTGATTCGCATCACAGACCATTCAAGAAGACCGCATGTCGATCAAATTCATTCTGAAATCCACCGTGGCGGCACTGACGATCGTGACCGGTGGCTCGCTTTTCGCACAAGGCACGCCCATCAATACAGCTGCGTATGACGCGCTGGTCGCGCAAGGCCCTGTCGCCAGCGCGGCGACCATTGCCTCAAGCACTTGGGCCAGCAAGATCAAGCAGGCCGGCACGCTACGCCTGGGCAGCACGCAAACCTCGAATCTTTTCTCGCTGCTCAACGAGAAAGACGGAAAGATCCGTGGCTTTGACATAGGTCTGACCCAACTGATCACTCGCTACATCCTGGGCGACGGGGCCAAGTACCAGTTCACACAGGTGACCTCGTCCACACGCGAGCAGGTGCTGATCAACGATCAGGTAGACATGGTGTTCGCCACCTACTCCATCACACCCGCTCGCGCCGAGAAGATCTCGTTTGCAGGGCCCTACTACACCTCGCAGTCCGGGGTGCTCGTCAAGGCGAACAACAAGACGATCCAGTCATACAACGACCTAGCCGCCAAGAAGGTGGCCACACAGGCAGGCTCCACGGGACCCGCGATCCTCGCGCAGTACGCGCCCAAAGGAGTCGTGCAGGAGTTTCAGACGCACCAGGAAGCTCTCGATGCCCTGCGTCAGGGGCGCGTGGACGCCTACGTGACCGATTACACGCTGCTGCTCAACGCACTGAGCCTTGGCGCCAGCAACGCGCGTCTGGCGGGTGCGCCATTCGGTGCGCAGGACTCCTACGGCGTTGGGCTGCCCAAGGGCTCGGACGGTGTCGCTTTTATCAATGCCTTCCTGAAGAAGCTGGAAGCCGACGGTACCTGGGCCAAACTTTGGACTGTCTCCATAGGACAGCGCACCGGCAGCACTGTCGTTCCGACACCACCCGCCCTCCCTTAAACGATGGGCGAGGTTTCCAGGCTTTTGGCCGACCATGGGCCTGCCTTCTGGCAGGCCCTCTTGCTGACATGGAAGCTCACGATGGCGTCGTTCGTGCCCGGGTTCTTGCTGGGCATGGTTGTGACGGTGCTTAGACTGCTCCCGCTGCCGCCGCTGCGCTTCACTCTGACTGTTTACGTCGAGATCTTCCGCAACATTCCCAGCGTGGCACTGCTGATCTTTATTGTGTTCGCGCTACCCGACCTCAACGTTGTGATTGACTATGAGCCCAGCGTGATCCTGACGCTGACGTTGGTCTGCTCCGCGTTCACCGCGGACTACCTGCGCTCGGGCATCAACACGATTCCCGGCAGCCAAATTGAAGCCGCACTCAGCTTGGGCATGCGGCCGGTGCAAGTTATTTCCAACGTGGTGCTGCCGCAGGCGCTGCGCTCGGTGGTGCAGCCGATGACCTCGCTGCTCATTGCACTGATGTTGTCGACCTCGCTGGCGTCGCAGGTGCCGCTCCCGGGCCGGGAACTCACGGCGCTCGTGTCCAAAATCGCCAATGACTCCGCTGTCGGCATTGCCGCGTTCGCGGTGGCTGCCACCATGTATGTGGCGACTGGCTTGCTCATCGCCTGGGCCGGATCCATTCTGGAAAAGAAAGTGCGGATACTGCGATGAGCCGCTCTCTGGAAGACATTCTGTTTGCTGCGCCAAGCCCCAAGGCCCAGACCGTCACTCGGGTGGCGAGCGTGATGGCGGCGGCCGTGTTGCTCCTGCTGGCGGCGGGTATCGTGCTCCAGTTCCACACCTCTGGGCAGCTCGAAGCCCCCTTCTGGGAATTCTTCGCCTGGCCTACGACTTGGGCCTTTCTGGCCAAAGGCCTGCTCGGCACGCTGGCATCCGCAGCAGCGGCAGCCGTCATTGCACTGACCTTGGGGCTGGTGCTGTTGCTGGGGCGCTTGGCGCCGTCGCGGCTTGTGCGCTGGCCCAGCATTGCGGTCATCGAATTTCTGCGTGGCACGCCGACGCTGCTGCTCATCTATGTGTGCTTTCTGGTGCTGCCGTCGGTCGGACTGAAGCTGAGCACCTACTGGATGCTGACCTTGCCTATAGGCCTGAGTACCGCCGCCGTGGTGGCCGAGGTCTATCGCGCGGGCGTGCTCGCCGTCCCCCGCGGCCAGACCGATGCTGCGCGCAGCCTGGGGATGAGCGAATCCCAGGTTTTTTTCTTCGTCGTCTTTCCCCAGGCTGTTCGCTACATTGTCCCGGCGCTGGTGGCACAGCTGGTCATCGTGGTCAAAGACACCACCTTCGGTTATGTCGTCACCTATGGTGAACTTATGCAGAACGCCAAGGTGCTCATCGCAAACTATCACTCGCTGGTGCCTGTGTACCTCGTCATAGCGGCGCTTTACTGCCTCGTGAATTACACAATATCAAGGGCAAGCAAACGACTCGGCCGGCCAGTGCACTGACAGCCATAGGCTGCTCACAGCGGCGCTCTGACAAAGGAAGAAGGTGCAAAGGGGGCAATCCAGTGACTTCTGAGCAGTTGCATGAAGTCACTCAAGCGCTGGCCGCTCGCGTCGACTCTCAAACTGCACGACGCGCCAGTGCGGAATTGGGCCGACATCTGGAAAGCCTGCTTTTCGATAGGTAGAGTGTGTTGAACGAGCAACTTGAGCTCGCTGAACCCAAACCCAATACGTCTCTAAGATTTTTGTCTAGGGCCTGCTGGAAATATTCCAAACCCAGCGCCCTGTGATGCGTTTCGACCACCTCGAAAGGAATCTGCCATGATCGTCAAAGCCTACGGAGCCCACACCGCCGACAAGCCGCTGGAATCACTGGATATCACTAGACGTGTGCCCGGCGCGCATGATGTACAGATCGACATTGCCTTCTGCGGCGTATGCCATTCCGATATTCATCAGGTCCGTTCCGAATGGGCAGGAACCTTGTATCCCTGTGTGCCAGGCCATGAAATTGTGGGCCGTGTCTCCGCTGTCGGCGCCCATGTCTCGACTTTCAAGTCCGGCGACTTGGTCGGCATCGGCTGCATTGTCGACAGTTGCCAGCACTGCGCCGATTGCAACGAAGGTCTGGAAAATTACTGCGACCATATGGTTGGAACGTACAACGGTCCAACAGCTGATGCACCTGGCCACACGCTGGGCGGCTATTCCCAGCAAGTCGTCGTCCATGAGCGCTATGTGCTTCGCGTGCGCCATCCTGAGGAACAACTCGCTGCGGTAGCTCCCCTGCTCTGCGCAGGCATCACCACCTACTCTCCGCTGCGACATTGGAATGTGGGAGCAGGCCATAAGGTTGGAGTCGTGGGAATTGGCGGCTTAGGACACATGGGGATCAAACTGGCACACGCGATGGGAGCTCATGTGGTGGCATTTACGACTTCCGAGTCCAAGCGCGAAGATGCCAAAGCCTTGGGTGCAGATGAAGTCGTTGTCTCACGCAATGCCCGCGAGATGGCTGCGCATTCCAAGAGCCTGGACTTCATCCTCAACACTGTGGCGGCACCACATGAGCTTGATGCGTTCTTCGCCTTGCTCAAGCGCGACGGCACGATGACGTTGGTAGGAGCACCAGCAACGCCACATCCTTCGCCCAACGTATTCAATCTGATCATGAAGCGCCGCAGTCTTTCCGGGTCCATGATTGGAGGCATTCCAGAAACTCAGGAGATGCTCGATTTCTGCGCTGAGCACGGCATCGTCGCAGACATTGAGATGATTCGAGCCGACGAGATCAACCAAGCCTACGAGCGCATGCTCAAGGGCAATGTGAAGTACCGATTCGTCATCGACAACGCCAGCCTCGCTTTGTAGTCTGCCATCCATGATCGAGTTTGCAGTGCATGCACCGGAGCCACAGAAAAACTGGGGGCGCTTGCCGCCGGTCAGCGCTTTGCGCAACGATGGCCGGCACCCACACCAGTCCAGCAAAAATTGAAGATGCTGTGCGCTACATCTCGTCAATGGCGGTGCAGGCCTCGGCACTCAATGCCGGCGCCCTGCCCTCATGCGCTTCGATGGCAAAGCGGTCGCGACAGTTGACATAGAAGCTCGCGCCAAAGCGCCCCACGGGAAAAAACTCCTGCAGGCGCACGCGCCATTTCTCGGTATCCACCAGGCCTTCGCGCACGGCCAGCCATTGCACGCGGCCGATAAAGACATAACGGCTCTCGGTTTCCAGCGTCTCGTGCAACACGCATTCAAAAGCCACCGGCGCCTGGGCAATGCGCGGCGGCTGCACGCTTTGCGATGGCGTGGCCGTGAGGCCGGTATGCAGCAACTCGCTGTGCTCGGGCGGCAGGCTGTCGCCACAGCGATGCATGGCTGCCGCCATGGCCTCGTCGGTGATATGCACGACAAACTCACCCGTGCGCAGAATATTGGTGGCCGTGTCTTTCTGCGCCGCATCCTGGCGCTTGTTGACGCTGAGCATCACCACCGGAGGGTCCTCGCCCATCATGTTGAACATGCTGAAAGGCGCGGCGTTCACCGTGCCGTCGGCGCCCAGCGTGGTGACCAGGGCAATCGGGCGCGGCACGATCAGGCTGGCCATCAGCTTGTAGCGGGCATAGGTATCGAGCTGGGAAAAATCGATCTCGGTCATGGCAGTCTCTTTCCGGGCCTTCAAGGCCTGTCACTCACATTCAATAGCAGGCAGCGCAAACTGCATCTGCACCTCAAGCAGTTTTGACCGCAAGTTTCATGCCCGGATTTTGCCCACCGTATCGTGCGCTCCATAGGCTTGGACGCACTCATTCGGTGCAAAACAGACGCGCACACTTTGTATACAAATTGGCACCGAATTTGCTGAGTCTCCCGTCATGTGTTTGCCATCCATGAAAAGAGGAGTCCCATGCAAAAACGTTGCTTTCTCAAAGCCGCCACAGTCGCTGCTGCCCTGAGCTGGAGCGCCGCCCATGCGGCGGATACGCCGCTCAAGTTCCAGCTGGACTGGCGCTTTGAAGGCCCGGCCGCCCTGTTTGTCCACCCCGAACAAAAAGGCTTATTCAAGCAGGCAGGCCTGGATGTGAACGTGGAAGCGGCCAGCGGTGCCGGCGCCATCCAGCGCGTGGCCTCGGGCACACACGACCTGGGCTTTGCCGATCTGGCAGCGCTGATGGAGTTTCACGCCAACAACCCCGACGCACCCATCAAGCCCGTGGCCATCATGGTGATCTACAACACCACGCCGGCCTCGGTGATGGCGCTGAAGAAATCGGGCATTACCAAGGCCGCCGACCTGGCCGGCAAGAAGCTGGGCGCTCCCATCTTTGACGCCGGCCGCCGCACCTTCCCCATCTTTGCTCAGGCCAATGGCGTGGGCGAGGTGCAGTGGAGCACCATGGAACCCCAGTTGCGCGAAACCATGCTGGCGCGCGGCGATCTGGATGCCGTGACCGGCTACACCTTCACCAGCCTGCTCAACCTGGAGGCCCGCGGCGTCAAACGCGAAGATGTGGTGGTGCTGCCTTATGCCACGCACGGCGTGCAGCTGTACGGCAATGTGATCATTGCCAGCCCCAAGCTGGTTGCCGAAAAGCCCGAGGCCGTGCGCGCCTTCCTCAAGGCCTTTGCCAAAGGCGCCAAGGAGGCCATGGCCAAACCCGAAGCGGCCATTGCTTCCATGAAGGCCAAGGACGGACTCGTCAATGTGCCGCTGGAAGTCAAACGCCTGAAACTGACGATTGAAACCGCCATCGACAGCCCAGGCGCCCGCAGCGAAGGCTTTGGCCAGCTGCGAGCCGAGCGTCTGCAGACCATGGCCGAGCAGGTGGCCAAGGCCTATGCCACCAAGAACCCCGTGCCGGCGCGCGCCGTGTGGAACGGCAGCTTTTTGCCCACCGTGGCGGAACTCGACATCCTGCCCAAGCGCTGATCCCGCATCGCCGTAATGCGCCAGCATTGTTGCCCCTGGCGACAACCCGCAGGGCCTTGGCATCCCTGGCGCCCCTGGCGCAAGGGGATGCCAAACGTCTCATCGACGTTCAGCATCTTCTTGCGCTACACGCTTGGCACTCAGAAGCGGTAGCGCGCCGTCACCAGTACATTGCGCGGATCGCCGTAGACACCCGAGCCGTAGGAGCCCAGGCCCGGCATATAGGTCTTGTCGAACAGATTGTTCACATTGATCGACATGGACCAGTGCTTGTCCAGTTCATAGCGCGCCATCAGGCCTGCGACCGCATAAGAGGGCTGGGTGGCACGCCAGTACGGCGCGCCGGGTTGCTGGTAATAAGTCTGGCTTTGCCAGGTGAGGTTGCCGCCCACGGTCCAGCGCGACCAGTCGCCGCGCAGGCGGTAGGTAGTGCCCAGCTTGAGCAGGTGGCGGGGCTGGTTGGTGTTCACCGCAGGTGTGACCACGTCTGGCTGTGCCGGCGCCTTGGAAGTGCGGTAGGTATAGCCCCCGAACACGCTCCAGCCCGGTGCGATGCTGCCGGACAGTTCAGCCTCCAGGCCCCGGCTGGTGATGCCGTCGATGGCGGTGTAGATCTCCTCACCGCTGGCGCCGTTCAGCCCCTGGTACTGCGCCGCATTCTTTTGCTTGATATGAAACAGCGCCACGCTGGCATTGAGCTGTCCGTCCAGCAACTCGCCCTTCACGCCCACTTCTTTGCTCAGCCCTGTCAGCGGCGACAAGGGGTTGCCTCCCGCATCCTTGTAATAGGTCTGCGGGTTGAAGATATTGGTCACGCTGCCGTACAGCGACCACTGCGGACTCAGGTCATAGACCAGGCCTGCATAGGGCGTGATCTTGCGGTTCACCTGCAGGTCGTTGCCCACGGAGCTTTTGCCCGTGGCCAGAACCGTGGTGGTGTCCATCATGTCGTACCAGCTGGCGCGAGCACCCAGAATGACCGACAGATCCTCCGTGGGCCGCAGGCGGGTGGCCGCCGACAGACCTTTTTCCAGCACCACGATGTCGCGATCCGAAGTACGTGTGAACGCGGGCTGGGCGATGTTGCCGTCCCAGGCAAAGTAATTGGGGATGTTCGTCCAGACCGTGTTTGACATCTGCGCAGCCCGATGCTGACGCGAATAGCCTGCTCCCAGCATCACATCGTGCGTGCGGCCCAGCAGCTGGAACTTGCCGCTCAGCGCGGCGTTGAAGGTGTTGGCGTCGGTCTGCGTGGGAATGGTGCCCGCAATCATGCGGATACCTGCGCCCGTCAACCGGTTCACGGTGCCGTTGTAGGCCGCGCCGTAGACCACGTCGCGCGACTGCGTAAGGTGACTGGCCGAGGCATCCAGCACCCAGCCACCACCAAAGTCATGCTTGAGGTTGGCAAACAGGTTGCGGCTGTCATTGTTCCAGTAGGACCAGCGCGCGGCCGGGTTGACGGAGCGACTGAAATCGGTGCGAGAACCATCGCTGTAGAACAACGGCAGGTGTCCAAAGGTGGAGCCATCGGCCTTGGATTGCATGTAGTCAAAGCCCAGGCTCAGCAAAGTGTTGGGCGTGAGATCGGCCTCGACAATGGCGTAGAAATTGCGCGTGTCCCGGCTGTAATAGTTCACGTTGGACTCGGCATTCTGGCCGGCCACCACAACACGACCTCGTACCGAGCCCGTTGCATTCAGGGAGCCCGAAACATCCACCGTCGAGCGGTAGCGATTCCAGGAACCCGCCCCCAGCTCCACCGAGGCAGCAAAATCCTTGGTCGGTTTTTTGCGCACCAGGTTGACCACGGCCGAGGGGTTGCCCGCACCGGTCAGCAGGCCGGTAGCGCCTTTGACGACTTCCACGCGCTCATAGATGGCGCTGTCGGCCAGCGAGGTGGTGTACTGGTTGGCCGAGTCCATGGTGTTGGGCACACCGTCGAACTGGAAGTTCTCGATGGTGAAACCACGCGAATAAAAGGTGTAGCGCTCACTATCGTTGCGGCCCACGGTGATGCCGGGGGTTTTCTCCAGCACATCGGGCACGGCGGTTAGCGCCATATCGTCCATCAGCTGTCGCGTGACCACGCTGACGGACTGGGGCGTCTCGCGCAGGGTCAAACCCATGCGCGTGGCCGTCGTTACCGGTCCGGTAGGCGTGTATGCGCCCTCGGCCACCACCGGGCGTTCTGCAGCCGCCGTCACGGTAACGGGGGCCATCTCCGTTTCGCCGGCGGCAGCGCCAGCCTGGCTCACCTGCGGCACACGGCGCAGCGCCCAGCCGCCGCCACTTTGGCGCACGGCCTGCCAGTCAGAGCCTTTCAACAGCGCGGCAAAAACACCTTCCACGCTATAGCTGCCGCGCAGCCCAGCGCTGTTGCGGCCGACGGTCTGCTCGGGCGTAAAGATCAGCGCGACACCGGCCTGACCGGCTGCGCTGCGCAAGGCAGCATCCAGTGTCCCGGCGGGGATATCGTAGCTGCGTTGCTCTACCGACTGAGCGTGAGCCGCCGTCCCGACCAGCGGCAGTGCCGCGACGGTGCCGGCGCACAAAACCCAATGCACGGCACGGGCCAGCAGGGTGGGCGCAAAAACGCGGCGCACGGGCCGCTGAGGTTTTTGGAGATACATGGTATTGAACAGTCTTTGAATCCGATGGCAATGAATGAAAGCTCTCGAAAACAAAGAAGCCTGAGAAATCAAATCGGGTCAGGCCCGGCTGAAAATAATTTCAAATACTCTTAAAACAATAGCAATATGCGCTTTACGCATAGTCACTGCGGCACAAAAAGACTGAAAATTCGGTCAACCCCGCTACATCGCCCGTCGCGGCCATATGCCAACCAGCAGGGTGCTGGTGAAGGCACCCAGAGAAAGCCAGCCCAACCAAGCCACCACGCCGACCGAGGTGCCCCAGCCAACCAGGCAGACGAGCAAGCAAGCCGCCAGCAGCAGCGCACCTGCCGTTCGCAACACATAACGGTGCAGCCGGGGCTGCGTCATATTCCCCGTGAGCTGTTGGTAATGACGCTCCATGGCAAAGGCCAGCGCCGTCATGCCCGCCCAGGCCAGTGCCCATGCCGCCAAGGCAGCTTGCAACATGCTCATGCTTGTATCTCCTTCGCCTTCTGGGTGCTTGATCCGCTCCATCTGTTCCGTCGCCCGGCAGCTGCGGGGCGGCGCAGCAGACTGCGGCAGGCCAGGGCCGCCGCCAGCCCCAAGACCAGTACGCAAAGCTCTACGCCTGCGCTTTCCCAGTCGTCTCGCAGTATTTGCGCGGCCAAATGGTCGCCCACCGTGACCCAGTTCAACACCGGCAGCAGCAGGCACAGCGCGGCCAGAGCGGCAAGTTGCTCTTTCCAGGCTGCAGCGGGTGGGCGGAACATGGCATGCACCAGTGCCAGCAGCCACAGGCCAAAGAACACGTTCAGCTCGCGGTCGTGACGGTGAGCCAGCTCCAGCGGCAGCAATCGGTTGGCCCACAGATAGCCTATGCACGCCACCGCCAGGCCGGCAATGGCGGCCACGTTCAGCCCTTCCACCAACCGGTAAACCCGGGCCGTGGCTGGGCCAAACTCGCCCAGGTGCTTGTGCCGGCGCTTGACGATGAACAGTACCGCGCCAGTGGCCACCATGGCCGAACCAGCCAGACCGCACACAAAGTACAGCCACTTGAGCGCCAGCCCCCCGTACTTCAGCGTGTGCAAGCTGCCCATCACTTCTTTGACCAACAGGGCTGCGCCACCATCCACTTCGCCAGGACGGCGTACCTGCAGCACCTTGCCCGTGGCAGCCGAGAACATCACCATGCCGCTGCGGGTGCTTAGCCGCCGCAGCATGCTGCCTTCCTCGTTCCAGCCATACACGCCAATGCGGGCCTGGGCATCGCCCGGGTGGGCAATCACCACCGCCCGCACAGGCTGGCCCATCAGTTGCTGGCCACGCAGGGCAAAAGCGGCCAGATCGGGTACCGCCATGGCCTGACCCGACCTCGGGGACTGGCCCGGTGCATCCAGCGCCGACTGATAGGCACGCACACCTTGCTTGCCCGGCCCAAAGAAGCTGTGAACGCCCGCCGGTATGAAATGCACACCCGAGATGGCGATGCCGGTGTAGACGATCATCAGCAAAAAGGGCAGCGTCAGCACGCCCGTGACGTTGTGCGCGTCCAGCCAGCTGCGCTGACCCTTGCGGGGGCGAAAAGTGAAAAAGTCCACAAAAATGCGCCGGTGCGTGATGACTCCGCTGATCAGCGCCACCAGCATGGCCAACCCGGCAATGCCCACGATCCACAGCCCCACGTTGCCGGCATGCAGGCGGTAGTGAAAGTCCACAAAATGGTGACCACCCAGCGTATCGCGCCCCGTTCTTGGTGACGGCGGCAGCAACTCACCGGTGGCGGGGTCCAACTGGGCCTGGGCATAGGCGCGCGCGCTGTCATACCAATATGCAGTCAGCTTGCCCGCCCCCTGTGCGTCGGAAGGCCATAGCTCCCACATCTCGGCGCCGGGGTGGTTTTTTTCCATAAAAGCCAGCCCCCAGGCCAGGCGCTGGGCCATGTCAGCCCCAGGCACAGCTGGTACAGGTGCGGCGTGCTGCGCGGCGGCTTCCTCGGCATGGTGCTCGGGCGTCATCCAATGGCTGATGGGCTCCTCAAAGACCGCCAGCGTGCCGGTCAAAAATACCGTGAACAGCAGCCAGGAAAACCACAGGCCGCACCAGGTGTGCAGCCAGGCCTGGGCCTGGCGAAACTTTCCCTGACCTGCGCCAAATGAAGTAGTTTTCTTTCCCATCTCAGCCCCCTGTCCCAGGGCCCAGCTGCCCGCTGGCCGCCAGCAGAGCAGCCACCAGTGCCAGCAACACAGCCCAGATCCGGGCCAGCGACACGGGAGAAAAAGCCCAGATCACCGCAGCCACATAGACCGCAAAGCTCCACTGGATGCCGGCCAGCACGGCTTCGGCGCGAGGGGCTGACAGCACCGTGGCCAACAGCACCGCCAGTGCGCTGGCCAGCGCATAGCCGCCGAGCACGGCCGCGAGCAGGCGCGATAGAAGTGAAAAGCCCGGGCGGGCGATGAAGGAAAGTGTCATGCAGCAGTCATCCCAAGCAGGAAGCGAAAAAGAACAGGGGCGCATGCGCCCCGTTAATAGCTATGACCCACGAGATTGAAAAAAGGGTCACCCGGGCATTGCGTTTACAGGTCCGCCCACCCAAGGCGGACCTTTTTTCTAGCGGCAATGCCGCCAGAAAACGACGTAGCACGCACTATCAGAAGTCGTAGCGTGCACCCAAGCTCACGCTGCGTGGCGCGCCCCAGGTGTAGTACAGGCCGCCCAGACTGCTGACACCGGCAAAGTACTTTTTGTCCAACGCATTGTTCAGGTTGAGGCTGAACGAAAGATGCTTGTCCACCTGATAGCGGGCCATCAGATCCAGTACCGCATAGGACTTCTGTCCCAGCGTGTTGCGAGTGTCGCTGACCGAGGTCTTGCTCTGCCAGCGGGTGGAGGCGCCCAGAGTCAGCCCGCGCAACGCGCCACCTTCAAAGCGGTAGGTACTGCCCAGCTTGAGCTGATACTTGGGGTACTGACTGGAGCTGGTGAGCGAATTGTTTTGCTGCACCAGACTGCCCTGCACCTGCCAGCCACGGGCCAGCTCACCCGACAGCTCCAGCTCCCAGCCATGGCGCGTGGCGCTGTTCACGGAGCGGTACGCCATGTCGCCGCCGGGGGTGAAGCCGCCGGTCTCTTGCGCCGTGTTGGTGGTCTTCATCCAGAAATGGGCAATGCTTGCATTGAGGCGCTTGTCGAAGAACTCACCCTTGGCTCCGACCTCATAGGTTTTGCCTTGTTCGGGGTCCAGCACACGGCCCTGCTCGTCCTGAGCGCTTTGCGGCTGGAAGATGGTGGCGTAGCTGCCATACAGCGACACATGGGGGTTCAGCTCATAGACCAGACCCGCATACGGCGTGCTCACCGTCTCGCGCATGTCGTAGTTCCACCAAGTGGGCGTCGCATCGTACTGACGGTACTGGGTCACACGCATACCGGCAATCAGCTGCAGCGGATCACTCAGCCGAAAACGCCCCGCCGCATAGGCATAGTTCTGGCGCTGATTGAACACATGCCGGTCGTAGTTCCAGTTGCTGAAATCGGGTCGCAGGAGTGCACCACCGCCCTGGGCGTAATCCAGCCCCAGATTGGCCAGAGAGGTGTTCTTGGAGCTGCCATACATCAGACTGCTGTGATAGCGCGACATGCCCATGCCGGCCAGCAGCTCATGCGTGCGACCCAATAAAGTGAACGGGCCTTTGACATCGAGATTTACCGACCAGTTACGGTTTTCCACGTCCTGCCACGGCAGATAGGCGGCTGTGGTGCTGTTCCACAGATAGCCCAGCGTCATGTCGTCCATGGTCACGCGCTGATGCGAGAACTTGAGTGTGGCCGTCCAGTCATGGGCCAGGCGCTGCTCGATGCTGCCGAACACTTCGGCTGCCTGCTGCTCGTAGCCCGACCAGGGCGCGCCGTTGTTGAACGAACGCGGCAGCAGCGCCAGTTCGGCTCCGCCGCTGGTATAGCGCTGATTGGGGCGGGTGGTGCCAAAGCCGCGTGCCTCGCGCTGGCGCAGGGTGAAGCCCAGGTTCACCAGCGTGTCGGGTGTCAGGTCGGCCTCCAGCGTGCCAAACAGCATTTGGCTTTTGCTCTTTTCATTGTCACGAAAGCTGCCTGCATCCGTGGTGGCTGCCACCATCCGGCCACGCAGCGTTCCCGCTTCGTTGAGCGCGCCACTGACATCGGCCTGAGCACGGTAGGTGTCCCAACTGCCCACGTTGGCACGCACGCTGGCCTGAAACTCGCGCGTGGGCCGCTTGCGAACCATGTTGACCGTGGCGCCATAGCCGCCCTTGCCCACGACCAGACCCGAGGAGCCTTTGAGCACCTCGACGCGGTCCATTTCCGCCATATCGTCCAGCGCATACATGGTGCTGGTCACAAAGTACCAGCCGTTGGTCAGCTGGGCCATGCCATCGACCTGCAGATTCACCGTCGAGCCACGGGCCTGAAAATCGGTAGCGTTGTTCTGGCGGTACACGCCGATGCCCGGCGTCTGCTCCAGCACATCGGTCAGGGTCTCCAGCTTGAAATCATCCATGCGCTGGCGGGTCATCACGCTCACGGATTGGGGTGTCTCCCGCAGCGAAAGGCCCAGACCCGTGGCCGTGCGGCTGGGGCCCGTCTGGGTGTAGCTGCCCGTACCTTCGGTGGCGCCACTGCGCTCGGCCTGAGCCGTCACCTGCACCTCGGCTAGGCTGCCTTCTTCACGCGATACCGGTGCTGCCGGCTGTCTTTGCAGGCTGTAGCTGCCGTCAGAGCGCTGTACCAGATTCAGCTTGCTGCCTGCCAGCAGACGCTTCAGCGCGTCATGCGGTGTAAAGCTGCCAACCAAGGCGGGGCTGTTGAGCCCCTGCGTCAATGCAGGATCGAAAGACAGGGCTACGCCGGAAGCGGCGGCGACCTCGGCCAATGCACGCCCCAGGGGGCCTGCGGCAATCTGGTAGCTCTGGGCCATCATTGGCGCAGCAGCCGCGGGGGAAGCCGCATGAACGGCGCCAGCAGCCAGGGCGCAGCCCAGTACAGCCAGGCGCACAGCCTGGGCAACGGGATGAAAAATAGGGCGTGAAGCCTGGAGAGCGGGCATGTAAAGCGGTCCTTGCGCAAATAGGAAGAGATGGGTTTCACTTCCTTTGCCAAGCGAATCGAAAAAAAGTCTCAGGGAGTCGCAAAAAAAATGCGAACGCGCCTTGCTTCATGCCCCTAGCGGGGCAGCAAGGTGACCCAGCGGCCACGCAGGCGCTGCCGGGCCAGAATGGGGTAGGTAGCCTCCAGCATGGCCAATGCGCGATCGGTATCCGCCAGCGGATAGGCACCTGACACCCGCAGCCCCGCAACCTCGGGCGCGCATTGCAGCAGACCGCTGCGGTAACGCGAAAGTTCTGCACAGACTTCGGCCAACGGCAAAGCATCTGCCATCAGCATGCCCTGCACCCAGGCTTGCTGACGCACCGACACGGGCGTCAGCGGGGCCACGCTCGCCTGCCCTGTCAGCTCGGTCTGCTGACCGGCTGGCACGACCGTATGAGGGGTGGTCTGGCCACGCAGCGTCACCTCCACAGCGCCTTCCGTGACGGCCAGATGCACCCTCTCTTGCGTACTACGCACCGTAAAACGCGTGCCCAACGCACGCAGCCGCCCCAACGAGGTCTGCACAGCAAACGTTCGCTGCAAGCCGCTGCGATCAGGAGCAGTTTCAATCGAAATAGCCCCGTGGCGCAGGTAAATCGTGCGCTGATTGCTATCAAAAATGATGTCAACGGCCGTGCTGGTGTCCAGCAGCAGTTGGCTGCCATCGGCCAGTGTCAGTCGGCGCTGCTCGCCCGTGGCCGTGCGCACATCGGCGACCCAACCCTGCTGATCGACCCATCGCCAGCCCAGCCAGCTCGCCGGCGCCACCGCCAGCAAAGCGGCCAGCTTGGCCACCACCCGACGGCGCGAAACGCTGGCGTGGCGCACAGACCGATCCAGCACCGGCATGGCCCAGGCACCAGGCAAATCACCCAGCTTGCCCATCAGCATCTCGGCGCGTTCCCAGGCCTGACCATGGGCCAAACTGCGGGCGCGCCAGCTCTCGAAATCGGCACGCTCCGCGGCACTCAGTTCCTGATCGTGCAGACGCATCAGCCAGTCGGCGGCCTCGTCAAGGATGAGTCCATCCAGACCGTCGCCGGCCGCAGCACTTTGCCCCATGGACTTGCTCACTCCAGCAGTTGCAGACATTGGCGAAACGCCTGGGCCATATAGCGTTTGACGCTGCTCAGAGACAGGTCCAGTTGCTGGGCAATGTCCTCGTACTTCATGCCGTCCAGCTGCGAGAGCAGGAAAGTTCGACGCACCAGCGGAGGCAGTTGGTCCAGCATGGCGTCGATCTGCTGCAGTGTCTCCAGCACCAGTGCACGCTGCTCGGGCGACGGAGCCTCTGGCTCAGGCAACAAGGCCAACGCTTCCAGATACGCCTGCTCCAGCGCCTGGCGCCGGTACCAGTTGACCAGCACGCCCTTGGCCACCGTGGTCAGATAAGCACGCGGAGTCTCGATCGTCTTTAGGTCCCTGGCACCCAGGATACGCACAAAAGTGTCCTGAGCCAGATCAGCGGCATCACAGGCATTGGCCAGCCTGCGGCGCAGCCAGCCCTGCAACCAACCGTGGTGATCGGTGTAGAGCGTGGCAATGTCCTGAGACGAAGATGAAAGACTGGAAGACATGGCGAACCAAGACAGCGGACGGAAAACAAACAAGAATAGTTCTTATTTATTCTATTTCATCAAGCCTCGGCCATGGCATCCCAGTTGCATTTTTGTAACTCGCGCCTGCTCGGCTTCGGACAGGGACCCGCAGCGCAGCCTGATAAAGCAGGTTCGACCTCACTGCCAACTGCAAGCGCTTCAACCGGATTGGCAAAACAAAACGATGTGACGATGCCGTGGCAGATGCACCTATGTACGCCCGGCACTTCCCTTTTGAGATCTATGACGCACGAGATTCCCAAAAGGGTCACCCACTCCCATGGGCCAATGCCCTGATCGCCGCTTCAGCGACCGCTGACTTGCCTCGCTTGCACCACCACCCACCAAGGGAAACGCCAGCGCACCTGCACGGGCAGCGAGTTCGGCAGCATGGCCAGAACCGCATCGGTGTTGGCCATGCTGCCTTCAGGCCCCAAGGGAAAAACACCTGAAAAGCGCACTGCGGCCACGGCGGGATCAACGCGCAGCCAGCCGTTGCGGTAGCGGCCCAGCTCGACGAGAAAATCGTCCAGTCGCTGGTTATCCACCCAAAGCTGCCCCCGGCTCCAGGCCAGCTCCCGTTCGCCAGCGGCAACTGGCTCCTGTATGTGTGAGCGTTCAAAACTCACGGTTTGACCGGCGTCCAGCCGCAGCGGGCTGCTGCCCGGTGCGGCATCCACGGGGTGAATTTCCACCGCTCCCTCGAACACGGCAACCTGCGTCATGCCGGCGTTCTGGCGCACGGTAAAGCGCGTACCCAGCGCCCGCACGCGGCCTTCTGCGGTTTCAACCACAAAGGGCAAGCTTCCCAGCTCACCCACCGGGTGGCCGGTGGTGAACAAGGCTTCGCCCTGCAGCAAGCGCGCGCGGCGCTCAGGGCGTGCAAAACTCAGAACCACCGCACTGCGCGTACCCAGCAGCAGCTCGGTGCCATCGGGCAGCGTATGACGCTGGCGCTCGCCAGTGCCGCTGCGATAGTCGGCCGCCAGTTGCTGCCATTGCGCAGTGCGCGTGACCATCCAGCCTGCACCGGCGGCAGTGCCCACACCCACGAACAAGCCCAGCAAGCGGCGCCGTGATGCGGACGCTGGCGCTCCATGCAAAGTGCGATAGCCCAGACCGCCGACATTCAAACCCGGCAGCGCGCCGGTAATGGACTGCAAATGCTGCCAGGCACGCGCATGGTCTGCATGGGCGTCATGCCACTGACGCCAGCGCTTTTGCTCGGCAGCCGTAGCTGCGCCGCCATGCAAGCGCGTGAACCAGTCTGCTGCCGCCTCGGCAACGGCCGCATCCAAAGGTGCGCCGCCGGCACGCAGCTGTGCGCCCGTGCCCGGTGCAGGGGCCGCCAAGCGGCCGGTGGAGTGGAGTGTCATGACGAAATGAACGCAGTGCCTGGATCAGGCCAGCGCCAGGAAAAAACATTGACGGTGCGCCTGCATCAGATAGCGCTTGACCGAAGTCATGGAGACCCCCAGCCGCTCGGCAATGGCGGCATAAGTCAGGCCTTCCAGGTGGGCCAGCAAAAAGGCTTCGCGGGCCTTTGGAGCCAGTGCATCCAATACTTGATCCACGGCCTGCAGGGATTCAAGCGCGATCAGGCGCTCTTCCGGCGGCGGCGCCAGCTCTTCAGCCAGCAAGGCCAGCGCATCCAGATAAGCGCGCTCCAGCACACGCCGGCGGTACTGGCGAATGAGCAGATTCTTGGCCACCGTGACAAGAAAAGGCCGGGGCTGCTCTATGCGCGTCGCCATCCCTGAGACGATGACGTTGACAAAAGTGTCATGCGCGATATCCGATGCCTCAAACGTATTGCCCAGCTTGCCCCGCAGCCAGTTCTGCAACCAGCCATGGTGTTCAACGTACAGGGTGTGGACGGGATCAGCAGGGACAGAAGAGGATGCGGTCACAGACTGTAAGGCCGCGATGGTGCGACACTGACTTGATATTGAGAACTATTCTCATTGTAGCAACGAATCAAGTTTTTCTCTACAGATCGCCAGTACTCGTGGCTCGGCTCCCACGGCGGCATATGCAACATTGCTGCAGCGCTGCATAGACCGGTCGCGCTATCTATGGCAGCTTAGGTCCGCAGCATTTCCATACCCGTGCCAAAGATCAAAGGCTGCTCCCCGTATTTACCGGAAGCAGCCTTTTGGGACGGCAACGAATGGCCAGAATCTGTGGATCAGGCCTCGGGCACCATGCCGTCGGCGTAGTCGTAGAGATCGCCCAGAATTTCCTCGGCACGCTCGTCGGCGGTTTCGGACAGAGCGTCGATCATGGCGAACATCTGCTCGGCAGTACGTGCGCCGCCCTGGCCTTCAATCAGGCAGGCAGCGCGGTGCTGCTCCCAGCGCTGCTGCTCGGCGGCGTTCAGCGTCATGGGGAAGTTGCGCGCCCGGTAGCGCCAGACCAGCTCGGTCAGGCGCGGGTCGTCAAAACCGGTTTTGTCCAGCGCCAGCTCCTGGGGCGAGAGCCGCTTGACGCGCTCCAGGCGGCGGCGGTCTTCATTGCCCACAAAACCGCCGTAGAGATCCTGATCGGCATCCAGCGGCTCGCCCGCCTCGCGCGTGAACACAGCCTTCCACTGGGCGCTCATATCGGGCAGATCGCGGGCAATGGCGGCAAATGCCAGACTTTGCTCCATATTCACGCCCCATTTCTCGGCCATGGCCGGGCTCAGCGTTTTGAGACTACCCACCACCATGGGCGATTTGTTGATGTGAATGCTCTTGATGGGCAGGCGCGTCACGCCTTCGGGCAGCTCGGCCTGGCGGGTGAACATGCGCAGGCGCAGGTCTTCAATGCTGATACCGGCCAGCTCGCTGGGGTCTTGGGCCAGATCCCAGCAGATCACCTCGTTCTTGTTGGTCGGATGGGTAGCCAGCGGCCACATCACGGCCAGGCAGCCGCGCTCGGGGCGAATCATTCCGGTGATGTGCAGAAACGGGCGTGCATGCTCCTGAACCGCGGGCAAGCCCATCTCGCGCAGCGCCCCATCTTTTTTATGCAGGCCAAAGGCAAAGTCGAACAGACGCGGCTGCTTGTCGCGAATCAGGCGGGCCAGTGCAATCGTGGCGCGCACATCGCTCAAGGCATCGTGGGCCTGCTCGTGCAGCAGGCCGTTGGCGCGGGCCAAGTCTTCGAGCTTGAAGCTGGGCGAGCCGTCTTCCTTTTGGGGCCAGTGAATGCCGTCGGGCCGCAGCGCATAAACCATGCGCACCACATCCAGCAGATCCCAGCGGCCACAGCCGTTTTGCCACTCGCGCGCATAAGGATCGATCAGATTGCGCCAGAACATGAAGCGCGTGATCTCATCATCAAAGCGAATCGTGTTGTAGCCCACACCCACGGTGCCGGCCTGGGCCAGCTCGGCCTCGATCAGCGCCGCAAATTCATGCTCGGCAATGCCGTCTTCCAGAGCGCGCTGGGGGGTGATGCCGGTGATCAGACAGGATTGCGGGTCGGGCAGATAGTCGTTGGTGGGCTGGCAATACCACATGACGGGCTCGCCGATCTCGTTGAGCTGGTCATCCGTGCGTATGCCTGCAAACTGCGCCGGGCGGTCGTAGCGCGGCTGGGCGCCAAAGGTTTCGTAGTCGTGCCAGAAAAAGGTATGAGCCATGGAGGCCAAGTATGCCCGCGAACCAGGGGGCTTCAAGGCAAATGCTGCGGCAGCGTCGGCCACTACCCTCAGAACATTCGGCCTTCAAAAATTCAAGAAAAATACGGCTCAACCCCTTTGTTTTGTTTCGCTTTCAGCTATCAAAAACAAAGTTTTGCTGGAATCAGGTCGCCCGGGCCATGCTCAGCAGAGCCTGGCCCACATCCATCTCCAGCTTGAAT
Source organism: Comamonas aquatilis (assembly GCF_965139575.1). NCBI lineage: Bacteria > Pseudomonadati > Pseudomonadota > Betaproteobacteria > Burkholderiales > Comamonadaceae > Comamonas > Comamonas aquatilis. The sequence goes on along the minus strand of NZ_CBCSIW010000002.1, from coordinate 80,057 downwards.
TCCAGCAAATCGTCGGCCCGCGTCACCCCCTGGTTGATGGCGATCAGGCTTTTGCCCTGGCGCGCTGCGGCCTGGGCAAAGCGAAAGCCCGAATACACCATCAGCGAGGAGCCGGCAATCAGCAGGCCATCGGCCCGCTCCAGGGCAGCCATGGCCTGCTCGACCCGCTCGCGCGGCACCGATTCGCCATAGAACACCACATCGGGCTTGAGCATGCCGGTGCTGCAATGCGGGCAGGCCGGCACCTCGAAAGCGCTGAAATTCTCATGCTCCAGATCGGCATCGCCGTCGGGAGCCGGAGCGGCATACAGCTGAGCCCAGTGCGGATTGCGCGCCAGAAGGCTTTGTTGCAACTGGGAGCGCGCCAAGCGCCGGCCACAGTCCATGCAGCGCACGGTGTCGATGCGGCCATGCAGATCCAGGCTGCTGCGGCTGCCTGCGGCACTGTGCAAGCCGTCCACATTCTGGGTGATCAGCAGCTCGATACGGCCTTGCTGCTCCAGCAGCGCCAGCGCCCGGTGCGCCCTGCCCGGTTGCGCCTGACCCATGACGCGCCAGCCCAGCATGGAGCGGGCCCAGTAGCGCTTGCGCACCAGCGCATCGCCCATGAAGGCCTGGTAGGTCACGGGCTGCGGGCGCTTCCACTGGCCTTGCTCGTCCCGGTAGTCGGGAATGCCCACCTCGGTGCTGCAGCCAGCGCCGGTAATGACCAGTAAACGGGGATGGGCGGCAAACCAGTCCGCCAGAAGTTGTTCGGTCATTACAGCAGGGGGGAAGTCAGTCGGGCCACGGAATCAAACAAGCGGCGGCTAAAGCGTTTTTCGCTTTTGTACTGAACCATCTGGGCGCTGCCCAGATCTTGCTCGAACTGCCGCGCCAGCTCGCCATTGAGCTGGGGACCATAGCCTATCAGGCAGACCTCGTAGTTGAGAAAGAAGCTGCGGTAGTCAAAATTGGCCGTGCCTATGATGGCGATGTTGTCATCCACCACCAGGGTCTTGGAGTGCAGCATGCTGGCCTGGAACTCGTGCACGCGCACGCCGCAGCGTATCAGCTCATCAAAGTAAGAGCGCGCCGCCGCCGTCACAAAGATCGAATCCGACTTCTTGGGCACCAGAATCTGCACGTCCACGCCCCGCAGCGAGGCATTGGTGAGCGCGGCCAGCGCCGCCTCTGTCGGCACAAAATAAGGCGTGGTCAGCCAGACGCGCTGCTCGGCGGCGTGAATCGCAGCCAGATGCGCACGGTAAATCGCCTGCAAGCTGTTGTCGGGGCCCGAGGTGATGACCTGCATGGGAATGTCGCCATCGTCCTGCTCCGGCAGCAGCTCCTCGATATCGGCAGGCAGCTGGCCAGGCTTTTTCTCCAGCGCATAGGCCCAGTCTTCCATGAACACGGTCTGCAACCAGTTGACCACCGCACCTTCCACGCGCAAATGCACATCGTGATAGGCATTGGCCAAAATGCGCTCGTTTTCCTCATCCGTCACATTCACACCGCCGGTAAAGCCGACCTGGCCGTCGCAGACCAAAATTTTGCGGTGGGTGCGAAAGTTCACCACCGGACGCAAGCGCCGGCCCACCTTGGAATCGTGAAAGCGCGCCACTTCGGCACCCGCATCCAGCAAGGGCTTGAGAAACTTGCGGCCCAGCTTCTTGGAGCCCAGGGCATCGACCAGCAAGCGCACCTGCACGCCCTGTCGAGCTTTATCGATCAGCAAATCGCGCAGCGCCGTGCCCGTCTGGTCAGGCTCGTAGATGTAGTACTCCAGGTGCACATGGTGTCTGGCGGCCGTCACCGCCCGCGTGATGGCATCAAAAGTGGCGGCCCCGCCCACCAACAGTTGCATGCCACTGGCCGTGCTAAGGGGAAAGTCACTGGTAGCCGCCACCAGCTGCGCCACCTGGTGCAGGCGCGCATCGCCATGGGGCATGCGCTTGCGCAGACGCTGAATGCTGGCCCTGACCTTGGAGCGCTTGCGCGAGCGAAGGCGCTTGATGCGCTGGCGCTTCATGCGCTGCGGGCCCAGAAAGTAATAAATCACCAGACCCACCACAGGGAGCGCAGCCATGGAAAGCAACCAGCTCAAGGTAGCCACCGGCTGGCTGCGCTGCAGCAAAATCCAGATGCCGACCACAATCACATACAAGGTCCAGCCTGCGGAAAGCCAGAGCTTGACGTTTTCCTGGCTCAGCAGGCTTGCAATCCAATCCAAGGGCGTCTCTCCTGATTTCAGGTTTACAGCAGCAACAATGAACCCAGACTATGGCAGAGGTACGACAAGCGCCAGCCGTGTTTGCATGTTTGCTTTACGCCCAAGCAAAAAATGAATATCAAAATACTCAATCTGCATTAAAAGAGTATATTTATCATCATGACTTCTGATCTTATCGCCACACTGGCTCAGGCGCGCAAAGCCGCCCAAATCACCCAGGCCGATCTGGCAGCGCGCGCCGGCCTGTCGCGCATGGCTGTGCAACGCACCGAAACCGGCGATGTGGACCCGCGTTTTTCCACCCTGCAAGAAATGGCCCGCGTGCTGGAGATGGATCTGATTGCCGTGCCCACGGCCTTGAGGGCCGAGTTGCAGGCCTTCATCCAGTCCGGCGGCAAGTTTCTGGCCCAGCCCCAGGGGGCCGAAGCACCGGCCTCCATCGTCGACAAGCTCTGAACTGAACACGGCCGGCACCGCCCCAACATCCAAAGAAGCCCATGAGCACCGCCATCCGTTATCTGCGCTTGTTCATGCATCTGCCGGCTGCCTGGGGCGGCGGGCGGCGCGGCGTGGGCTATCTGTCCCAGTATGGGGATATTTTGCGTATCTCCTTCGACGAGGATTACATCAACGATGCCAAACGCCCCACGCTGTCGCTGAGTCTGACCGGCGACAGCGAGGCCGCCACCCGGCAAATCCTGTCTTCCATGCGTGATGCGCGCCTAGTGCGCACCGACGGGCGCTGGCCGGTGTACTTTCAGAACCTGCTGCCCGAAGGCCATAACCGCGAGCGCCTGGCACATGAGCGTGGCTGCGCGCCAGACGATGAGTTCGAGCTGTTGGCCGCTGCCGGCCACGACTTGATGGGCGCGCTGGAAGTCGAGCCCGTGCCGCTGCAGCAAGGCGTGCCGGACACCGTGCGCCACTGGCACACCACGCAGGGACTCGATGTGCTGGAGCCGGGCTTTGTCGAATACCCGGTGGAGGATGCGGCCTCGCTGCCGGGCGTGGTCACCAAGTTCAGCGCCGTGCACAACGGGCGGCGCTACACCATTCACCGCCACGGCCAGGCGGGCAGCACCATCCTGAAGCTGCCCACCAGTCAGCACCCGGATCTGGTGGCCAACGAGTTCGCCGGCTATCAGCTGTGCCAGGCCTTGCAGCTGAACTGCGCCCGCGCCCGCATCGTCAGCCGTGCCGAGGCCGAGCTGCCCGAGCATCTGCCGTTCCAGAAAATCCTGGCCGTGGACCGCTTTGACCACCTGCCCGGCGGCGTGCGCGTGCATATGGAAGAGTTCAACCAGGTGCTGGGCTATGCGCCGCGCCAGAAATACGGCCAGCGCAACCCGGCCCAGCCACTGCAGGACTGGGCCACCATGCTGCGTGTGCTCAACCGTCTGAGCACCCAGCCTGTGCAGGACACGCGCGAGTTTCTGGCCCGCATGCTGGCCTTCATCCTCATGGGCAATACCGATGCGCATCTCAAGAACTGGGCCCTGATCTACCCCGACGGCCGCCATCCGCAGCTGGCCCCGCTGTACGACCCGGTCTGTGTTTCGGCTTTTTTTCATGACGCGCCTGCGGGCCAGTACGCGGTCAACCGCTCCATCGATGCCCAGCTCAGAGACCTGGACTGGGAGGATTTGCGCGCCCTGATGCAAGCGGCCGGCCTGCTGCGCATACCGCGCCACCTGAGTCTGCTGCGCGATTTGGTACTGCAGGCCAAGGCGCAATGGCCGGCTGTGCTCAAGCAGGCACCGGCGTCCGTGGCACAGACCGTTGCCGAAAGGCTGCAAGGCGGCGTCAAACTCGCGGTTTGAAGAACGGCCTGACTTTGATCAATCCACAGGTGTTCGCCAACCGGCTTCAAGCTCAGCCATCACATTCAGCCACGGGGGTATGAGCGCAAGAGATAGCTGATATGGCAGCAAAACCATGCCCAAAGCGGGCTAATAAATACATAATTCATAGCATTGTGCGCAATCCAGACGGGCGCAGCTGCATGAATTGCTCTCATGAACCCTGTACCTGCCGACTCCACCGAAAAACCCCGCCCCGCCCATCTGCGCGCGCTGTTCTGGTCTTTGACCTGGTTGGCCCTGCAGGGCTTTGGCGGCGTGCTGGCCGTGATTCAACGTGAGTTGGTGGAAAAGCGCGGCTGGCTGAGCAACGAAGAGTTCATGGAAGACTGGGCCGTGGCTCAGATCATGCCCGGCCCCAATGTGGTCAATCTCTCCATCATGCTGGGCGAGCGCTATTTTGGCTGGCGCGGTGCGGTGGTGGGGCTGTGCGGCATCCTGGCCTTTCCTTTGCTGCTGGTCATCAGCCTCACCGTGGTCTATGCCCAGTTTGCCCACCACCCGGCCGTGGCCGGTGCGCTGCGCGGCATGGGCGCCGTGGCCGCCGGCCTGGTGGCAGGCATGGGCTTGAAGCTGGCCGCTACGCTGACCCGCCATCCTCTGGGACGCTGGTGCTGCGCCGTGCTGGCGCTGGCCGCTTTTGCGGCCATGGCCGTGCTGCGCTGGCCGCTGTTCTGGGTGCTGCTGAGCATCGGCGGTGCCGGCTGCGTGCTGACCTACCGGAAGCAGGCGCCATGAACCAGCTGCTGATCAACATGCAATGGCAGGACTGGCTGCACCTGTGGCTGTATTTTCTTTCCTTGTCGCTGATGACGGTGGGCGGCGCCATTGCCACGGCACCCGATATGCATCGCTATCTGGTGGACAGCCAGCACTGGCTGAGCGAGACCCAGTTCACCAGCTCGATTGCCATTGCCCAGGCGGCCCCCGGCCCCAATGTGCTGTTCATTGCACTGCTGGGCTGGAATGTGGGGCTCAATGCCGCAGGCGGCTCGGCCACGCTGGGCTGGGCTCTGGGAGCCTTGGGCGCACTGATTTGCATGCTGGGCATTTTGCTGCCCAGCTCGCTGCTGACCTGGCAGGCCTCGCGCTGGCTGCAGCACAACCGTGAGCGCCGCACCGTGCGGGCCTTCAAGCAAGGCATGGCACCGCTGGTGATAGGCCTGCTGCTGGCCACAGGCTGGCTGCTGGGCAGCGCCAGCGGCCAGTGGCGCCAGGACGGCGGGTTGTGGCTGCTGTCCCTGGTCTGCATGCTGCTGGTATGGCGCACCCGCATACACCTGCTGTGGCTGCTGGGCGCCGGAGCCTTGCTGGGAGCGCTGGGCTGGGTCTAGGCAAAACTGAGGTTGGGGCAAATCAGTGCCGGCGGATTCGAGAAGCTGTTTACGATGACTGCCCTGCCCTGTGTTCCAAAGGAGCGTTTCCATGACATCCTCGTCCCAGTCAGCAATTGTCGAACATGCCAACGATCTGGTGCTCATACGCCGGATACCCGCCTCGGCGCAAACCCTGTTCAGATGCTGGACCGAGCCCGAGCTGATCAAGCAGTGGTTTGTGCCCAGCCCCTGGACGATTGCCCATGTGCAGCTGGATCTGCGTGCCGGCGGGCAAAGCCTGATCGTCATGCAGGATCCCGAAGGCAATCAACACCCCAATCCCGGCGTCTATTTGGAGGTGATCCCCAACCGTCGCCTGGTCTTCACCGATGCCTATACCGCAGGCTGGCTGCCGGCGGCCAAGCCTTTTATGACGGCCATCATCAGCTTCGAGCCCGAGGGCGAGCAAACCCTGTACACCGCTCGTGCACGCCACTGGAGTGCCGAAGCCCGCCAGCAGCATCTGGACATGGGCTTTGAGCAAGGCTGGGGCATATGCGCCGACCAGTTGCAGACACTGGCCGCCCGAATTGCCTGATGCTGACGCAGAATTGAAGCCATACGCTATCAATTAAATAGCTTAAAGCGCTTTTAAACAAAAGGGGAGAAAGCTTTTTCACCCCGACACGGCCGAAAGACCAGCAGCAAGCAGGCAGCCGGGAGTGGCCAGCATTGACTTGATGGTTTGGCATGAGAGGCTCAAATGTCCCGCCGATGTCAATTGGGACATCGGATGACAAACATTTACAGAATCAGCTCTACACTGCTTAGATCACCGCTCCTGATTTTGAGTACCACAGGCTTGCCCATGACCACAATGGAACATCTCGATGTACTCAGGCAGGCCATGATGCTGGCCACGCTGCCATGGGGACTGATCAAGTTCCCCGGACTGCAACTCGACTGCGCCAACAAGGCGCTGCAGATGCAGATGCGCTCAGGCCCGCTTCAGACAGGACTCGATCCCGTACGTCACCCCCTGCTGCTGCAAGCCCTGCACAACAGCGTGCAGCTGCTGGCAGAAACCACGGTGCAATTGCCCCAACAAAGCATGCAATGGCATTTTGTGCCCATGCAGCAAGACGGCCAAGTCTGCGCCGTGCAATGCTATCTGACAGCGGCGCCCCTCACAGAGACGCAGAGCAGCACGGCAAGGTCAGGCGAGCTTGCGCACAGCGATCGCTTCGAGGCCTTGCTCGATCTTCTGCCCTACCAGGCCTGGATTGCCACCCCGCACGGCGAGCTGACCTGGCTGAACAAGGCCCTCAAGCTCTACGCCTACAACCACGCTCAGCCCATAGACCTTAGCGATGCGGTCTGGATAGACATTGTTCACCCCCATGATCTGGCGGGCGTCAATGCCGGTCTGTCACGGGCGCTGATCACCGAAAAAGCCACCGGCTATCGTTTGCGCATCAAAAAGCATGGCGGCGGCTACGAATGGTTTTATGCCACGCTGGCTCCCGTCAAAAATGCCAGCAATGAAACCCTTTACTGGGTGGGCTCCAACATCAGCATTCAGACCCTCAAACAGGCCGAAGACAAATCCCAGGATCAGATCACCCGCCTCAAGCATCAGCTGCAACTGGGCAGGCAGGAACTGGCACTGTCCCAAGCCAGTCTGGCACGGGCGCAAAAGATGGATCTGATCTCCAACCTCTCCGCCGGCGTGGCCCACGACCTCAACAATCTGCTGTTCATCACCGGCCTGCATGCCGGTCTGCTCGAGAAAAAGATCACCGACAACCAGCAGCACGAACACATCGACGTGATTCACGAGACCATCAAGAAGGCCGGACGGCTGGCCTCGCAGCTCACCGGTTTCAGCAGCCGCAAGTCCATGACGCTGGTCACGGCAGACCCCAAAACTCTGATTCGCGATATCGAGCAGCTGCTGTACAAGGCCGTGGGCGATGAAGCCCAGCTACAGATTCAACTGGCAGCCAAGCTGTGGCCGATCCGCGTGGATCGCATGTATTTCGAGAATTCGCTGATCAATCTGGCCATCAATGCCCGCGATGCCACGGCCGGCGGCGGCAACATCACCTTGACGGTGGAAAACGCGGTGCTCAAACGCCAGGACTTTGCCGGCGACTACCTGATGATCAGCTTGCGCGATGACGGCATAGGTATGAGCGAAGCCGTGCAGGCCAGGATCTTCGAGCTGTTGTTCACCACCAAACCCGAGGGCAAGGGTGCAGGCCTGGGCCTGCCCATGGTCAAGAACTTCATGGATCACTCCCACGGTCTGATCGAAGTAGAGTCTGCCGAGGGCCAGGGCAGCTGTTTTCGCCTGTACTTTCCGCGCTCCGAGCAGGACAGCTCACCGAAAGACGAACCTCAGGCACTGGAACAAGGCGGGCGCGAAACCATTTTGCTGATCGAGCAAGACCTGCCCACCCGCAACGCCATGGCCCAGGTGCTGTATGAGCTGGATTACCAGGTGGCCACGGCCTACAAGCCCGAAGTGGCGCTGCGCTATATCAACAGCGGGCTCAAGGTGAACCTGATCATTGCCTCCGCCCGCCAGCAAAAGCCCTTGTCGGCCATCCAGCTATGCCATCAGCTGCGAAACGAAGGCCTGCACATTCCGCTGCTGGTGACCACGGGCAAAAGCCATGAGGAGCTGCGCAGCGAGCAGCCGGCCACCGAAGAGTTCACCGTGCTGATCAAGCCAGTCTCCATGCCCGATCTGTCAAAAGCCGTGCATGCGCTGCTGCACCGCAGCCCGGCGGCGGAGCAGTTAGGCGATTGACGGCCTCACCTCAGCACAGACTGAAAAAAAGGCCGCAGGGCTTGTGCCCTGCAGCCTTTGGAGACTGAACAATCGGTCTGCGCTTGCGGTTCAGACCTTGGGAGCGGCAGCAATGCCCTGACCCAGACGCTGGCGCAGTGCCTCATACAGGCACACACCGCTGGCCACGGAGACATTCAGACTCTCGACCGCGCCTTGCATGGGAATGCTCACCAGTGCGTCACAGGTCTTGCGCGTCAGCTGGCGCATGCCGTCGCCCTCGGCGCCCAGCACCAGAGCCGTGGGGCCGGTCAGATCCATCTGGTAGAGGTGTTTGTCGGCATCGCCGCTGGTACCGATGATCCAGATGCCGCGATCCTTGAGCTCATTGAGCGTGCGCGCCAGATTGGTCACCATGAAGTAAGGCACGGTCTCGGCCGCACCACTGGCCACCTTGGCCACGGTGGCATTGATGCCTGCCGCATGATCCTTGGGGGCAATCACGGCATGCACGCCGGCGCCATCGGCCACGCGCAGGCAGGCACCCAGATTGTGCGGATCGGTCACGCCGTCGAGCACCAGCAACAGCGGTGCCTTGACGCCGGCTTCTTCCAGATCGTCCAGCAACTCGTCCAGCGTGCGGGTGTCCTTGACCTCCTCCACGCGCGCGGCCACGCCCTGATGGCCGTGAGAGCCAGCCAGCTTGGCGATGCGCAGGGAATCGGCTTCGATCAGACGAACACCGGCCTCCTTGGCGCGATCCAGAAACTGACGCATGCGCGCATCACGGCGCGAGGCTTCGAAGTAAACCTCGATGATGGATTTGGGGGCGGTCTTCAGACGCACGCCAACGGCGTGAAAGCCGAACAGAACTTTGGGAGACGACATAGGCCGCCATTATCCGGGGGTTTGCCTACAGGCCTGCGGCCTGCAAGGTCATGCCTGCGCGCGCGACTGTGGTTTTATGCAGAGGCTAAACTGCGCCCCCTTCGGACGGGAAGGACGCTTATCATGCATAACTGAGTGCTCCAGGCTCGCGGTGCACGCCAGCGTTTGTGAGCTTTGACACTCACAAAATCCAGCTTTGCCACTTGTCCGTTTTCCGCTTCCCCGCTGCTGCGCTGCAGGCCCTGTCCGCTGAAAGCCTGCAGTGCTTTCCCCCGTTCCATTTTTCAACAAAGACCTTGCATGCTCAACGCCTTGCTTGATTGGCTCAACCGTAGCAGCCTGGTGCTGCAGATCGTGATTGCCCTGGTGGCCGGGGTGCTGGTCGCCTGGCTGTGGCCAGCCGCCGCACAGCCCGCATCCATGCTGGGCACGCTGTTCATCTCCGCCCTCAAGGCCGTGGCACCGGTGCTGGTGTTCGTGCTGGTGATTGCCGCCATAGGCAACCACCGCCCGGGTCAGGAAACGCAGATCAAGCCCGTGCTGTGGCTGTATGTGCTGGGCACGCTTGCCGCAGCCTGCGTGGGCGTGGCCGCCAGCGTGCTGTTTCCCTCGGTCATTCATTTCCGCGAAGCCCCGGTGACGCAAGGCGTGCCCGGGGAAATCGGCCAGGTGCTGATGAATGTGGTGCATAGTGCCGTTGACAATCCGGTGCGCGCGCTGATGGAGGCCAACTACATTGGTGTGCTGGCCTGGGCTGTGGCCCTGGGCACGGCACTGCGACATGCCAGCCAGAGCACCCGCACCATGATCGAGGATCTGGGCAAGGCCCTCACCCGCGTGATCCAGGGCGTGATCCGCCTGGCACCGCTGGGTATTTTCGGCTTGGTGGTGGCCACCTTCTCTTCGGGCGGCACAGCCGCCCTCTGGGATTACGCCCATTTGCTGCTGGTGCTGGTGGGCTCCATGGCGTTTGTGGCCCTGGTGGTCAACCCCCTCATTGTGTGGACGCAAATCCGCCGCAATCCCTACCCGCTGGTGCTGACCTGCTTGCGCGAAAGCGCGCTGACGGCCTTCTTCACCCGCAGCTCGGCGGCCAATATTCCGGTGAATCTGGCGCTGGCCAAGCGCCTGCAGCTGGACGAGGAAACCTATAGCATCTCCATCCCCCTGGGCGCCACCATCAACATGGCCGGCGCGGCCGTCACCATCAGCGTGCTGTCGCTGGCGGCGGCCCATACGCTGGGCATTGCGGTGGATATTCCCACCGCCATCTTGCTGTGCATCGTGGCTTCGGTCTGTGCCTGCGGCGCCTCCGGCGTGGCGGGCGGCTCGTTGCTGCTGATCCCGCTGGCCTGCAGCTTGTTCGGCATCTCCAACGACGTGGCCATGCAGGTGGTCGGCGTGGGTTATGTGATCGGCGTGATCCAGGACTCCACCGAAACCGCGTTGAACTCCTCCACCGACGTGCTGTTCACGGCCGCTGCCAGCCGCGCTGCCCAGCGCCGGCTGGGACAGGCCGTTCCGCAACTCTGATTTTCATAGCTACCAGCGCTTGCGCTATCTATGGAAAAGGCCTGTTTGATCACAGGCCTTTTTTTGTTTTTCAGAGCACGGCCCCGGCCTCGATGGTGATGCGGCGCTCGCACTGGGCGGCAATCGCCCTGTCGTGGGTGACCATGATCAGCGTCGTGCCGCGCTCGCGGTTCAGGGCCAGCATCAGCTCCATGATGGTCTGGCCGGTGGCAAAGTCCAGGCTGCCCGTGGGCTCGTCGGCCAGCAGCACGGCGGGCTCCACCACAAAGGCACGCGCCAGAGCCACGCGCTGCTGCTCTCCGCCCGAGAGCAGCTTGGGGTAATGCGCCAGGCGCTGACCCAGGCCCACGCGCTCCAGCATCTGCGTGGCGCGGGCACGGGCATCGCGTGCGCCGCTGAGCTCCAGCGGCAGCATCACGTTCTCCAGCGCCGTCAGATTGCCCAGCAGCTGAAAGCTCTGGAACACAAAGCCTACCTTCTGCGCCCGCACCGCCGCCCTCTGGTCTTCGCTGAGCGCAAACAAATCCTGGCCCTGCAAACGCACCGCTCCCCGGCTAGGGGTATCGAGTCCGGCCAGAATGGCCATCAAGGTGCTCTTGCCCGAGCCCGAGGCACCCACAATGGCCACGGTCTCGCGCTCGGCAAAGCGCAGATTGATATCGCGCAAAATGTCCAGCGTCCCGGTCGAATCGGTGACCGATTTGAATACCTGCTCAACAGAGATCAAAGGAATGGCAAGAGTTTCTGACATGAAGCAATTTGAAACGTTGGAATCCACACAAGGCGGTGGCGGCACCCGACGCCGCCACTGTATCGCCCTGGTCTTGGCACTGGGCGTTTTCAGTGCCAGCGCGCATGCGGCGGCCACCCACCATAGCCCAAACCCCAAACCCGCAAGCGGCGGCCCGATTCTGGTGCTGGGCGATTCGCTGAGTGCCGAATACGGGCTCACGCGCGGCAAAGGCTGGGTAGGCTTGCTGCAGCAGCGGATCCAGGCGGAAAAACCGGCGTACAGCGTGATCAATGCCAGCATCAGCGGCGAGACCACGGCCGGTGGCAAATCGCGGCTACCGGCACTGCTGGAGCAGCACCGGCCTTCGATCGTGATGCTGGAGCTGGGCGGCAACGATGCTTTGCGCGGCCTGGCGCTGCAAAGCACGCAGAGCAATCTGCAGGCCATGGTGCAAGCATCCAAGCAGGCCAAGGCACAGGTACTGCTGGTGGGCATGCAGGTACCGCCCAATTACGGCGCCACCTATACCGAGCAGTTTGCCGCCCTGTTCGAAAATCTGGCCAAGCAGGAAAAGCTGCCGCTCGTGCCTTTTTTGCTGGCCGGTGTCGGCGATGCGGCAGATGCCGAGCAGTGGTTTCAAAGCGACCGCATTCACCCCAATGCCAAAGCCCAGCCCCAGATGCTGAGCAATGTCTGGCCCAAGCTCAAACCCTTGCTGAAATAGCGCTGGGGAAATCACCGCGACGAGACTCAACCGCCACCTCAATCACCACCGCTACCGCCGCCGTCACCTCCCCCGCCTGCATCGCCCGAATCACTGCAGCTGTCAGGTTCGGCGCTTGCCCTGTCACAGTCCTTATCGCTGTACTTGTCATTGTTGAAATAGCTGTCGCCAAATACATCGCGGCCATCGTCGCGGCTGTATGACGCAGTCATGGAAAGATGGGAGCCCTCACTCCTGCCAAGGCCGGTACCAACACCAGCACCGTTGCCCCGCCAGGGAGTGAAAAGCTGGGTGATCCAGGTCCAAAAATCCATTGCTGCCCCCTTTTTGTCAACGGTCAGCGGTCTGCCGCCTGCTCCACATACACGCTGGCCCGGTATGCATGCCAGCTGGCACAGCCTAGTACCGGCCCCACCACCAGCAGGCCCGCGCCATACAGCAGCAAGGAGGCGCCCACCAGCAGCGTGATCATGCCCGCCCACAGCAGCATCACGCCCATATTGAGTCCCACCACGCGCATGCTGGTAATGCAGGCAGTCAGCGCATCCGTGTCTCTGTCCAGAATAGTGGGCAAAGACACCACGGTGAACGCATAGACCAGGGCCGCAAACACGGCGCCAACGGCAAGGTAGATCAGCAGGAACTCCCAGTTTTCGCGGCGCAGCACGGTTTGCAAAATACTGGCGGTGGTGGGCATGCCGGTATCGAAGGAGATGGCAAACACCACCATGGCGGCGCGGCCCCAGAGCATTTCCAGCACCATCAGCACCATGACCAGCATGCCCATGCTTTGCAGATGACCGCTCCAGCAGTCCAGCGAGGCCCCCAGCTCGGGCCGTTCGCCGCGCTCCAGGCGACGGCTGACTTCATACAGGCCCATGGCCAGAAATGGGCCCACCAGCAGGCAGCCGCTGGCCATGGACATCAGGTATTCGGGGCTGGCCTTGAACACCCAGCCCAGCAGCAGCGCCATGGCCCAGAAGCACAGGCCGTAAAACAAGGCAATCCAGGGCGCGCGCAAAACATCGCGTACGCCCCAGGCCAACCATTGCCAGGGCTGGGCCCAGCGCAGGCGGCGCACCAGCAGCGGCGGCGGATCGGCCGGGGTTTCGGAAACAGGGGGCGCTTGCATGCGGGGTCTCCTGGTTGCCAGCGCGTTCGGCGAACGCTACATGCACAGAACTTACCCCCGGCTTCAAAGCCCAGACACTGCGGAAAGCCCTCGACCCGGCCCCGTGGTTTCACTATGAATTGATGAGCGGGTTGCGCTGCATGCAGCTTGATATTCGTCAGCAAGCTCTTTCAACTGCACACACTGCATGCGCAAGCCGCTATCAATTTTGCGGTGATCCAGGCAGCATCAACCGAACGCGATGTGCAAGGCCTGGGCCAGATCGGCTTGCAGATCGCCTGCATCCTCCAGGCCGATGGCAAAGCGCACCACCGTACCCAGTTCGATTTGCGGCGTGGCGCAATGACGCATGCTGGGCAGCTCATAAGGCATGACCAGACTCACCGGTCCGCCCCAGCTGTAGCCAATCCTGAAAAGGCGCAGGCTGTCGCAAAACAGATCCACCGCTTCCTGGCCAAAGCGCGCATCAATCACCACGCTGAACAGACCCGCGGCCACGCCTTGCGGGTGCTGGGCGCTGGTGCATAGCTGCTTCCACTGCGCATGACCGGGGGCGCCTTCCAGCGCCGAGTGCAAAACCTGCACCACCGCAGTTTGCCGGCCCAGCCACTGGGCCAACTGGCGGGCTGCATGGTCCTGGGCGTGGTAGCGCAGACCTATGCTGGGCAGGCTGCGCAACACGGCTTCGGCATCGTTGCCGCTTACGCCCAGACCCATGCGCATATGGGCCAGCTTGATGCGCATATGCAGCGGCTGGTTGCGGGTGACGATGCTGCCCATGAGCACATCGCCGCCGCCGCTGGGGTATTTGGTCAGCGCGTGCGCGGTCACATCCACGCCCAGGCTACCGCCATCGGCCAGCAAATCAAAGGGTTTGAAAGCCAGGCCCGCGCCCCAGGTGTTGTCCAGCACCGTGGTCACGCCACGCTCGCGGCACAGGCGCACCTGTTCGATCAGATCCGGAAACTCCATGGTCACCGAGCCCGGGGCTTCCAGCCAGACCAGCGCCGTGGCCGGCGTGATCTTGGCCGCCAGATCGGCCGCATTCATAGGGTCGTAGTACTGATGGCGAATGCCGTAGTGGGCCAGCTCGCCTTCGGCCAGCGATTTATTGGGGCCGTAAGCGTTATCAGGCAGCAGCACCTCGTCGCTGGTCTTGAGCAGCGCCAGCGATACCGTGGCAATGGCAGCCAGCCCGCTGGGCACCAGCAGACATTGCAAGCCGCCCTCCAGCGTGGCCAGTCGCTCTTCCAGCGTGTAAGTGGTGGGCGTGCCGTGCAAGCCGTAGGTATAGCTGCTCTTGTCCAGCCAGCGGCGCTCGCGCATGGCCTGCACATTCTCGAAAAATACGGTGGAAGCCTTGTGTACCGGCGGCTGCGGACCTGAAAAATCCTGCGGAGCCTGGTAGGGGTGGTGGATCAAATGGGTGGACAGCTTGGGGTCGGCTTGGGTCATGCGGGCATCTTATCGACTCTGGCAGGCGCCAAAGCCGCAGAAATGACCGCCAGGGTTAGTTAATGAGAGGGCCAGACACAAAAAAGCCAGAGGGCTTGCGCACTCTGGCTGGACGGGTGAGCGTCAATCGACTGCGGCGATCAGCCCACGGTCAGATTGTTGTTCACATTGCCCACGCCCTTGACGGCCTTGGCCAGCTCGCCGGCACGGGTCTTGAGCTCTTCGCTGGGCACGGTGCCGGTCAGCGTGACCACGCCACTCTTGGTGTCCACATCAATCTTCAGAGCGCTGATATTGGGCTCCTTGATCAGATCTGCCTTGACCTGCGCGGTGATGCCGGCATCGTCCAGAGCGGCGCCGGCCTTGGCAGCTTCCTGCTCCATCTTGGCGCCGGCACTATCGGCCACGCTGGCGATCTTGTCGCCGGCCTTTTCCATCGCGTTGGTGGTGGCATCTCCGGCCTTGGCGGCGCTGTCTTCCAGTTTGCTGCCGGCATTCTCGGCCGCTTGCTGGGTCTGGGAAATCGCAGAATCCAGCTTTTGACCCGCGGTCTTGTCCTCGGACTTGCCGCAGGCCGCCAGGCCAAAAGCCAGGGTGGAAATTGCCAGCATGTGAATGGTGCGCTTAGACATAGAAGTCATGAATACCCCCTTAATCTTTGAAGAATCAAACACAGAACCCACTGTACGCAGACCTGACAACAAGCTGAATGTGACGGACGCGCACAAGTCCGTAGGACAAACTCCTACAGAATCACATTGTTTTACCGCAGCTAGTTGACATGACAATAGCACCCATGCAATCCCTCGCACGCTGGTTCCCTTTTCTCGCCTGGCCCAAACCCACGCTGACTTTGCTACGTGGCGAACTCTGGGCGGGTATCACCGTCGGTCTGATGCTGCTCCCACAGGGGGTAGCCTATGCCGCTTTGGCAGGCATGCCTCTGATCACCGGGATTTATGCCTCCATCGTTCCGGCCGCCATCGCCATTTTGTTCAGCCCCTCACCACGGCTGGGCGTAGGCCCTACGGCTCTCAGTGCGCTGTTGATCGGAGCCTCGCTCACCGGCATGGCCGAACCCGGCTCTGCCCATTGGGTGGCTTTGGCCGCGTGGATGGCCATTCTGGCTGGATTGCTGCAATGGGCTCTGGGCATGGTGAAGGCCGGCTGGTTGCTCAATCTCGTGACCTCGCCGGTACTCACGGGCTTCACCCAGGCTGCGGCCTTGCTGATTCTGGCCTCGCAGCTACCCACCTTGCTGGGCCTGAGCAGCAGCTGGTCGGCCGTGTTCAACTCCCCGTCGATTTACCTGTTTGACTGGCAGTCCATCGCTTACGGCGTGATCAGCATGGCCGGGCTGATGCTGGCCAAGAAATGGCGCCCCGCCTTTCCTTCCACCATCGTCATCATTGCGCTGACCGGAATGGTGAGCTGGGCCACCGGCTTCGCCGATGGCGGCGGTGCGGTGGTGGGCTATCTGCCCTCAGGCCTGCCCCATTTCCAGTGGCCGGGCATGTTGAGCTGGGAGGAGTTTGGCGGTCTGGTGATGCCGGTGCTGGTGATCTCGCTGGTGAGCTTTCTGGAAACCGCTTCCAGCGCGCAGGTGGAGCATCAGCAGGCAGGCACACGCTGGAACGAAAATCAGGATTTGATCGCCCAGGGCCTGTCCAAAGTCAGTGCCGGTCTTTTTGGCAGCTTTGCCACCAGCGCCTCGTTCTCACGTTCGGCCGTCAATATGCTGGCCGGCGCCAAGACGGGCTATGCCAACGTGCTCTCCATTTTGCTGGTCATCGCCGTGGTGCTGTGGTTTATTCCCTGGCTCTACCATGTGCCTCAGGCTGCGCTGGCCGCCATTGTGATTACGGCTGTGCTGAACCTGATCAAGCCCAAAGCCATCATTCAGCTGTTCAGGGTTTCACGGGTGGAAGGCAGCATCAGCGTTGCCACCCTGGCGCTCACTATTTTGACAGCGCCGCGCATGTACTGGGGCGTGTTTGCCGGCATTGTGCTGAGCCTGGGATATTTTCTGTACCAGCGACTGCACCCGCGCATCATCGAAGTCGGCCTGCACGGCGATGGCAGCCTGCGAAGCCGCCAGCTGTGGCAGTTGCCCCCGCTGGCCCCGCACCTAATCGCCTTGCGCATGGATGCAGACCTGGACTTTGCCGCAGCCTCGGCACTTGAAAGCAGAGCCAGTGATATCTGGCAGCAAAACCCCGAGGCACAGCACCTGGCCTTGCTGGCCCAGTCCATCAACAATATCGACATTACCGGTGTAGAAACTTTTGCGCGGCTGCAGCTTCTGGTTGCCAAGCGCGGAGGCATCCTGCATGTGGTGGGGCTCAAGTTGCCGGCCGAACAACGGCTGGAGCGTGCCGGCATGCTGAATTCGTCCCCTCATCTACGCACCTATCGCACCGATGCCGAATTTCTATTACATTTTCGCGTTTCCCCGTCAAATCCAGATCCAGCCCAGATCACCATTGATAACAATTCAAACCCTTGATTGTGATACGGACTGATACACTGGCCTGCAAATTTCGTAGTTCCACGTGACTTCCTCCGCATCCCACCAATCCGTATTTTTACGTGATCTGCGCTTGGCTACGGCCCACAGTCTGGTCTCTCGCACCAGCACTGGCGGCATTCAGTTGCCCACCGACACGCCCACCCACTATCTGCAGTCGCTGATAGATGGACTGTGCGCGCTTTCGCTGCGCGACCCGCTGACGGGCCTGGCCAATCGCCGCCATTTCCGCTCCGTGGTGGAGCGCGAAATCGACCGCGTCACCCGCTCCGGCGAAACCGCCTTGATGCTGATGCTGGACATTGACCACTTCAAGCAGATCAACGACGAGCATGGCCATATTGCAGGCGACTGCGTGCTCCAGTCCGTGGCCCGGACCCTCAGCCAGGGCATTCGCCCCATGGATACGCTGGCACGTTATGGCGGCGAAGAATTCGCCATCATCTTGCCCGTGTGCGCTGCCAGCTTTGGCCAATCCGTGGCAGAACGCCTGCGTGAGGCAATAGAGAACACACCTATTCCTGTCTCACCGGTTTTATCGCTGAATGTAACAGTTAGTATCGGTGGCGTCTATGCCCTGCAGTGGATTCGAAGCACTGCCTCGCTATGGACTGAACGCGCCGATCGCCAGCTTTACCTGGCCAAGGCCAATGGCCGCAACTGTGTGCAGATTGAAGAACAACCAGACAGCACGGTGAGTGCCGAGGAAAAAGGCCTGCTTTTCGCGCCTTTGTTCGAGGCTGAACCCGCACACAATTGTGCCGATAACCAACTAGACCCTGACGTGATCACCGATGATGCAAGCCCCGCCAAAGAATGCGGAAATGTCTGACACAGTAGCCCCTCCTCCCTCTTTGCCAGCTTCCATCTCCATGTCGGATGCGCTGCGAGCACCATCGCGTGCACAGCAGGCGCACATCATTGCAGTCACCAGCGGCAAAGGCGGCGTGGGCAAGACCTTTGTCTCGGCCAATCTGGCCGCGGCCCTGACTCGCCACGGCTACAAGGTGCTGGTGCTGGATGCCGATCTGGGCCTGGCCAATCTCGACGTGGTGCTCAATCTCTATCCCAAGGTCACGCTGCACGACGTCTTCACGGGCCGGGCTTCGCTGGATAACGCCATCTTGGCTGCGCCTGGCGGCTACTCGGTGCTGCTGGCCGGTTCCGGCATGATCGAGTATTCGCGCCTCACGCCCGAGATCCGCAACCAGTTCATGCGCACCATAGAGTCCTTGGCGCCGCATTACGACATCATCTTGCTGGACACCGGCGCCGGCATCTCCGACGTGGTGCTGTTCTCCGTCTCTCTGGCCACCGAAGTGCTGGTAGTGGCCACCCCGGAGCCCACCTCGCTGACTGATGCCTACGCTGCCATCAAGGTGCTGGCCACTCAGCAACAACGTCAGCGGGTTCGCCTGGTTGTCAACCAGGCCGCACGCCCTGGCGATGGCCGCGCCATCACCAGCCAGCTGCAGCAGGTGCTCAACCGCTTTGTGACCACCGCCAGCGGCGAGCCTGTGCAGCTGGTGCACTGGGGTGATATACCGGCCGACCCCTCGGTGCGCGAGGCCGTCATGCGCCGCCAGTTGTTGCTGCAATCCATGCCCGGTGCACCCGCGTCGCTGGCAGTGGCTCAGCTGTCCAATAAAATCAAGGCTTCGCTGACTGCAAACGCCTGAGCCCCCGAATGAGTGCCGGCGCCTGCGGCCTTTGCAGCCACCTCTCCTGATACCCAGACGTTCGACCTTGATCGAACGTCCGGCAAGATGCGCGCACCGCCTTGCCACACCATCTAAGTTTCTTCCGTGGCCGATATTCTCAACATTTCCTGCTACAAATTTGTTCAGCTGCCAGACGCAGCCGAGCTGCGCGATACCCTGTCCGCGCGCGCCAATGCCCTGGCGCTCAAGGGCACGGTGCTGCTGGCCGAAGAAGGCATCAATTTCTTTCTGGCAGGTCCCGCAACCTCGGTGCATGAATTTGTGAATGCCTTGCGCGAGGATGCGCGTTTTGCCGATCTGAACCCCAAGGAAAGCTGGTCGGATACCGTGCCGTTTCGCAAGATGCTGGTCAAGGTCAAGAACGAGATCATTCGCATGAACCACCCGACGATTCGCCCGGCCCAAGGCCGCGCCCCGTCTGTCACGCCCGCCACGCTGCGCCGCTGGCTGGAGCAAGGCCATGACGATGAAGGCCGCGAGGTCGTCACGCTCGACACCCGCAACGATTACGAAGTGGATGAAGGCGCATTCAGGAACACCATAGACTGGCGGCTGACCAAATTCACCGAATTCCCCCCCGCGCTGCGCGAGCACAAGGCCGAATTCGAAGGCAAGACCGTGGTCAGCTATTGCACGGGTGGCATTCGCTGCGAAAAGGCCGCCATCCTCATGCGCGACGAGGGGCTGGAGCATGTCTATCAGCTTGAGGGCGGCATTCTCAAATATTTTGAGGAAACCGATGGCGGCTTTTATGACGGCGGCTGCTTTGTCTTCGATGGCCGCGACTCGCTGGGCACCGACCTGCAACTGACACCCCTGGTTCATCCGCGCCCGGTCAAGAAAACCGCTTGATCAAACCAGCCGCCAGCACTGCCTGGCGGCGGTGACGGCGGCGGCAACTTTTCTACCGCCAGATCAAGCCAGACGCCTGGCGGTTTTCGCCACCCGCTCGCCAAACTGGCGGGCCGTTTCCAGATCACCGGCCAGCATTTCGGCCACCGAGGCGTCCGAAGGCGTCTGCGCCATGGCGCCGCTGAAGCAACCCATCCAGTTCACGTCGTTGCGCTGCGCGGCTTTGGTGTTGGAGGGCAGCATGCCCAGACCCACCCATAAGCCGCCGTGCTGCATGGCCAGGTGGTAGAGATAGTCCAGCGTCACCTGCTTGTCGCCTTGCACGCCCGCGCTGTTGGTGAAACCGGCAAACAGCTTGTCCTTCCAGCTCTGGGCAAACCAGGCCTTGGACGATGCGTCGGCAAAGCGCTTGAACTGCCAGCTAGGGCCGCCCATATAGGTAGGCGTCCCAAACACAATGGTGCTGGCTGCCGCCAGCGTTTCCCAGCCACCGGCCGGCAGATTGCCATCGGCATCGATTGCCAGCAGTTGCGCGCCCGCGCCTTGTGCCACCGCCTGAGCCATGCGCTGTGTGTGCCCGTAGCCCGAGTGGTAGACCACAACCGTATTCACCATGAAATTTCCCTGTTTTTCTACGAAGACAAGCTTCAAAAAAAGCCCCGCCAGCCCGAAGCTGCGGGGCTTTGACCATCAAGGCCATTAGCCTATCAAATTAATAGCATGCTGCGCTTCTTGCTCAAGCATTTCAGCGCTTTCCGGCATCTGCACTCCAGCCGCCTGCGCCATGGGCTGCAAAGCCCAGCAGACCACCGACCACGGCCACGTTTTTCCAGAACAGCAGCTGCTGCACCATGGCGGCCTCGGCTGGCACACTCCAGAACGCGTGAAAGAAAAAGCTGGCCACCAGGGTGAAGAAAGCCAGAATCAAGGCCGCCCAGCGCGTGTGCCAGCCCAGCAAGATCGCCAAGCCGGCCACGATCTCTATCACCAGGCCTATGGCCACGGCCACCTGAGGCATGGGCATGCCCATCGATGCGGCATAGCCCACGGTGCCGGCAAAGCCGGTGAGCTTTTGAAAACCTGCAGGAACAAACAGCAGAGCGATCAGAACACGGCCCACCAGGGCCAGAGGATTGGAAAACTGTTTCAACATCTTGAACTCCTTGCGGCACGCGGCCACGTTAGGGACCGGCACCGAGCTGCGTGCGCCCGGTGCCGAGACAAAATCGATCAGGCTTGCAGATCAAACACCAGCACTTCGGCATGCTTGCCCTGTGCCAGGTGCAGACGGGATTCATTGTCCAAAAGTGCAGCATCACCGCCTGTCAGCCTTTGTCCATTCACAGTCAGCTCGCCGCTGACCAGATGTACATAGGTCTTGCGGCCAGCAGGTAACACCATCTCAGCGGCTTCGGCTCCATCAAACAGGCCGGCAAACAAGCGAGCGTCGGCATTCAGAGTGACCGAGCCCTCGGCACCATCGGGCGAAGCCACCAGGCGCAAACGCCCCCGTTTCTCGGCCTCTGGAAAGGCTTTCTGCTCATAGCCGGGCTCAATACCCTCACGTGCAGGCAGCACCCAGATCTGCAGAAAGTGCGTGGTCTCGCCCTGGGCATGGTTGTGCTCGCTGTGCACCACGCCAGAGCCGGCGCTCATGCGCTGCACCTCACCGGGAACAATGGTTTGCTCATTGCCCATGCTGTCCTTGTGCGAGAGTGCACCCTGCATCACATAGCTGATGATTTCCATGTCGCGGTGGCCGTGGGCACCAAAACCGGTGCCTGGGGCAATACGGTCTTCGTTGATCACGCGCAGATTGCCAAAGCCCATATGACGGGGGTCGTGGTAGCCGGCGAATGAAAAACTGTGAAACGACTTCAGCCAGCCGTGGTCCGCATAGCCACGTTCCTGAGAGAGACGAAGAGTCATCATGGTGTGAACCTTTCTGTTTGAAAACAAGCTCTTGATGGGCTCTACTGTAGAACTGCCAAGGCCCGGCGCGGCTGCACGGGATTGATGGCATCATTCAAACTCTTTGAACATTCGCCTCTTCCCATGCCCAGCTCCCGCGATGTACTCACCCCCGACAGCCTGGCCATGCTGCAAGCCATCTCCGAGACCGGCAGCTTTGCCGCAGCGGCTCGCTCGCTGGGCCTGGTACCCAGCGCCCTGACCTACCGCGTGCGCCAGATCGAGGATGCGCTCGACGTGCTGCTGTTCGACCGCCGCTCACGCCAGGCCCAGCCCACCGAGGCCGGCCAGGCGCTGTTGCGCGAAGGCGCGCGGCTGCTGCAGGAGATAGACGCCGTGGCCCATCGCGTCAAGCGCGTGGCCACGGGCTGGGAGCCGCAGCTGACCATCGTCATCGACGGAGCCATTGCCCGCACACCCATGTTCGAGCTGGTGGAGGCGTTCTACGCCCTGAACCCGCCCACGGCCCTCAAGCTCAAGGACGGCATTCTGTCCGGCACGCTGGAGACGCTGACCAGCGGCCAGGCCGATCTGGCCATAGGCATTGCCGTCAACGCCAGCAATGCGGCCGAGCTGCAAACGCGCGAGATCGGCGAGATGGACTTCATTTTTGCCGTGGCCCCGCACCACCCGCTGGCCCAGGCGCCCGAGCCGCTCACCGACGAGGCGCTGCTCAAGCACCGCCTGATCGCCGTGGCCGACTCCGGAGTGCGCAGCAACATCAGCTACGGCCTGGTTGACGGCCAGGATGTGCTGACGGTGGACAGCATGCAGGCCAAGGTCGAAGCCCAGGTGCGCGGCATTGGCTGCGGCTTTCTGCCGCGCGGCATGGTGCAAGCCTATCTGGACGCAGGCCTGCTGGTCACCCGCCAGGTCACGCGTGCGAGGCGCAATCTGCGCCTGCATTACGGCTGGTCGGGCGCAGCCCACCACACGCCTGGCCGGGCTCTGCAATGGTGGCTGCAGCAGCTGGAAAGCCCCGCCACGCGCCGCGCCCTTATGGAAAACCATCACCGCCATTGAGTGATGCTCTGTACCAAGCCGTACAGCGCCCGGTGTAGAGTGGGGCTCAGTGTGCGCTGCAGCACAGGCTGCAGTCATTCATAGCCTTGAGGGTATCTACCGCTCTTGCTATGCTTTGAGTAGCTGCTACGCTCTGACGGACTTGTGTTGAAAAGGCTTGTTCATGAACGCTTCCCGTGCTTCCTCGGCCACCAAAGCCTCTCGCTCTGCTTCATCCACCACAGCCCGGCGCATTGCCGTCATCGGCGCGGGCATCGCAGGTCTGGCCTGCGCCCGCACCCTGATGCAGGCCGGCCATGACGTTCATGTCTACGAACGCCTGCCCCAGGCCGGCGGCCGTTTGCGTTCGGTCAGCGGCCCTTACGGCACGTTTGACATTGGTGCCCAGTTCTTCACCGTGCGTGATCCCCGCTTTCAGATGGCACTGGATACGGTGCCCGGCTCCGTGCGCGCCTGGAGCGTGAACAGCGTGCAGACCCGCAACGCCCAGGGCCGCAAGACAGCCGAACCACCGTCGGGGCGCGAAACCCACTGGGTGGGCACGCCCGATATGCAGGCCCTGCCCCTGACCTGGGCCGCTCCGCTGTGGGAGGCAGGTCGTCTGCACCTGGGCCAGACCGTGACCCGCCTGGAACATCATATTGCCGGCGGCAAAGGCCATAGCAAACACCAGTGGACACTGACGCTGGACACCGAAGATCACGGCCTGCAAACCGCTAGCAATTTTGATAGCGTGGTGCTGGCCCTGCCTGCGGCACAGGCCCAACACCTGCTACAAAGTGCGCCCCAGGCAACGGCACTGGCCCAATCGCTCAGCCAGGTGGAAATGGCGCCTTGCTGGGTGCTGACGCTCTCCTACCCCATGGCGGCACAGGCAGGCCTCAGCACCTTGGGCCCCCAATGGAATGCGGCGCGCAGCACGCACGACCGCATTGCCTGGGTGGCCCGCGAATCCTCCAAACCCGGCCGCGCCCAGACCGAGCGCTGGACGGTGCACGCCAACCCGCAGTGGTCGCAGGAGCACCGCAGCGACGATGCCGCCCGCGTGCTGACCAAGCTGCAAAAAGGCTTTGGCGAAATCACCGGCATCCGCGTCGCCCCGCGCCATGCCAGTGTTTATCTGTGGCCGCAAGCTCAGACGCTGACCCCGCTGGGCAAGAGCCATGTGCACGACCCTTCCACGGGCCTGGGCCTGTGCGGCGACTGGTGTATTGGCCGCCGTGTGGAAGACGCTTTTGTCTCCGGCCTTGAAATGGCACTGGCGCTGACCTGATGGCACATCTACGCCAGGCTGCACGCCCTGCAGCCTGCGCGTAAACTGGCGCCCTCATGTCTGTGGTCAGCGCCTTTTCTTCCTCCTCCATCTCAAACGGCCTCTCCGTAGGCTCCAACTCCTACATCGGCCGCTTTGCCCCCTCGCCCACCGGGCCTCTGCATGCGGGCTCCCTGGTCGCGGCCCTGGCCAGTTGGCTGGATGCCCGTGCCCATGGCGGCCGGTGGCTGGTGCGCATCGAGGACATAGACCCACCGCGCTGCCAGCCCGGCGCAGATCTGCATATCCTGCACCAGCTCGCTGCCTGCGGCCTGCACTCTGACGGGCCCGTGCTCTGGCAGTCCCGACGCCAAGCCCTGTATCAAAACGCGCTGGAGCAGCTCATGGCCCGGCAACTGGCCTACCCCTGCGGCTGCACGCGCAAGGAAATTGAAGCGGCCTGGCAGAGCATGGGCCTGGTGCATGAACGCCATGTGGAGCGCCCCTACCCAGGCACCTGCCGCCAAGGCCTGCAGGGCAAACCGGCACGTGCCTGGCGCTTTGCGCTGGAGCGTCTGGTGC
This sequence comes from Comamonas aquatilis, assembly GCF_965139575.1. Lineage (NCBI taxonomy): Bacteria > Pseudomonadati > Pseudomonadota > Betaproteobacteria > Burkholderiales > Comamonadaceae > Comamonas > Comamonas aquatilis. The sequence goes on along the minus strand of NZ_CBCSIW010000002.1, from coordinate 55,480 downwards.
AGGAACTTCAATCAAATCCGCCTTCAGCCCAAGTGGATCAATCGCATGATGCTACCCAGTTAATAGCAAACTATCAACTGGAGCCATCACGCCCGGTGCTTCATTGGCAAGACCGACGCCTGGGAGTCCAGCAGCAGGATGTGGCGGCCAGCGTGGGCGATTTTGTGCTGCGCCGCGCCGACGGGCTCTGGGCCTACCAGCTGGCCGTAGTGGTGGACGATGGCGATCAAGCCATCACCCATGTGGTGCGCGGCCAGGACCTGACGGACAACACGCCACGCCAGATGCTGCTGCAAGCGGCACTGGGTCTGGCCCAGCCGCGCTATCTGCACACACCCCTGGTGTTGATGGCCGGCGGCGAAAAGCTCTCCAAACAGCATGGCGCGCCAGCGGTGGATGTCAGCAGCGCTCAGGCGGCGCTGGCGGCCTTGTGTGAAGCCGCCAGCCAGCTGTCCCTGCCACAACCGCCCCAAGCTGCCAAGCTGCCGGCCGAAAGCCCCGACACGGCTTTGCCTTTGGCCTTGCACTTCTGGGTGGGCTGCTGGCGTGAAATCTACAATACAGCCCTGTGACTTCCTCTAACTCCACACCGAACACCGAGCCACTCGACGCTGCAGCCACCGCTGCCATCGAGTCTGCCCCCGAATCTGCACCGGCAGGCCAAGCCCCCGAAGGCGTGGCCTACCCCAAGACCATCAAGAGCTATGTGCGCCGTGCCGGCCGTACGACCACCGGTCAGGCCAAGGCTTTTGAAGAGCTGGGCCCGCGCTTTTTGCTGCAATACCACAAGGCCCCCATCGACGCCCCTGCAGCCTACGGCCGCGGCGGTGCGCTGATTCTGGAAATCGGCTTTGGCATGGGCGAGGCCACGGCACATATCGCCCGTGTACGCCCCGACGACAACTTCCTGTGCTGCGAAGTGCACGAACCTGGCGTGGGCGCGCTGCTCAAGCGCATAGGCGAGCAGGAGATCGAGAACATCCGCATCCTGCAGCACGATGCCGTGGAAGTCATTGACAACATGCTGCCCGAAGCTTCGATTGACGGCGTGCACATCTTCTTCCCCGATCCCTGGCACAAGAAAAAGCACAACAAGCGCCGCCTGATTCAAAGCCCGCTGATCGCCAAGCTGGCCGCCCGCATCAAGCCCGGTGGCTATATCCACTGCGCAACGGACTGGGAGCCCTATGCCCAGCAGATGCTGGAAGTGCTGAATGCCGAGCCCACGCTGCAAAACACGGCCGAGGCCTATGCACCCAAGCCCGACTACCGCCCGCTGACCAAGTTTGAAAACCGCGGCCTGCGCCTGGGCCACGGAGTGTGGGATCTGGTGTTCACACGCAAGGCCTGAACCACTGGTCATTTGCTATTTTTTAGATAGCAGACACCGCGCCGCCCACTTCAACTGGGCGGCTTTTTTATGCCTGGCCCATATCCCCGCCCCCGACCTGGGGCTTCGCCAGGCACACACGGGCTCTGCCGCTGTGCTTGGCCTGGTACATGGCGGCATCGGCGCGCTCGAGCAAGGCCTCCATGCTCTCGCCGCTCTGCAACTCGGCCACACCAAAGCTGGCCGTGACGCTGATGTGAAGACCGTCCAGATTCAAGGCCGTGCCTCGAATCTCGCCAAGCAGGCGCTCGGCCAGTTGCCAGGCGTCCTGCGTTGCACATTCCGGCAGTACCAGCAAAAACTCCTCCCCACCATAGCGAGCCATCCAGTCCACATGGGAGCGCAGCTGACCCTGGCAGCGCAGTGCCACCTCGCGCAGCACGGCATCGCCGGTGACATGCCCGTATTCATCGTTGATGCGTTTGAAGTGGTCCAGATCCATGAACACCACGCTCAGCGCGCGCCCATAGCGCTTGCTGCGCTCGATCTCGGTGGCCAGGCGCTCGTCCAGAGCCCGCCGGTTGTAGCAACCCGTCAGCACGTCGGTCAACGACAGGCGCTTGACCTCTTCCACCATCAGCTGCAACTGAGCAGTGCGCTCGGCTACCAGACTGTCCAGATCGGCAATATGGCTTTGCAGCGCTTTTTGCAGCTGGGCAAAACCGCTGGCCACCAGATCGATTTCGTCAAAGCTGTTGCGCTGGGGGCGCTGCAGCACCAGAGGCCGCGACAGCTCGTTGGGCCGCAGCGACCGGGCAAAGTGAGAAATCTGGCGCAAGGGGTCGCGCAACTGCCGGCGCATCACAATGGCCACCACCGCACAGACCAGTATCGTAAACAACACATAACCCAGCACCACTCCAAAAATGGAATTGCGCATCAGCTGGGCATAGTGGCTGCGGCTCTCCCAGATTTCCAGCGTGCCCAGCACGCCCAAGGGCAGCCCCACCTGGACCCCATCCTCGGTCTGCCCGGGCACCGGAATATCGAGCTTGATACGCGGTTCGCGTTCGTTCGCATCGGCGGCATCCATATCGCCCGCTTCAAACACCTCCCCCGTGGTCGCCGAACGCACACGCACATAGCCCACCTGCGGCAGACTGGCCAGCCAGGCCACTCGCTGGCGCACGATCTGCGGCTCTATATCCCACAGAGCACTGGACAGCTGCAGCTGGCTGCTGCGGGCATGCTGGCGCATATCCAGCCTGAAGCTTTGCTGGCCCGCGCGGTACTCCCACCAGGCCAGAGCGCCCACGAAAACACTCATGCAAATCAAGGCCAGCCACACGATGCGCGAGATCAGCAAGGTAGCAATCGATCGAAAACGTGTCATGGCCTGTCCGTATCCTGTGGCGTGCCACGCCTAGCGCAGCAGCGCCTCTATCTCAAAGCGGTAGTGCTTGACGCCGGTATTCAAGACCTTGCTGAACTTGCCAAAATCCAGAGGCTTACCGGACGCACCGAAGCGTTGCTCAAAGCGTTCGATCAGGGGCGGGTCGAACAGCACAAACATCCGCCGCTCCAACTCCAGCCCCTCGGAGCGAAAGTCCTTGCCATGGGCGTAGTCGTACAACATCACCAAAGCCCAGGCTCCGGCCATGAAATGCCCGCCCGCCAGCACGCTGAGTTCACCGCTGCGCAAGGCAGCGAAAGCTGCCGGCGAGGTGTTGACAGTGCTGAAAAAACCATCTCTTCCCGGTATGCCGCCACGCGCCCGCCAGGCCTGCATGGCACCCAACGCCATTTCGTCATTGCCAGTCCAGACCAGGCGCGCTTCGGGATAGCGCTGCGCCAGCACGCGCATCTGCTCGGCAGCCTTGTCCCTGCGCCATTCGCCGTTGACCTCCTGCACCAGGATGACATCACCATCCTCGGCCACCGCCTTGCGCATGCCGGCGTTCCTGGCCATCGAGCTCAGCGTGGATCGATCTCCGCCAATGGCCAACAGTTGCAGCCTGCCGTCCTGCGCCTGGGCTGAACGCGAGGCCCGGGCCGTTTCAATCAAGGCCTTGGCCGTCATATAGCCGGCATCCACAGCCCGGGGCTCCAGACTGCCCAGCCAGTGCTTGAATTTTTCGCGAGGCTGGCCCACCTGGGCACGCTGGATTTGCTGAATTCCGCTGAAGGCCACAAAGCTGTCAATGCCTGCAACCTCCAACGCTTTCAGAATCTCGGGAGCGACGCTGTTTTCGTTCACAAACACCACAAAGCGCGGCCGCTCGGCCCTGGCGGCCACATCGCGCGCAATCGCAATCGCCTGCAAAGGGTTGCGCTCTGCATAGCGCACCTCCAGCGTCATGTGCAGGCTGCGCGCCGCACCTTCCATGGCTTCGGCAGCGTTGCGCCAAAAGGTTTCATCGCTACGCCCCGGATTGATGAAGACCACGCTTTGCGCCGCCGCCTGAAACGAGAGCAGCAACAAAAAAGCAAATACGCCGGCACTGCGGCACATAAGCCGCGCCAGACGAACAAGCAGCGCCAGCCAAAGCGCCATGGGATATGCCGACGAATTGAAGTTATCTGCTCCGGAGAACGATCCCGCAGGCTGCGAGCCGCTAAAAACCACCCATCCTAACAAAACACCCCGGACTTGCCGGGGTGTTTGACTGAATTGACGCCGTCAGACGTCGAAGTGACGCTTTACAGGCGTTCGCTCACCCAGGCCTGCACCGAAGCCAGGGCCGCAGGCACGGACGCCGCATCCGTGCCGCCGGCCATGGCCATATCGGGCTTGCCGCCGCCCTTGCCGCCCACTTGCTGGGCCACAAAGTTCACCAGCTCGCCGGCCTTGACCTTGGCCGTCTCGGCCTTGGTCACGCCAGCAGCCAGCTGCACCTTGTCGCCGTCCACTGCCGCCAGCACGATGACAGCTGCACCCAGCTTGTCCTTGAGCTTGTCCATGGTCTCGCGCAGGGTCTTGGCATCGGCGCCATCGAGCTTGGCAGCCAGCACCTTCACGCCGTTGATCTCGGCAGCCTGCGTGGCCAACTCATCGCCCTGGCTGGAAGCCAGCTTGCCCTTGAGCGCAGCGATTTCCTTTTCCAGCGCCTTGATCTGATCGAGCGCACCGCCGATGCGGTTGGTCAGCTCGGCAGCCGGTGCCTTGAAGGCGGCAGCGGCCTGATCCACGGTGGATTCCAGCGACTGCAGATAGGCCAGGGCATTGATGCCGGTCACGCCTTCGATACGGCGCACGCCTGCAGCCACGCCGGATTCACCCACCACCTTGAACAGGCCGATATCGCCGGTGCGCTGCACATGGGTGCCGCCGCACAGTTCGCGGCTGGAGCCTATGTCGAGCACGCGCACGGTTTCGCCGTACTTTTCGCCGAACAGCATCATGGCGCCGGTCTTCTGGGCGCTTTCGATGTCCATCACGCGGGCTGCCGTGCTGGTGTTGGCCAGAATTTCGGCGTTCACGCGCTGCTCGATGTCGCGGATCTGCTCGGCCGTCACGGGAGCATTGTGCGCAAAGTCAAAACGTGTGCGCTCGGCATTGACCAGCGAGCCTTTTTGCTGCACATGGCCGCCCAGCACTTCGCGCAAGGCCTTGTGCATGATGTGGGTGACCGAGTGGTTGCGCATCACGGCGGCACGCACTTCGGTGTTCACCAGGGCTTGCACCGCATCGCCCACTTTGAGCGAGCCCGATTCCAGCACGCCGTGGTGACCGAACACATCGGCCTTGATCTTGAGCGTGTCTTCCACGGCAAAGCGCACTGCGCCGGCCGAGATCACGCCCTGATCGCCGACCTGACCGCCGGACTCTGCATAAAAAGGAGTGGCATCCAGCACCACGACGCCGCTTTGACCCGCTTTCAGCTCTGGAACCGAAACACCGTCTGCGTAAAGCGCTACGATTTTTGCATCTTCCGCCAGCTTGTCGTAGCCGACGAAAGTGTTGGCATCACCCGTGTATTCCAGGGCGCGGTCCATCTTGAACTTGCCGGCGGCGCGGGCCGTGCTCTTTTGGTGTTCCATGGCCGCCTTGAAACCGGCTTCGTCCACGGTCACGCCACGCTCACGGGCCACGTCGTTGGACAGGTCCAGCGGGAAGCCATAGGTGTCGTGCAGCTTGAAGGCCACTTCGCCAGGCAGCACCTTGACGTCGCCAGCCAGCGCGCTGTCCAGAATTTCCATGCCGTTGGCCAGGGTCTCGAAGAAGCGCTCTTCTTCGGCCTTGAGCACGCTGGTGATATGCGCTTCCTGCTCCTTGAGCTTGGGGTAGGCATCGCCCATTTGCACCACCAGATCGGCCACCAGCTTGTGGAAGAACGGCGTCTTCTGGCCCAGCTTGTAACCGTGGCGGATGGCGCGGCGGATGATGCGGCGCTGCACATAGCCGCGACCTTCGTTGGAAGGAATCACGCCGTCCGACACCAGGAAGGAAGTGGCGCGAATGTGGTCGGCAATCACCTTGAGCGAAGGCGTGTTCACATCGTCGATATGCGTTTCGCGGGCAGCCGCCTTGATCAGCGCCTGGAACAGGTCGATCTCGTAGTTGCTGTGCACATGCTGCAAGATGGCAGCCAGGCGCTCCAGACCCATGCCGGTATCCACGCAGGGTGCGGGCAGGTTCACCACGGAGCCGTCTTCCTTCATGTCGAACTGCATGAACACGTGGTTCCAGATCTCGATGAAGCGGTCGCCATCTTCGTCAGGGCTACCGGGAGGGCCGCCAGGAATGTGAGCACCGTGGTCGTAGAAGATTTCCGAGCAGGGGCCGCAAGGGCCGGTGTCGGCCATCATCCAGAAGTTGTCGCTCTTGTACTTGCCGCCCTTGTTGTCGCCGATGCGAATGATGCGTTCGGCCGGCAAACCGATGACGTTCTTCCAGATGTCATAGGCTTCGTCATCTTCGTGATAGACGGTGGCCAGCAGCTTTTCAGCAGGCAGGCCGAAGACCTTGGTCAGCAGCTCCCAGCCCCATTCGATGGACTCCTTCTTGAAGTAGTCGCCGAAGGACCAGTTGCCCAGCATCTCGAAGAAGGTGTGATGGCGGGCGGTGTAGCCCACGTTTTCCAGATCGTTGTGCTTGCCGCCAGCACGCAGGCAGGCCTGCACCGAGGTGGCACGGTTGTAGGAACGCTTGTCCGTGCCCAGAAACACATCCTTGAACTGCACCATGCCGGAGTTGGTGAACATCAGCGTGGGATCGTTGCCCGGAACCAAGGAGCTGGAGGCCACAACCGTGTGGCCCTTGGAAGCGTAGAACTCCAGGAAGGTCTTGCGGATGTCCGCAACAGAAAAAGTGGGTGTACTCATGGTGTTTGGAATGAAGGTGCACAACGCAGCACCCACGGTAGGTACGGCTTGGCTTTGACCCTGCGCCAGGACAGGGCGCTGCACGCAAGGCAAATCAGCCAAACATTATAGGTTTGCCCATACAGCCCCGCGCGGCGCTGCACTGTGTGCAGCATGCGCCCTACTCTGACCTGGATTAATGCAGTCCCTGCCAGCATGCGGATAATCGGCCCATGCCTCAGAACACAGACCGCTCACCAACCACATCGAGCACCACTTCTTCCCTTGCGCAGCCGCCACGCAAAAGCCGCCTGGTGCCCTGGCTGATCGGCCTGCCGGTGGTCATTTTTGCGGCACTCATGCTGATTGGCACGCTGATGGACGATCCGCAGAGCAAACAGCGCTGGGTTGACAGCGAAGCCATCAAGATCTGCTGGAAGCAGATAGGCAAACCCGAGACCGAGCGCAAAACCCAGGAGTTTCACTCCAAGGAAGATTGCGAACGGCTGGAATTCGACTTCAAGAGCAAATACGGCGAAAACCCCTGAAGCGCTTGTCTGAGCGAGGCGCTACTCCTCGTTTTCGAACTCGCTCTCCTGTTCCTGGTCGCTGCGCGCCAGGTCGATCATGCGATCAAAGGTTTCCACCAGCGTGGCACGCCGGTCACGCTGGTAGAGCGCATCGGGCTGCAGCGCGTCAATGCTGTCATCCCATGCCTTCAGGTACACGCTTTTCCAATCCAGCAGCGTCTGAGCCGATGGCCAGATGGGTGCCATACCGCTCTCGGCCATGGTGCACAGCAGCTCGATCTTGCAGGGCACCAGATCGGCGTCCAGCGCGTCGGCCTGCAGCGATTGGGGCGCATCCATGGCCTCGCTAATTTCATCGAGCAGCTGCGTGGTGATGTCGATCAGCCAGTCAAGCGCCGCGTCATTGTCGAAATTGCCGTGCGACCAGGTACCCATGGTGACTCTCCTTGGACTGAAGCGTTGTGCTGCAGCCCAGCTTAGTGCTGGCGTATGTCAAAACCATGTCAGCCCCCAGCCGCAGTAGCCGGTCAGCGGTTGCGGCCTTTCATGACGCGCTCTACCTCGCGCTTGCCTTCGCGATCCTTGATCACGTCGCGCTTGTCATGCTCGGCCTTGCCCTTGGCCAGGGCGATGTCGCACTTCACGTAGCCATTCTTCCAGTGCAGATTGATGGGCACCAGGGTGTAGCCTTTTTGTTCGACCTTGCCCACCAGACGCTTGATCTCGTCCTTTTTCATCAGCAGCTTCTTGATGCGTGCCGCATCGGGGCTGACGTGGGTGGACGCCGTCTTCAAAGGATTGATCTGGCAGCCCATCAGGTACAGCTCGCCATCCTTGATGAGCACATAGCCGTCTGTCAGCTGCACCTTGCCGCTGCGCAAGGCCTTGACCTCCCAGCCGTGCAGCACCACGCCTGCCTCGTAGCGTTCCTCGAAGAAATAGTTGAATGCAGCTTTTTTATTGTCGGCAATGCGCGACGATGTTTCTTGTGTCTTGGCCATGGAGTATTCGGTTGGGCGCGAGCCCGGGGTCAAAGCTCTCCCTACAATACAGGGTTACCGTCTCGCCTCAGTGCGAGATTTTAGTTTCGCATGACGGCCTTGGGTGCAAAGCGCTTGCTTAAGCCCTTGCATCCACCCCATGCCGACAACTCTTTGCCCATGAAAAACGTCAACAAGTCCGTCCTCATCTGGTATAGCCCCGCAGAAATGTTTGCTCTCGTGACGGACGTGGCTCGCTATAGCGAGTTCCTGCCCTGGTGCGATCAGACCAAGGTGTTGGAGCAGGACGCAAGCGGCATGACAGCCGAAGTCGGCATGACGTTCGGCGGTCTGAAAAAATCTTTCGTGACCCGCAACACCCATAGCGAAATGGAAAACGGCGGCAAGCAGGTCAGCATCCGCCTGATCAAGGGCCCGTTCTCGCGCCTGGAAGGGCACTGGCGCTTTCACCCCGTAGGCGATGGCAAGCAGCGCGCCTGCCGTATTGAGCTGCAACTGGACTACGGCTTTGAAAGCGCAGCGCTGGCCGCCGTGATCGGCCCGGTGTTCGACCGCATTGCCAGCTCCATGGTCGATGCCTTCATCAAGCGTGCCGAACAGGTGTACGGCTGAACGCCATGACTGCGCTTCACATCACCCTCAGCTATTCGGCTGCCGCCGGCCAGGTGCACGAGCAGGAAATGGAGCTTGCTCCCGGCGCAACTGTCGCCGATGCGCTGCAAACGGCCGGGGGTCTCTCGGCCCTGGGTTTTACAGACGAAAAAGGTCTGCCGCCCTTTATAGGCATCTGGGGAAAGCTCACAAAACCAGAGCATTTCCTGAAGGATGGCGACCGTGTGGAGCTGTACCGCCCGCTGACGGTAGACCCCAAGATCGCCCGACGCGAACGCTTTGCCCGCCAGGGCGCACGCGGTGCCGGCCTGTTCAAGCGCCAGCGGCCCGGCGCCAAAGCCGGCTACTGAGCTCGGTCACGGGAGCACGCCCCGCCAGAAAACAAAAAAGCGCCATTTCTATGGCGCTTTGGTTTTCCTGCATCACGCTTTGGTGATTCGAAGCAGGCTTTGAAGAGCGGCTCGCGCCGCTATCAACGCCTCACTGCGTTGGCTGCAACGGCCCGCATTCGGCCGCGATGACCGCGTCCGCGCGCTTGAGCTCGGCCTCGCGCGCACTGTCATCCATAAAGCTGCGTTCGCCCTTGGCATTGACGTGAGACAGCAATTGCCCCGAAGTCAACGTCGTCTTGACCTGCTTGGCACGGCTGCAGTTCTCCTGGCGAGCTTTGTCGCGCTTGACCTGCTCCACACGGGCTTTTTCAGCCTCTTGCTGCTCCTGCTTGCGCTTTTGCTCCTCCAGGCCTTTGTCCACTCCAGACTCGGCCGATTTTTCGGCTACCTTGGGCGCCGCCGGTCCTTCGCTGGACGCGGCCTCTGCGGCCCGCGGCGTCACCGAGCCACCCGGCTGGCGCAGAATGTTTTTCGCGGGAATATCTACCGGAGGTGCTCGGTCGCTGAACACTTTTTGCCCACGGGCATCAATCCACTGCCATTGGGCCATGGCGGGGATCGCGCTGGCTGCAATGGCGGCAATCAAGAAAAGCTTGGTAATTTGCATGGGTGCGAAAGCGGTACGCGAAAAATGGGTTTGACCGTGGGGGATCTCTGGCCTACGCCCACATTGTGAGCCAAGTCGCAGCTACAATCTTTCTTTTGGAGCCTTCACATGCGCCTTCTCGGAAAAGCACTGACCTTTGACGACGTCCTGCTCGTTCCCGCCTACTCCGAAGTCCTGCCCAAGGACGTTTCCCTCGCCACCCAATTCACTCGCAATATTCGCTTGAATCTGCCGCTGGTGTCCGCTGCCATGGACACTGTGACAGAGGCTCGCCTGGCCATCGCCATTGCGCAAGAAGGCGGTATCGGCGTGATCCACAAGAACATGACAGCCGAACAACAAGCCGCTGAAGTGTCCAAGGTCAAGCGCCACGAATCCGGTGTGGTGCACGACCCCGTGGTCATCACCCCCGAGCACACGGTACTGCAAGTATTGCAGCTGTCCGAAGAGCGCGGTATCTCGGGCTTTCCCGTGTGCGATGGCGGCAAGGTCATCGGTATCGTGACCAGCCGCGATGTGCGCTTCGAGACTCGCTACGACGTCAAGGTCCGCCAGATCATGACGCCGCGCGAGAAGCTGATCACCGTCAATGAAAAAGACGGCACCACACCCGCTGAAGCCAAGGCCCTGCTGAACAAGCACAAACTGGAACGCATTCTGGTGGTGAACGACGCCTTTGAACTCAAGGGCCTGATCACCGTCAAGGACATCAACAAGCAAACCACCTTCCCCAATGCTGCGCGCGATGCGGCCGGCCGCCTGCGCGTGGCTGCTGCCGTCGGCGTGGGTGCTGGCACAGAAGAGCGCGTGGACCTGCTGGTCAAGGCCGGCGTGGATGCACTGGTAGTTGACACGGCCCACGGCCACAGCAAGGGCGTGATCGACCGCGTGCGCTGGGTCAAGCAAAACTATCCTCAAGTGGACGTGATCGGCGGCAACATTGCCACCGGCGCAGCCGCTCTGGCCCTGGTTGAAGCCGGCGCCGATGCGGTCAAGGTCGGTATCGGCCCTGGCTCCATCTGTACCACCCGCATCGTGGCCGGCGTGGGCGTGCCCCAGATCATGGCCATCGATAACGTGGCCCAGGCCTTGAAGGGCACAGGCGTGCCTTTGATCGGCGACGGCGGCATCCGTTTCTCCGGCGATATCTCCAAGGCTCTGGCCGCTGGTGCTTCCACCATCATGATGGGCGGCATGTTTGCCGGCACCGAAGAAGCGCCTGGCGAAGTGATTCTGTACCAAGGCCGCTCCTACAAGAGCTACCGCGGCATGGGCTCCATCGGTGCCATGCAGCAAGGCTCGGCCGACCGCTACTTCCAGGAATCCTCCACCGGTAATCCCAATGCCGACAAGCTGGTTCCCGAAGGCATTGAAGGCCGCGTGCCTTACAAGGGCTCCATGGTTTCCATCGTCTACCAAATGGCCGGCGGCGTGCGCGCCTCCATGGGCTACTGCGGTTGCGCCACGATTGCCGAGATGGGCGAAAAAGCCGAGTTCGTGGAAATCACGGCCGCCGGCATCCGCGAATCTCACGTGCATGACGTGCAGATCACCAAGGAAGCGCCTAACTACCGCGCCGACTGATTGATCGCTTGACAAGCCATAGCAGGGTCGGCATTGCCTACCCTGCTATTCTTTTTTCAGGAGTCCTCATGAAACTTGCCGAAGCCTTGTTGCTCAGAGCCGATCTGAAGAAAAAGCTGGCATCGCTGCGCGAACGCATCAACCGCAACGCCATCGTGCAAGAGGGCGAAACGCCCAAGGAAAAAATCGCAGACTTGCTGGCCGAAGCAACCTCGGCGCTTGAAGAGCAGCAAAAACTGGTGCGCACCATCAACGCCGCCAACGAATCCACCCGACTGGCAGGCGGCCGCCTGCTCGCCGATATATTGGCGCAGCGCGACACCTTGATTGCCCATCACTCGCTGTTGATCGCCACCATTGCAGCAACGCACAAGGATGTGGATCGCTACAGCCAGCGCGAAATCAAATGGATTCCTCAAATCGATGTCGCCGGCTTGCAAAAGCAGGCCGATGACTTGTCGCGCAAAATTCGTGAAGTCAACGTGACGATTCAAGCCGCCAATTGGCAGATCGACATCGACTAAGATCCGGTTTCGGAGCGTCACGGGCGAGTGCAAAGACCTCGGTGAGACCAGGAGGTTGAAAACAAGCTGGTCTCTCATGTAAAGCGTGGCGGGCAACGCTGGTGCTAAAACCACCTGACCAATCAGCCCCTTACTGCTGACTACATACCTGTTAGACGTTACCCCGCACTACCTTGCACTGACGCGGCGCTCCCCTTTACCCACAGTTTTCTGATCGGAATTTCCAATTCTGATCAGAGTGTTAAAATCTGGTCTGATTCAAGCGACAGGCCAGATTTTTCTATTTCTACCCCATGCAATCCGTCGGTATCTACGAAGCCAAGACCCGTTTCTCCGCCCTGATCGAACTGGTCGAACAAGGCGAGGAAGTGCGTATCACGCGCCACGGCAAGGAAGTCGTGCGCATGCTGCCCGTGCGACGCCGGCCGGTGATCACCGATGAACAGATTGCCCGGGAATTGGAACAAATTCAGGCCTTGCAGCACACCATTCGTGCGCAGTCCGCTACGGATTGCGTAGCAAATCTACGCCAGACGGGCCGGAGTCAAGCATGACGGCCTTCATCCTTGACGCCTCCGTCACCGCCGCCTGGCTGCTGCCGGACAACGCCAGCGCACATACCCAGCGCCTCTACACCCGGATCCGCCGCCACGAGGTCGATCCGCAAGCCCCCAATCTCTGGCAGTGGGAATGCGGCAACCTGATTGCCTCGGGTGTGAATAATGGGCGCATCCCGCACAGCTCGGTGGAAGGCCTGTGGGGTGTGCTGGAAGCCATTCGCCACCGCGTGGAACTGCACGATCTGGCACCGGCCCAACACAAGGCGGTGCTGGATGTGGCGCTGGACACAGGCCTGCCCACCTATGACGCCGCCTATCTGTGGCTGGCGCAGTCGCTGCGCCTGCCACTGGCCACATTCGATAGTGCCCAGATCGCTGCCGCCCGCAAAAGCGGCATCAAGCTACTGGCACCCGAAGATTTCTAACCCCTTTTGCCACCCTCTTGCCCTTGATAACCATGCAACACGACAAGATCCTCATTCTTGACTTTGGCTCCCAAGTCACCCAGCTCATCGCTCGCCGCGTGCGCGAAGCCCATGTTTACTGCGAAGTCCACCCCTGCGATGTGAGCAGCGACTGGGTGCGCGAATTTGCCGCCGACGGCAAGCTCAAGGGCATCATCCTGTCGGGCAGCCACGCCAGCGTCTACGAAGTGGACGACCGCGCCCCCGACGCTGTGTTCGAGCTGGGCCTGCCCGTGCTGGGCATTTGCTACGGCATGCAGACCATGGCCACCCAGCTGGGCGGCAAGGTGGAAGGCAGCAACAGCCGCGAATTCGGCTACGCCGAAGTGCGCGCCCATGGCCACACCGAACTGCTCAAGGGCATTGAAGACTTCGTGACCCCCGAAGGCCACGGCATGCTCAAGGTCTGGATGAGCCACGGCGACAAGGTCACCGAGCTGCCACCGGGCTTCAAGATTATGGCCTCCACCCCCAGCTGCCCCATTGCCGGTATGGCCGACGAAGCCCGCCGCTACTACGCCGTGCAGTTCCACCCCGAAGTCACGCACACCGTGCAAGGCCAGGCGCTGCTGAACCGCTTTGTGCTCGACATCTGCGGCACGCAAGCCGACTGGATCATGGGCGACTACATCGCCGAAGCCGTGGCCAAGATCCGCGAGCAAGTCGGCGACGAAGAAGTCATTCTGGGCCTGTCCGGTGGCGTGGATTCGTCCGTGGCTGCCGCCCTGATCCACCGCGCCATTGGCGATCAGCTGACCTGCGTCTTTGTCGATCACGGCCTGCTGCGCCTGAACGAAGGCGATGCGGTCATGGAAATGTTCGAAGGCAAGCTGCACGCCAAGGTGATTCGCGTTGACGCCTCCGACCTGTTCCTGGGCAAGCTGGCCGGCGTTTCCGAACCCGAAGCCAAGCGCAAGATCATCGGCGGCCTGTTTGTCGATGTGTTCAAGGCTGAAGCCTCCAAGCTCAAGGCCGCCAATGCAGGCAGCAAGGGCGCAACCTTCCTGGCCCAGGGCACGATCTACCCCGATGTGATCGAATCCGGCGGCGCCAAGAGCAAGAAGGCCGTCACCATCAAGAGCCACCACAACGTGGGCGGCTTGCCTGAGCAACTGGGCCTGAAGCTGCTGGAGCCTCTGCGCGACCTGTTCAAGGACGAAGTGCGCGAACTGGGTGTGGCGCTGGGCCTGCCACGCGGCATGGTGTATCGCCACCCCTTCCCCGGCCCGGGCCTGGGCGTGCGCATTCTGGGTGAAGTGAAGAAGGAATACGCCGACCTGCTGCGCCGCGCCGATGCCATCTTCATCGAAGAGCTGAACAACTGGATCGACGAAGCTACCGGCAAGAGCTGGTACGACCTGACCAGCCAGGCTTTCACCGTCTTCCTGCCCGTCAAGAGCGTGGGCGTGATGGGCGACGGCCGTACCTATGACTACGTGGTGGCCTTGCGCGCCGTGCAGACCAGCGACTTCATGACTGCCGACTGGGCAGAGCTGCCTTACGGCCTGCTCAAGAAGGTCTCCGGCCGCATCATCAACGAAGTGCGCGGCATCAACCGCGTGACCTACGACGTGAGCACCAAGCCGCCGGCAACCATCGAGTGGGAATAAAAAGGCGTCATGTCCTGACATGTAGCCTTTAGACTTATTTCTCATGTAAGCCCGCGATTTCGCGGGCTTTTTTCATTTTGGTTGGGTGCTATTCGGAACTAGCCGGTCGCGTGAAGCCGGGGGGTTTTATTGGTACTTTGCATGGTACGGCCCTGGCCTCATACCATCCGCCTCACCGATACCATGCGAGCGCTCCGCTAGGGGTGCATGGTATGAAATTCATCTAAGTCATTGATTTCAATGAAGATACCATGCCTAAAAATGCACTTTTTTGCGCATGGTATCGGCTGCATGAAAAGAGGCCAATCCATGCTCACTGATACCAAAATCCGCTCACTCAAAGCCACCGGCAAGCTCTACAAAATCACCGACCGCGACGGCCTCTATGTGGCCGTAACCCCAAGCGGCACAATAAGTTTTCGCTACAACTACAAGATCAACAACCGCCAGGAAACGCTCACGATCGGCGCGTATGGTATCGGCGGAATCACGCTTGCCGAGGCACGCGCCAAACAGCTGCTTGCCAAGAAGCTGGTCCAAGAGGGCGTGAGCCCGGCACGCGAGAAGATTCGCACCCGGGCGCGCGAAGTGTCGGCCGGCACCTTTTCCGAATGGGCCGTCAAATGGCTCAAAGGCCACAAGATGGCCGACAGCACCCGCGACATGCGCCGCTCGGTCTACGAGCGCGACCTGAAGACACGCTTTGGCAAACTCCAGCTGCGCGAGATCTCGGGTGAAGACGTGCGCAGCATGGCCAATGCCATCGTGGCCCGCGGCGCACCGGCTACCGCCATTCACGCCCGCGAGATTGTTTTGCTGGTGTTCCGCTACGCCATCGAGCGCGGGCAAAAGGTCGGCAACCCCGCCGAAGAAGTCGCGCCCAACACCATTGCCACGTTCGAGCCCAAAGACCGCGCCCTGACCAAAGAGGAAATCAGGATTTTTTACCAAAATCTTGAGAAAGTCGGCACCACGCCCAGCATTCGCGCGGCTTGCAAACTGCTGCTGCTCACCCTGCTGCGCAAGGGAGAGCTCACCAACGCCAAATGGGCAGATGTGAACTTCACCGAGGGCACGCTCACCATCCCTGCAGCCAGAATGAAGGCCCGCCGCCCGCATATCGTCTTTCTGGCGCAGCAGGCCATGGACCTGCTAGCCGCGCTCAAGATGTTTGCCGGCAGCTCGGACTATGTCTTCCCCAGCCGCTACGAGATCCACAAGCCCATGAGTGCGGCAACGCTCAACCGCGTCATGACGCTAAGCTGGGAATACGCGCAAAAAGACGGCCACACGCTTGCAAAATTCGGCCCGCACGACATGCGCCGTACCGGCTCCACCATCCTGCATGAAGCCGGCTACAACTCCGACTGGATTGAGAAAACCCTGGCCCACGAGCAAAAAGGCGTTCGCGCCGTGTACAACAAGGCCGAGTACCGCGAGCAGCGCAAAGCCATGCTGCAGGACTGGGCCGACATGATCGACAGCTGGACTGCCCCCAATAACAGCCCCCCGGAGCCAGCAAGCTCAGTAAACTGAGCCCCTCAATGCTGGCCATTCAATGCCTATCCCGGTGGAGCTGAGCACCTGCCCGATCTCGGCCGCCCTCGATCGTCGCTCTCTTGTCTGAAAGGTTTATCGCCATGACAGTCAAAGTCCTCTGCTTCAGCATCTCGCTGGACGGCTACTCTGCCGGCCCCAACCAGAATTTGCAGAACCCGCTTGGCGTCGGCGGGTCAGCACTGATGGAGTGGTTCTTCCCCACCCAGGTCTTTCAGCGCATGCACGGGGGGTCGCAGACCGGCGAGACGGGCCTGGACAATCAGATGGCCGAGCGCGCCTTCGAGAACATTGGCGCTTGGATTCTGGGGCGCAACATGTTCGGCCCCATACGCGGCCCCTGGCCGGATGAAAGCTGGAAAGGCTGGTGGGGTGACGAGCCGCCCTATCACGTGCCCACCTTCGTCCTCACGCACCACCCCCGCCCCTTGCTGCCCATGAAAGGCGGCACCGATTTTCACTTCGTCACGGGCGGAAGGGCCTCTGCACTGGCACAAGCCAAGGAAGCAGCGGGCGAGCGCGACATTCGCATCGGCGGTGGTGTGGCTACCGTGCAGCAGTTCCTGAAGGCGCGGCTGATTGACGAGATGCACTTGGCCGTGCGGCCCGTGCTGATGGGAGCCGGCGAAAACCTATGGCACGGCATGGACATGCGAGCGCTGGGCTATGAGGTCGCCGAAGTCATACAAGGCGAACGTGCCACCCATGTGACGGTGCGCAAACAAGCCTAGCGCCTGCTGTGATAAAAATGTTGTGCGCCCCCCGGGTTCAGCATCGGGTGCTGCAGAAACTCTCCAGCGCAAGTACTTCCCCCACCTCAACGTGAAAGCCCGTTACTCGCCATGGAAAACTATCCCAAAGACATTTACACCGAACCCGAGCCCGATGTGAACACCCTGGCCAACCTCGGCCCCTTCACCGGCATGGCCGGCATCTGGACCGGCAAACGCGGGCTAGACATCAACCCCAAGGCCGACGGCCCGGAAAAGCAAGCCTTCATCGAGCACATGGAGTGCCAGCCCATCGATGCGCAAACCAACGGCCCCCAGCTCTTCTACGGCCTGCGTTACCACACGCGCATCGTCAAACCCGATGACCCGGAAACCTATCACGACCAGGTCGGCTACTGGCTGTGGGAGCCTGCCACCGGCAACATCATCCAGACCCTGACCATTCCGCGCGGACAAACCGCCATGGCCACGGGCAACACCACGGCCGACGCCACCCAATTCACGCTCAAGGCCGTGCGCGGCTCCACCGTCAACGGCATCTCAAGCAACCCGTTTCTGGAGCACGCCTTCAGAACCGATGCTTACACCATCACCGTCACCAAGAATGCAGACGGCACCTGGTCGTATGAGCAGGAAACCACGCTGACCATCCCCGGCCAGAGCGAACCCTTTGCCCACACCGACCGCAACACCCTGCACAAGATCGGCGAACCCACACCCAACCCCACGGCGCAAGCCGCCGCAGCATTGGCTACCGCCAAATAATTGACACAGCCTACAGCGCGGCCCCTAAGCCCTATCTACTCACGGCCAAGACCCCTACGCTTGTTACACAAACAGTTCGGTACAAAGAAGTTGCGATTGCAAAAGTATGTCAATCGGTCGATCTCCACCGAATCAATTCAAGCAAGCAGGAGTCTTGATCATGAACAAACCCAACCTCACGAGCAAAAATCCCAACCGGGCATACGTGCGTCTGCACGGCTACGTGATCAAACAGCATCAACTGTGGGATGACTTTGCCAGCGCGTACTGCGTGGTTCTGGACTCCTGGGACAGCGATGAGGCCAAACAATACGGGGTCAAGGTGCTGGACCGTATAGGCAGACCCGCCGCCCTGGGGGACAAAATCCCCAACCAAATCACCTTCTCTTCGCGCAAAGCACCCGCCATGGCAGTCTGGACGGAAAGTTTTAACGACGGGAAATTCAGCTGGCGCAATGTTTCTTGCCGTTAAAGCAAAACGCGGCCTAGGCACGTACCGGCCCAGAACCATCTAAAGGTTGACCCAACAAAAAGACAACGCATTCAATCGCGTTAACTTTTTAGCTTTAGTCAATCCATATTCCAGGCATCGAACCGGCGACTTCGGGCAATCTACTTGTAACTGGATTTCCAGATAATGCCCGCCATGTATTTTCTCTGTGCAAAGGCCATTGTGGCAGGCCCAAATCGCGGAATTCCTCATATTGCCGCTGGCACAGCGTTGCGTTAGCCTGCTGGCTCCACTATTGCTCTGGAGCCTCCTATGTCCCTTCGTTTGGTTCTTTCCGCCAGCACCGCCGTTGCGGCTGCTGCCCTGATCGTTGGTTGCGGCGCCATGGGGGCATCGGGCGGCAACCCCATGGGCTTCTTCATCACCAGCACCAACCCCGGCAAAGGCGGCGACCTGGGCGGCCTGGCCGGTGCCGACCGCTACTGCCAATCACTGGCCGCAAGCGTGGGCGCAGGCAACAAGACCTGGCGCGCCTACCTGAGCAACGCGGCCCTGAACGGGCAACCCGCCGTCAATGCGCGCGACCGAATCGGCAACGGCCCATGGCGCAACGCCAAGGGCGTGGTCATTGCCACCAGCGTGGCCGACCTGCACAGTGCCAATGCCAAGGTCGGCAAAGACACCTCGCTGACCGAGAAGGGCGAAGTCGTCTCGGGCTTCGGAGATGAGGTCAACCGCCACGACATCCTCACCGGCTCGCGCCCTGACGGCACCCTGGCCGTTCCAGACCCCGGCAAAGACACCACCTGCGGCAACTGGACGAAGAGCGATGGCGGCTCTGCCATCGTGGGTCACCACGACCACAAAGGCACCAACCCCGACCCTGTGGCCAACGCCTCCTGGAACTCATCGCACGGCACGCGCGGTTGCAGCGTGGACCAACTCAAACAGAGCGGCAGCGCCGGGTTGATGTACTGCTTTGCAACCAACTGACTTGAATGGAAATGCGGGCCTCGGCCCGCTTGAGTTCAACCGGTGCTTCTCTGCCCTCCTTGAGCATGAAGATATAGGTCACCATGATCACTGGTCACACTGCACGGGATATCGCTGCTCAATTTGGCGACAAACAAGCAGGCGGCACCTAGTCGACCACACTGACCATTCGTGCCCAGAGAAAAATCGTTGCCCACACAGATCTCATACCATGCACAAAAGTTGAAATCTGATTGGAGCGTATTCCGGTTGAACTTACCACCTGTACCGGTTACGGCTGACTAGGTTTCTTGTCGTGACCGGTTGAATCCAAAGTCAATTTCCGACAGAAGCCGAACGGCCAATTCCAGACATTGAGTCGATAGGTGTAACTGCCAACGCCTTGATTTTTAAGGCCACTTAGTTTTGCCAATTGATGTTCGAACTTGGTTGCACGTATCTGGACTTCGTCCTTCAGTTTGAGCTTTCGAATTGTCCATCAACCCCTGAACAAAAATAGGAAGAAGAACCTTCTGATCTTCTGAGCCAGGTGGAAATACCTTGTCCATCCAAGCACCAACCCTCTCCATTGGCTTTTTGACCTCGACCCCACAGCCTATTGCGCGACCTAGAAGAACAGCATAGGTTGTCATTTTGTCAATATTCGCGTTTGCACTTACCTTCCCACAAACAAGAACTAAGAAAAGAGCAAATCCGGGAAGAATTTTTTTTGAATACAAGGTTGCCCCTAAAAATTGCCGAGTGGTCTTAAGCAAAACATCATCAAAATTTCACTGGGCGAACGTTAGCTTAAAAACACTTCCACCTGCTGATGCTTTTTGCACTTATTTAACGGCCTAGGATCGAGTTCCGAAAGCCGAAGTTAGCCAAAAGTGCCGATGACTATAAGAGAAAGCAGCTACTCCAAATATGAATCAAGCGACGGCAAACCGTCGCTTGAATAAAATGTTAAGCCCCTATGATTACTTCATCCGGATGACTATCGATCGTATTTAAACTTGACATTGTAATTTATGTACGCATTAAGCCCATCACCAGAATGAGCAAGTTGTTTCATTTTTTCAACATGGTTCTGCCCAGCGGTGCCGTAACTATAGGTGTATGGTCTAGCTGTACCATCAAACCAAACAGTTATGGACGTAGCTGAAAGCTCGTAGCCAACAACCCCAGAGTCATTATTTATATCTGCATATCTTTGCATTGCCATTTCCTTTTTAAGATTAAAAAGACCGATGAAACATAGAGATATGCATACTATAACCTGCAAACCGGATATGTCTATATGCAATGCATGCGCATACTTATGGCTTTACAAAATCCGCGACATACGGTGTAGAAAGAGATTGAAATTTTTACCCGATAAGGGTCTGTTTTAGTGGAGATGAATGCCTGCTTTGCAGAATTTTTCTGAATGATTGCTCAGGGTCGCTGCAGCACTGCTCGGGTCAAGCATGATAGTCACCTCCAAGCAGTATGGAGATCAACCATAGCAGGCACTCCAATTAGCGTAAAAAAAAATCGCTCATTGGCGAAAATGGCAGCGTAGTTCTTTACTTTGCCGACTAGGGGCTAGAGGCGTTATTTACTATAATTAAAAGGCCCGTATTTCGCGGGCTTTTTTGCAGCAAAAGTAAGTCACCGGTGACTGTTCATGCACATGAACTAATGACCACTGGCTTTTTTTGAAACCTGTTTCTTAAGACTTGGAACAGCCGCGTCCTCAAAGCGAACCTCAACTGATGTACTAATCGGCTGGACATCGCGAAGTTCCTTAAGGCCGTTCAGTTTGCGGTCGAAGTGGACTCGGCCGATCTGCTCCTCAAGCTGGGCAATTTCTGCCCTTAGCTCGTTCATTTTTACCTGCAATTCAGAGCACTTTTCACTGGCGTCTTCCTGCTCATCCTTATCGCCTAAAGCCAAAGCCTTTTGCAGCACGGCGTAAGCACTGCTGAACTGCAGCTTGGCAGTGTCCATGCGGTAGTTGGCTCGCTGCAGCTCATAGTTCAGCGTGCCCAGTTGCTGTAAAGACTCCAGCTCTTGCACAGTACGCGACAGATCTACCGCCGGGCTGGCGGTAGTTGTGGAGAACGTGCTTTCCAGTCGAGCAATGATTTCTGCATGCAGGCTTCGTGCACCGCGTTTGGCCGATTCTTCGAGCTGAGCACGAAGCTCATCGGGCATGCGAAGCGGATACGGGGTGGTACGCGGTTTTTCTTCCATTGCTCAATTGTGGCAGCAAAGTGACTCATCTCAACGAGTCCTATTGACTCCATCAACCCAATGGAGTCAAATGGAGTCCACCAAAGCCCAAGGACATTCCATGAAAGAAAACAAAGCAATTGCTCCAACCCCGGTACGCCTTGCCGAGGAGCTTAAGCAGTGGCTGAAGCACAAGGCTGTTGACAATTTTCGATCATTGAACAGCGAGATCGCGTCACGGCTAGAGGCAAGTCGCAAAGCCGAAGAGGCCAACCATGAAAAGCAGGCCTAAAAAAGGTGAAGCCCCGACGGCGGCAACCGGCAGGGCTTCGAGTGAAGTGTCCCAAAGCATCAACAAAGGAACAATCGTGTCAAATTCTACAGCACTGTCCGTTGCAGGTATCAAGGTTCGACTCGCCGATGACCTGTACTCTCTCAACGACTTGCACAAAGCCGCAGGCGGAGAGGCCAAACATCAGCCCGCGTTATTCATGCGTCTGGAGCAAACGCAAGCGCTCATTCATGAAATCAGTAACTCTACGGATTTGCAGAGTTTCAAAACAAAAGAAGGCCGTACAGGCGGCACCTACGCCTGCAAGGAGCTAGTCATCGCCTATGCAGCATGGATCAGCGCGGCTTTTCACCTCAAAGTCATTCGCGTGTTCTTGGCTGCTGTAGAGCCCGCTGCATCTGCCATTGACTACACCCGCATTAGCCCTGCACAAAAGCAAGACCTGCGCGAAATTGTCCAAACGATTGTTGATGCCGGTATTCAGAAGCATTCAGAGACCTGGGCACGCTTTCAAAAAAAGTTTCGCGTCAACAAGTACGAGGAGCTTCCAGCCAGTCGCTACGAGGAAGCACGCAGCTATCTGACCAGCAAACTGCCTATCGGCTACGAGGGTCAAGTCGTGGATGAGGCTGCAGCCCTTGAGCTTTCGGACCCCGAGCGCATGGAGCTGGCTTTCGCCACCGCATGCGAGGCATCTGCCCAAGTACAGCGCACAGTCTTCAACGCGATGATGACGGGTAAAAACACTGAATGGCAGCACAGCCGCTATCTACTGAACCTGAATTACGACAACCAGGGCCGCCCCACCCTGCCCTATGCGCAGCCGATTGCGGCAGACCAGATGGTGGTGTCCTTCAGCAGCCTGCCGCAACGCATCGCTGACGGCGAGATCATCAGCGCGACCGATGCGCAGCTGGCCACCCTGGCCACCGCCTGCACCCAGCGCCTGGCCCAACGCGCCCAGCACCGAGAAAAGCAGACCACCCTGCCGGTGTACCCCAACGCCAAGCGGCCTGCCCAACTGCCCGCCAACCAGCAGCCCGAACAGGGCATGCTGCGCATGACATTCAAATAGTCTGCTTTTGATAGCTGCCAGCGCTTGATGGGCAAGCGCTAGCGTCCATTTTCACTTGAATTTCAAACCTTTGATTTTCATCAAGAAACCGCTCTAATAGCCACTTGGGGGTGTTGCATTAGCCACCCCGGAGTGTGAGTATGGGTTTGGCAATCGTTCAGATTCATTGACAACAACACGCGCTAGCGCGCCAGGAGGTTGTATATGTTCAAGCACATTTTGATTCCTACAGACGGCTCAAAACTCTCTGAGGCCGCGCTGCGCGCAGGCATTCAGCTGGCCAAGGAGCAAGGCGCCCAGGTAACTGCTCTGTATGTGATGCCGGATTACAGCGCCATGATCTACGGCGCCGAGGTGCTTACGGCGTACAACGCAACCGAGTTTGACAAGAGCGCCCAGAGGGAAGCCGACAAAGTGCTGCAAACGGCCATCGACATTGCCCAGGCCGAAGGCGTGCAGTGCAAGACGGCGCGGGTGACGAATGTCTCCGTCCATATGGCCATCGTCAAGCAGGCGCAAGACAGCCAGTGCGACCTGATCTGCATGGCATCGCACGGCCGCAAGGGCATCGCCGGCATTTTGCTGGGCAGCGAAACCCAGCGCGTGCTGGTGAACAGCAACGTTCCGGTGCTGGTGCACCGGCCGCTGGCCTGACCTACGGCAGCGTGGGCAGCGCGACCGGTTCACGGCCGCTCTCAAAATGCAAGCAACGCCCCAGCGCCAAAGTGCGTTGGGGCGTTTTTCTTGGGTGGGCCGTCGTGTAGCATGCGTGCATCAAATTGTGAACTTCTGGTTCCGCTTGTCACGCCGGCACCGGCATCTCTTGTTCATTTGGAAAGGTGAGAGAGCAGATGAGTAACGCAATCGCTACCGATGCGGGCATGGCCTGGCAGACTGGCCCGATTCGCCCCAGGGCCTGCACCTGCGGCAGTGTGGTGTGCCATTTGCTGCATGAGCGGGTGATGGCCGATATGTCGCGCCGCATGTTTGTGGGCGGTGTGGCAGCCATGTTGGCCCCGTTTACCGGCCTGCATGCTGCCGAGACAAGCTCGGCGGGTACGCCCAAGCAGGCCGACCGCCCCGTTTTACTGACCAATTTGCGCCTGTTTGACGGCACGGGCAAGCCAGTGCGCCAGGGCGTGCAGGTGCTGATTCAGGGCCAGATAATTGTGGCCCTGCCCTCTGCTGGCGAAAAGGTGGAAGGTGCCCAGGTGATCGACTGCCAGGGCAAGCTGGTGATGCCCGGCCTGATCGACACGCACTGGCACACCATGCTGGCGGCCATTCCGCAGATGACGGCCATGACGGCAGACCTGGGCTACCTGTACTTGGCCGCCGCGCAAGAGGCGCAGCGCACGCTGATGCGGGGCTTTACCTCGGTGCGCGACGCGGGCGGCCCGGCCTTTGCACTCAAGCGCGCGATTGACGAGGGCATGGTGGCGGGCCCGCGCATCTACCCCAGCGGGGCCATGATTTCGCAGACCTCGGGCCACGGCGACTTTCGCCTACGCAGCGATATTCCGCGCGCAGCGAATGAGCCGCTGAGCCAGGTAGAACTGACCGGCGTGGCCATGATTGCCGACGGCGAGGCCGAGGTGCTGCGCCGCGTGCGCGAGCAGCTGATGCTGGGCGCCTCGCAGATCAAGATGCTGGCGGGCGGCGGCGTGGCATCACTGTACGACCCGCTGGACAGTACCCAGTTCACCGAGAAGGAGCTGCGCGCAGGCGTGGAAGCCGCCGGCGACTGGAACACCTATGTGATGGCGCATGTGTACACGCCCAAGGGCATCAAGCGCGCCATCAAGGCGGGCGTGAAGAGCATCGAGCACGGGCAGCTGGCCGATGAAGAGAGCGTGAAGATGATGCGCGATGAGGGAGTGTGGTGGAGCCTGCAGCCGTTTTTGCAGGACGAAGACAGCAACATCTACCCCGACCCCGCACGCCGCATGAGCCAGTCACGCGTGGCGCAAGGTACGGTCAAAGCCTATGAAATGGCGCAGAAGTACGGCATCAAGACCGGCTGGGGCACGGACGTGCTGTTCAACCCCAAGGGCACGGCCACGCAAGGCCGGCAACTGGCCAAGATGACGCGCTTTTACGATCCGCTGACGCTGCTGAACCAGGCCACAGGCATCAATGGCCAGTTGCTGGCCTTGTCTGGCGAGCGCAACCCCTACCCGCTGCCGCTGGGCCGCATCGTCCCCGGCGCGTTTGCCGACCTGCTGGTGGCCGATGGCGACCCGGCCGTGAACCTGGACTTTTTGAGCGACCCGGAGCAGAACCTGCGCCTGATCATGAAGGACGGCAAGGTGCATAAGAACACGCTGTAAGGGATACGAATGACACAGCACATCAAGACCACTATTTGCAAAGCCGGGGCGGCTGTGGCCGTGGGCCTGCTGGCCGGAACGCAGACCTGGGCACAGGACAAGCCCACTGCCGATGCATGGCGGTTTCAGCTCACGCCCTATGTGTGGATGACGGGGCTGGAGGGTAGCGTGCGCCCATTCAGGGGTGCGCCGACTGCGCATGTGAACAAATCTTTTTCAGATGTTCTGGAAAATCTGGATGCCGCAGCCTTTTTGAACGGCACGGCGCGCAAGGGGCAATATGTGCTGCATGGTGACTTGAGCTACGCGGCCACATCGGACAAGGCCTCGCTGTCCATGGGCCTGAGCGCACAGGCCAAGATTCGACAGACCTCATTGACACTGACTGGCGGCCATAACTGGATGCTGAGCCCGCAGTCGAGCTTTGACCTGATGGCGGGCCTGCGCCTGTGGCAGATCAAGGCTGAGGTCAACGTGCCGGGACTGGCGTCAGCGCAGTCCAACACATCGTTTGTGGACCCGGTGGTTGCCGCGCGCTGGCGCTATGACATTGCACCGCGCTGGTCCACCTTGCTGTATGCCGATATAGGCGGTCTGGATGTGGGCTCGAAGTTCACCTGGCAGATCCACGGCTCGGTGAACTACCAAGTCAAAGAGAACATATTTGTATCTCTGGGCTACCGCCACCTGAGCGTGGACTACCGCGACGGCGGCAAGCAGCTGGACTTCAGCCAAAGCGGTCCGATCATCGGGGCGACATTCAGGTTCTGAGCACCACCCGCGAAGATCGAAATCTTGACAGGCGTGCTCAGTGCGCAGCCAGCAGTTGCCTGTCCACCTTCACCTGCCCCATCAGGGCGTTGAGCTGGGCGTCTCGGCGTTCGACCAGTCCGACAAGCTGACCAACCACGCCCGCGCCTTCGCCAGCAAGAGCGGCGAGTCGCTGGTGTTGATCTGCAAGATCTCGGCAGGCAGCGGCGTCACCGGCAAGCTGGGCGTTGCGGGTGACGGCGGTGCGGACGCTGTGCTGCAGGCCTGCAATGCGAGCAGCATCAGCAGCGCGGCCAGACTCCAGAGCGGCCAGTTTTTGCGTGTAGTCATGGGTGTTTTCCTGTTGTCCTGCGGCGTGCTGCAGTCGCCCTGCGGTTTTAACTTCTGTAGCAGCTTGTGCTTGCTGCGCCTGGGCTACAGCCTGTTTTGACTGAACTACCTCAACCCTGGCCAGCCGCTGGGTCTGCAGGACCAACAGCAGGGCAAGGGCCAAGGCCAGCCAGGGCCAGAGGCGGGACGCGCCCGTCATGCCAGCCCCGCTTCGCACAGCTGCCGCTCGGCCGCACGACGCTTGACCAAGCCCGGCAACTGCTTGCCACCGGCGTAAGTCCAGCGGCTCAGCTCGGCACAAGCGCCGTCGATGTCGCCCGCATTGGCCTTGCGCACCAGGGTGCTGCCGCAAAACGCGCCCTCGCCCACGTTGAAGGCAAAGCTCACAAAGGCGGCCCGCTGGCCGTCCGTCAGCAGCACGCGCACGCAAGACAGGGCATCGGCGTGCTGGGTCAGGTCTATGTAGAGCATCTCCTCGCACTGCTGGCGGGTGAATGTCTGGCCGTCCCGCAGCTCGGGGCCCGTGTGACCCGTGCAGGCCGTGACGATGCCGATCGGATCGCGGTAGCTGCGCAGCACCGTGCCTTCGTACTTGGCGACCAGGGGCACGGCCAGCGCAACCGCGCCGGTGCCGATCGCGGCAATGAGTTTTTCTTTCCAGTTCATCGGCTTGCTCCTCCTTTGATTGCCGTCCAGAACCCCACGCAGGCACCGCCCAGCATGACGATGGCCGCCAGCGGCTTGGCCACCTTGCCCACCCAGTTCAGCACCTTGAAGGCGCCTTTCATGGCGGTAAAGAACTCCAGCAGCTCCGCCATTTGCTGGTTGCGTTCTTGCAGCTCCTGCGTGACTGCCTTCAGATCGCGCTCAATCGTGGCCATGCGTTCACTTCCTTTGTCGAATCGTTCATTGATCTGCTGGCGTGTGGCCGCCGGCAGCTCGTCGCCGTAGTCGTCCATTCCCTCTCCTTTCAGATTTCGCTTTCTCGTTTCGCTTTCAGACTTCGATCAACACATAGGGCAAGTCGGGTGCATCGCCGGTGATGGCATCGCCCTGCACATAGACCTGTGCGCCTTGCGGCAGCTTTAAGGGGTTGCGCATCCGCATCACCCCGGCGCCCGGAAACGCGACCGTGGCCGTGCCGTCGGCATGCGCAATAGAAACCGTGGCCGTGAGCTGGGGCTGATCCGGCAGCAGCGACAGCAGGCGGGTGTAGAGGCTGATGCTCATGCGGCTACCCTTTCGACGGTGAGCTGCTGGCGCACCACGGGCATGGCGGCCGACAGCCGCGTGCCTTTGACCAGGCCGCGCCAGGTGCCGTCGGTGTCGTCCACCTGCAGCAGTTGACCCGGGCGAATCAACCCCGGCTGGCTGCCGCCGGTGAGCAGCGGCAGGGTGATGCTCTGGATCAGCTTGTTGCCCGATGCGGCCAGTTCGGCCAGGCCGCGCTGGCGCGCCGCCAGGGCATCGGTAATCAGGGGATCGGAGACCTGGCGGGCCAGCAGCTCGCCTGCCGTACCGGCCCGGCGCACATGGCCGAGTACGCCGCCCCGGCCGCCAGCCACATAGATGGCGTTGTAGGGCGCACGCGGCTCGGGCCGCAGCTCGTCGGTGGTGATGACGGCCGCTGGCATTTGCACATCGGCCTGGGCCCCGCCCCAATCCCATGGCGCCACGGGGTAGCTGGGGGCAATGATCAGTTGCTCGTTGACCGGGTGGCTGCGCAGCACCGCCCCCACGGCGCCGACTACCGAGCGCACGGCAGACAGCGGCGTGCCCTGGTGCGACCAGACGCCCCCAGGCACAAGCCAGTCGGACAGTCGCCAGTCCAACGAGACGCCGGTGTACTCCAGCACCTTGAGCAAAAGCTGCTGGGCCGTGGCCGGCTGCGCCTCATGCCAGATCTGGGCCGGCATATAGGGCGCACCCAGCAAGGCAGTGACGCTGGCACCCTGCAAGGCCACGCTGCGCTGGCCGAAGCGCCGGCTGCGGCTGAGCTGCTGCACGGCAAACACAAAGGCAATGCCGTCGACCGTGACGCGAATCCGGGCCGGCAAGCCACCCACTGGGGCCAGCTGATCGAGCAGATGCTCGGGGCCGGAGGCCGACAGGCTCCAGCCAAAGCCGTCGTCATCGCTGGCAATGGTCACGTTGGTGAGCACCACGGCTTCGCCCGAGGGCAGCAGCTGCGCTTCAAGGGTGTGCACTGTCATATAGACCTTCAACAGGGGAATCACAAACTGCGCGCCGAGCTGCGGTGCGGCCTTGCAGCAGACAAACAGCAAATCGGTGCTGGCCGCCCAGGGCTTGCAGAACAGCAGCGCAATGGGCCCGCCTGTCAATTGCTCATAGCAACGCTCAGGCTCGGGTGGCTTGGGCGGCGTAAGGTCGGAGCAGCCGGGTGGCGGCTTCATGGCTTGCTGGTAACGAGCGAGCTGGCCCAGGTGCAGCGGTAAAGACGGCCCCGCCCCATCGCTGATGCCACGCTGCAGGTGCACGGCGTCTTGTGCTGAGGACTGCAGCAGCAGACGGCGGTCGCGCAACGCTTCCTGAAACCGGACGGCTTGGCCCGACTGCAGAGCAACACCATCCTGGGCCGAGGCCCGCAGGGCCACGCGCACCAGCCGGCCCTCTTGCCAGCGGGCCAGCAGCGCCGGTACCGCCAGACGCTGGGCCTGTTCGAAGGCAGCGGCCTTGGCCAGACTGAGGCCCTGGGCGTTCTGCCATGCGGCGCCAAGCTGGGCGCGCAACGGCCGGGCATCGTCAGCCGCGGCTGTCCATCCAGCCGGTAATGCATGGGTCTTTTGCCAGCGGTTGCGCCAGCCAGCGTCAAAGGGCTGGGCCTGCTGGGCACTGGCCTGCACCTGGGCCACCACGGGCCGGGGCGTGTCGGTGTTGTAGCGCACGGCACCCTGGCAACGTACTCCAGGCATGCGGCCGGCAGCGAGCAGGTCTTTGCGCACATGCACCAGGGCACGGGCACGCAAGCCTGGCAGGCGCGCCGCCATGACCAACTGCGCATCAGGTATGACCGTGCCGCCGCCGTCATCGCCAAACGCCAGCTCCACCGGGTTGCCGGTTTGGAACGGCCGGTTAAAGACCAGATCGATGCTCGCCATCAGTAGATCCGCGTCTCGCCCAAGATGGCCTTGCCACCGGCGTAGAGCTGGGTGCCCGTACTACCCAGCAGCTTGAAGTGGCCCTGGCCTGCCTCATCCGTCACCATCCCGCGCCCGATCAGCTGGCCGTCGCCGGTGCTCCAGACACCCGTGGCCGCCTGCCCGCTGGCCAGAATCATGTCGCCGCCGCCATTGGCCTGAGTCAGCAGCAAATAACCACCCTCGGTGATCTGGCCGCAGGGCTTGGTCAGGGTCAGGGTGACCAGCAGCAGCTCGTTGGCGTCATAGAGTTTGATGGTTGCAGGCTCGGTGCCGGAGTCGGCAAAGGCCAGCGTGGCCTGCAGACGCGCCAAGGCATGGGCGGCCGAGATTTCGAGTTCGGGCGCTTCGCTCATGGCGTGACCTCCGCCAGCTGGTTGTTGGCCACGGTAGAAAAGTCCTGCTGCTCATGGTCCCAGGCGATCACATCCCATTCGTATTGCGTAGATATCTCGCGGAACTCGTAGGAACCATCGGCCTTGCTCCAGGTTTCGCGCGCCAGGTAGCCGTCACGGCTGCGGTGCAGTCGCACGCGGCGCTTGAGTGGAACATTGGCCGGTGTGCCTTTGCAGGCCACGGTGCCGAAGATGTGGCCCTGGCCGCCAAACTCCACATCAAGTGAATGCTCTTTGCGATCACCAAGAACTCGGTGCGGCAGCACTGGAGTCCCCAGAAGCACTACAGCGGCGTCAAACAGATCCGACTTCACTGGCCACCCACCCAGATTCGAAGATGACCCATAGGGGGCAGCGGGCACGGCAAACTCAGATTGGTACAGACACTGCTCAGACACCAGAATCTCGTCGATATAACCCACATAGGGGTAGGTGCCCGTAGCCCGTTGATAGCCGATACAGAACGGCGAGCTGGTGTCCGACGCCCAGGAGCACTCGGCTTCGGTCGCCATCGCGCGCTGTACTCCATTCACGAATAAGCGCGTGGCACCCGACTTACGAGCAGCGGCAATGTGCTGCCACACCCCTTTTTGCACCGTTCCGGCGGGCGCCAAGATATAGCTGATAGTCCCCTGATTCCCCTGAAGGAGAACAGTCCCTTCTGACCCGACAAAAAAGCCCCAACCCAGCGAACCGCCATTTCGCTGACTCATCACGGTGTTAAAGGAGCTGGACGACGCGGGATCGATCCAGACCCAGGCTGCCAAAGTGAAATCGCCCAGCAAGCGCAGTTCGGCTTGATTGGGAAGGTAAAGATGTCCCTCTGCCCCATCCAGCCGCAATGAGGCACCGCCAAACTTGCTTTGCGCAGTACGTATCGTCGCTCCAGCATTCACAAGCACGCGAGCCAAGGGCGAAGCATCAACCACCGCATTGCCACCGTCTGGCCCATCGCAGTGCAAGAGCAGCTTGACCTTCTCGGTGATCAGCGCAGTCAATGCCAGGTCGGTCGCTGCATTCGGACCGGGAAACAAAATGCCCGTCCAATCAGCAACCACAACCCAACTCAACCCATCATCTGAGGCCTCCAGCAAACAGGCACCAGGGAAGGCCTGAGAGGCTGCCGATGAACCGAGCCGAAGCTGCTGCACGTCTACCGCCTCAGCAAATATCCATTCAAACCTAAAGCCAGGGACTGCCACCTGGGCAGCAGAGAAGCTGCACGTCTGCGCTGTGCTGCCGTCCCGCAAAACCTCCAAAGCGCCGGCCTGCGGCTGCTCGCTGCAGGAAAAGACGGCATCCGCATCCAGCGGCGCCGCTGCACCACAAAGACGCAACTCCGTCAGCTCCAGCCCCGCCCCGGCCACCGACAAGGCCGTCAAACGCCAGTATTTCTTGCCAGCCATCAGACTCTCCAAGGTCCTGTGATGTCCACAAAGACCGTGCCCAGCGGTACCCCCGATGGGGGTCCAAGTCTGACCGCTTGCAAAACTCGGGGGCTGCTGTTGATCGTCAGGGAGAGCAAATCACTGTTCGAGAATGCGTTGCCCAGTTGCTGATAGCAGTGATATGCACCTGCGATCTGCCCACGCAGCCCACCGGACAACAAATCAATCGGCGTGATTCGCAGGGAGTTATCGGCAGGATTGGGGTACTGAAGGGCATGCCCGCAGTAACCTGCCTGACCGGAGTAAGCCGCTTCCGTGTTGTATGCAGCGGTCTTTTTGACAAGCTGCGCTGCGCCGATCCCAGAAAATGCGCGCGTAATAAAGCAATCTGCACCAACACCCGTGCCTGCGGCATAGCCTGTGCACCCTTGCACCGGCCCGCCGTTCGCGATAACCGCCGCCTGCGAAGCACCACCCGAGAGCGTCGCGCTATAGGCATCACCGCTGCGGGTAGGAATGACGTCTCCAACCTCGAACATCACACCTGTTGTCCCTGCGGCGGCCGGCGCACACCAAAAGCGCAGCGTCATTGAGTCGCCATACATGCGCCAGACCCGGGCATTGCCCGATTCCGCATCCGATTTGGGCCAAAACACCCCTCCCGCCAACTGCGCAGCGGTTGGCGTGGAGGAAACGCCTGTGTCCGCGTCTGTCATAGCTTCAAACATTTGCAGGCGTGCGGACTGGGCGCTGCCGTCATCGACGCGAACAAAGGGGCGCGCACCGCGCGGGTCCACGGGGCGATAGACAGCCTTGTTGGTGGCAACAAAGACTTTCTCCCAGCCCAGGGGAGCCAGCTTGAAGCTGACCGAGCCGGTCACCACCCCATCGGGCAGCGCCGTCTTGAACTCCACCCAGCCATTGGCCACGGCCGTGGCCTTTTGCTCCCCGTTGAGGCTGGCAGGCGAAGCACCTGCCACCACAATGACGGCATGAGCCTCGGCTGCACTCTTGCCGCTGGCAAAGTTCAGCCGGCACACGCCATTGCTGATGACAGCCGAGTCCACCACCTTGGCGCCCCAGCCACTGACCAGAAAGGCGTCCAGGGCAGCAATCAGCGAGCCGGCCGTGCCGGAAATTGTGGGAGCCCCGGTCATGGAGCTGAATGCGTGCTTGACGCTGGTGTCTACGATGGATGCCATCTTTCTCTCCAAAAATCAGGGGCTTAGTTGGACTGCGGGCGGTTCACATCGCCACGGGCCAGCAGGGAAAAGCGGTGCTCGATGCCGGTCTCGGGGCCGGGCTGGATGGTGCGCACCACCCAGAAGGGATAGATGGCACCCACGGTGTTGATGCGCAGGATGTTTCCGGGAATCCAGCCCTGACCCCAGCCCAGCGCCTTGATCAAGAAATACGGCTTGCCGGTGGTGGGGTTGAGGGGCGCGCAGTCGGTGTTGATGTCGCCCGTGGCGATGATCCCCACATGCTCGCCAATCACCCGAAACTGCGTGGTGCTGGTGAAATGCAGCGCCCAGCGCTCGGTGGTGGCGCCGGCATTGGTGACCTCGATGGGCGCTGCGGCCTTGTCATAGCCGGCCACAGCGGCCGCACCCTGCAGCGCATCGGACCAGGTGGCGCTGTCCCAGGTGTTCTGGTCAAACGCTTCACTCACCCGCGCATGGCGGTCGCCGGATGTGAGGGCGCTGGAAACATAGGTGCCGGCCAGCGGATAGTCATGGGTCAGCGCCCGGTTGAAGGTGATCTCGCCCGAGATCTGCACGTCGGTGGCCGTGGCCATGTCTTCGATGCGGTCCTCGATGGTGAGCGGCATGGTCATGGCCGAGACATCGGTAAAGGTGACCGTGCCGGCTTCAAGATCCACGGTGAAGCCCGTCTGCAGATTCTTTCCGGCCGCATCACGCACCACCACACGGGACAGGCGTACCCGGGCCAAGTTGATGACTTGACCGTTGCTGACCACCAACTGGCCGCTGATCTTGGTGTGGCCGACCACGCACAGCGAGCCCGGGCGAAAGATGGGCACCTTGCCATCGCTGGGCAGGCGCACCGGATCGATGCCGATCAAGTCGGCATCCATGGGCAGATAGGAATAGGCCACGCCGGAATAGCGCAAGGCGCTGGCAACCACGGGCTGGGGCTTGAAGATCTTGCCGTCGCTCTGGACGTTGTCCGGGTTGAACCAGGGCTCGCCCTCATTGCCGGCGGCAACCACCAGACTGCCAAAACCCAGGCGCACTAGGCCGGTGTCGTAGTCCACTGTCCCGGTCACGCCGGACGCCGAGATAGCACCGTCAATGCCTGCCGTGACGTTTTGCGAGCCGCCCGAGCTGCGAGGCACTTGCACGGTGAGCGAGCCCGGGCGCAAGGGCGCAGCGGCCGTGCGAAACACATAGGCGCTGGAAATGGCCTCGCCCAGAGTAGTTGCGCAGCTGGAGCGGCGCAGCGTGTTGGCAGTGCCGGGCGTCCAGGACGTCAGCGCCAAGCGGCCCGTCGCGTAATTGATGGCACCACGCGTCACAAAGCCGGCAGCGGTCAGCACACGCAGCACGCCCCTGCCGTCATCGCTCCAGGGCTGAGCAGTGGCGGGCATCAGCAGCACCGAGCCCGGCACCACAGGGGCCTGCACGCCGGTGACCAGGTCAAACTCGGGTGCGAAGACTACCTGCAGCGTGCGGCGGGTAGCACTGCCCGTGGCCCGGAAACGGATCTTGACGACGCCGCTCTCATCATTCGGAAAGATGCTGGGCGCATTCACGTACTCCATCCCCGCATAGTTGAGGCGATACCTGGCCGCCTCGCCAGAGAAACCGCCGCCGCTGACCTGGCTGGTGGAGTAATGGGGCTTGGGGATCTTGATGGTGACGTCGGGCAAAAAGTCCACCGCGCCCGTCGCATAGGTCACGGTGCCCACCTGGGCGCCATTGAGCATCAGTTTGCCGGCACCGTCATCGCGGGCGATCTGCGTGGGGTCGACCAAGCTCACGCCCATCTCGGTGAGCTGGGCGCGGGTGTAGATGCCCAGAACGCTTTGGTCGGTCAGCGTGTTCCACTCCACCTCCACCGTGAAGGGCTGCAAGCCACCCTGGCCGGCCGAGACCACCAGACGACCCTGGCCATTGCGCGAGGGATGGGCCAGATTGACTTCGACAGCCGGGGCCGTGTCCACCGTGACATCGAGCACCGTGCCCACGGCGGGCAGCAGCTTGGGAGCAAACAGAACCTCGCTGCGGCCTACCCTCACCTCGCCCGTGGCATCGCCCTGCAACTGCCAGGCGGCATTGGCCGTGGCGCTTCGCTGGGTGACACCGTCCAGCCACTTGACCTCAAGGGCCCCGGGGTACAGCGCCTGGCCGGCTGGTAGCGGCAGCGCAATGGTCTGGCTGATCAACAGATCGACAGCCGGGTGCACGGTCTCCTGCGTGGGTACGCCCCATTGCTGGACGATGGAGCTACCCACATCGGGCAAGGCGCCCAGAGTGATGACATAAGAGCCCTCATCGGCGTTATAAGTGCCGGCGCCAAAGCTGGAGTCAGTACCGCGCAGCGCACCGTTGCCGGCATCCGCCAGCGTGTACCAGCGACCCTGGGCTCGGTACGAGAAGGAAAGCGTGCCGCGTGCCGCCGTGGGCGTGATAAAGCCGGTATAGCTCTGGCTGCGCGTCTCGGGCGTGATGCGGATCTCGCTGGACTGGGGCATGCGCTGCAGATAGGCGGCGGGCCGGTAGCTGACGGCCTTACTGCCGCCATAGCTGCCAGCGCTGACGGTCACCACGCCGTTGGCATAGTCCACCGTGCCGATCTGCTGGGTGCCCGACATGAGCAAGCCACCGGCATCCACAAAAGTGACGCCGCCTAGCGTGATGCGTAGAGAGCCTGGCGTAATGCCGCCGGGCAGCACCAGGCTGGTGGCCACGCTCCAGTCCTGCGAGGTGGAGAACGCCACCTCGGCCGCACCGGGCACGGGCAGGCCGGCAGCCGCGTACGGGATAGCGGCCGGAATCGGCGTCTCGCTTTGAGCCGAGGGCACGATCTGGGTCATGATGGTCTTGGCGATGATCGTGAAGTCGCCCAGGGCCGCAGCCTTTTGCAGCGGGGTTACGCCCACATAGCTGCCAGCATCGGCCACCACGGTGTCGCAGACACGAGCGGCATTGTCGAGTCGCGTGAAGTTGCGACTGGCAGATGTTCCCTTGAAACCGTAGCGCAGCGCATCGGACAGATCGAGCGTAACCACCAGCGCCTTGAAGTCCTTGTCCTGGTCATAGGTGAAGGTGCGCTCCAGGGAGACGACCCTGGTAACGCGTACGTATTGCTCCTGCGCATTGCTCTGGCCCTCGTTCTGAGTCAGCACCAAGGTCTTGCCTACGGCAGGCAGCTCGGTGCCCGGGCGCTGAAAAATCTGAATCGCCCGCTGGCCTGCGAGAGCGTCTGAGTAGAGGTAGCCGCCCCACTCCACCCCCTTGTTCAAATAGGCTTCCAGCCGGGCCTGCGCCTGGGCACGGGTGTCATAGACACCATCAGTGGCAAACAAGGTGATGGAGATATTGGGATCTGCTGGAGGCTCGGCCACGATGACATTGCTGCCCTGATAGGTGTCGGTGTCATCGGTGCGCACAGCCACAAAGGATTGGCGCATATTGGCGCGGCCGAGGGCACGGTCCATCTGGCTGACGTCGGGCATCAGCGCGTTCTCTTTACCGTCCTCGATCTCGATGGCCGATGGGCCGCCACCGCCCTCGGGTACGTCGTCCATGACGCGGCTGGCCAGCAGCTGGATATCGCCTTGCTTGATGGGCATCTATTTCTTTCTCAAACCGTGATCAGCCGCAGCGTGGCGACATAGGGGTAGTCGGCAGGGGGCAGCTCGGGCCGCGCAACCGGTTTGGCGCTGACGGGGTTGTCGGCAGCAAACTGCACGCTGAAGCTGCGCCCGTCGGCCAGGACCAGCGGGTACTGGGCGCCCGGCTCTTGTGCCAGGGCCTGCACGGCCAGCAGGGTCTGACGAGCGATCCAGCCCTGGTCCTCCACCGCCTGCAACGTGATAGGCCGGCCCTCGATCACCGCCATGGCATCGATGACCAGGGCGCCAGTGATGGAGCGGTCCACCGCTTTGGCAACGGCAGACCAGTCGAACTCGTCCACCCACAACATGCCGCGCGGCAATTCGATCTCGTTGAGCCAATGACCGGCCATGACTACCCTCCTCTGAGCTGAGCGGAACGCTCCAGCTCCTGCATGAATTGCTGTGTGGCTTCGCTGCCCTGTGCATCCGTGCCCCAGCCGTAGGAACGGCCGTTGAGGTACACGTCATGGCGATGAGTAATGACGCGCTGGGGCAGCGCCGGGGCGGGCGAAGGTGCGGGAGCTGGCGCGCTAGGAGTACTTCCAGGCACAAGCATTCCAGGCGGTATCGCAGGCTTGCGCACGGGCTCCTTGCGTTCCTTGTCGGCAGCGTTACGTACTGCCTGCTGCAGATCCAGACCCTTCTGGGCTTCCTTGACGGCAAATTCGGTCAGGTCGTACTGGTACATGCCCAGCTGGCCCTGGGCCTTGGTCTGAAACGGGTTGTCCTTGGCGTACTGGGTTTTCCACTGATCCCACCAGGCATCCAGCTCCTTCTGACTCTGGAAAGTCGGTACCAGTGCCAAGGGGCCAGACTTTTGCTGCATGACCGAGTCGGAGCCTTTGACTCCAGCATTGCGCGCATCCAGGGAATGGCCAGAAAGGTTCTGGCTGCCCACATTGCGGCTTTGGTGGCTGAAGCTCTCCAGCGCTTGGCCTGCATTGCTGACTGAGCTGGCCACTCGATCAAAGTCGGCCGCCATGGAGCTGGTGACTTTCTTGGTGGCCTTGTCGGTGTTGACCAGCGCCTTGCCCGCATCATCCAAAGCGATTTCGTAGCCCTTGACGGCAGCCTGGGTCTTGAGCCATTCAGGCGCAATGCCGCCATTGGCTGCAATCACTTTGTCGGCCATAGATTTCCAGGCCTCGGCAATGCGCATGGGCGGCTGCTGGCCGTCTGACTCCAGCCGATCAAACGCGGCCTTGGCCTGGCTTGCCATGCGCTGCAGATCCTCATTGGTGGTCAGGCCCAGATCCTTGTAGGCCTGCTCCACCAGCGCCGTCGCTTTTGCAGCATCCGCTGCTGAGCCGGCCAGGTTGCGCTGGATTTTGTCGATTTCCAGCAGTGCTTTGGCAGCGGCCTGCATATTGCCGCTGGCAATCAGTTGCTGATATTCCGTCTTGAGCAGCCTGACCGACTCGGCCGCAATCCGGTCGGCCTCGGCCTTGGCGGCCGCATCCTTGGCGGCTTTGGATGCCGCCTTGCCGGTGGACTCAATGGCATCGGCCACTTTCTGTAGCTCAGCTGCCGATGTCGTGGCGGCGGCCGCAGTCTCGCCAACTTCCCCGGTCAGCCCGGCCCATCCATCCCGGGCCGTTTGCGCACCATCGGCCATGGCCTGAAACGCCTCTTGCGACTTTGCGGCCAGCGCTTCGGAAGAAGCCCAGGTTGCCTCGGCAGACAAGCGCGCATCTTCTGCAGCCTGGGCCCAGGCCTGGGAGACGGCACCAAAGGTGATCTTGGAGAGGCCTTCGTACAGATAGGCCAGCCCACTTTGGATATTGCTGGCCACGCCGGCAAAGGCTTCGCCCACCTTGTAGATCACAGCCATGACGCCGTTGACGCCCGCCGTCATCACGCCCCAGGCCAGCTGCAGGCTGTTGCCGGCATTGGTCGCGTACTGGCCGATGCGCTGGAACGTTTCGCCGGTCTCGCTGGCAAACACCTGCAGCCGCAAGATCACCGCATCAAAGTTGACGTTGGCAGCAAACGCCTGAAAGTACTTGAGCCCGCTTTCAAATGCGGTAGCCAGGGTCTGCCCAAACTTGGCAATCGTGCCGTCATCCAAGCCGCGGCGAATGGCGGCAGTCAGTTCATCGACCCCTGTGCGCACCACGGGCAGCACGGGCGTGTTGAGCACCTGCACCGCAGCATCCCAGACACTGCCCAGACTCTTCATGGAGCCCTGCAAGTTGTCCGACATGGTTTTGGCCGTCGCTGCAGCGCTGCCTTGGGCGTCGTTGAGCTTGGCCGTCAACTCATCGAGCGAGCCCATGCCCTGGTTGAGCAAGGCGCGCAGCGCGGGCCCGGCCTCCAGGCCCACGGCATTGATGGCTTTCTCACCCTCTTTGCCCTTGGCGGCCAGCTGGTGCAGCGCTTCTTCAAAGTTGGTGGTAACAATGCCGGCCGCACCCAGCTCCTTGCGAAACGACGACAGCGGATTCTGAAACTGGCTCAGAATGGAGTTAAGCGCCGTACCGGCACGGCTGGCGTCTATGCCTGCATCGGCAAACTTGCCGATGATGGCCACCGTGCTCTCCAGGCTCAGGCCCAGGGTGTTGGCCACAGGCGCCGCATAGCTCAGCGCCTGGGCCAGGCCTTCCACGCTGGTGTTGGTGGCATTGGCGCCCTTGGCCAATACATCGGCCACGCGGCCGGCATCTTCAAATGCCAGGCCCATGCCCATCACGGCCTTGGTCACTATCTCACTGGCCGTGCCCAGCTCGATGTCGCCGGCCTGGGCCAAGGCCAACACGGCGGGCAGCGCTTTGATGGAGTCGCCCGCATCCAAGCCGGCCTTGGCCAGGTTCTCCAGCGCACCCGCAGCCTGCACCGACGTGAACTTGGTGTTGCTACCCGCATCCTGCGCAGCCTTGGTGAGCGCAGCCATCTCGGCGGCCGAGCCCTCGGTCGCTGCCTTGACCCGGCTCATGGCGCCTTCAAACTCGGCCGCGCTCTGAATACCGCCGGCAAAGGCTTTGATGCCAAAGTAGCCGACGATGGCCAGGCCCACAGCCTTGGCATTTCTCTCCAGGCGGCCCAGCACCGCAGACGCGTTGTCCTTGGCGTTGATGACGATCTGAATGGGCTTGAATGCCATGGCTTGGAGATACAGGTAGGAGTGAGTACTTCGGTTTGCGCTGCAGCCAGCAAAAACAGGCCGCAGTGCAAACCGCCCCGGAGAACCGAGAGGTTTGGTTAAGTGATTTAGGGGATCAGCGCTGCGCGGCCGTCCACATAGACGGCTTCGCCGTTGTCGGGCTTGAGCACTTCCACATCCAGGCCGATCTGGCTGTAGTCGTTGCCGTCCTGAATCAGCGGCAGCTCGCCGGTGGGCGACAAGGTGACGCTGGGGAAGAACCAGTCACGGTTGGCGCCATGGGCGTTGTCGGCAATCAGCTGCAGCGCGCCTTTGAGATCGGTGCCGTTGCCCGACTTGATGCGCTCCCAGCTGACCTGGGCACGGGTGTAGCCCACAGAGACGGCGGTGGCCGCAGCAATGGCGCCGCCCTCCACGATCTGCAGCAGGCCCAGGCTCACATCTACGAGGTAGTCCTTGTCCACCTCATAGGTGGTTGCGTCGTCTTCGCTCTTGAGCACCACGGCGCTGATGTCTCGGGCACCGGTGGGGGCCCCTGGCGTCACGCCCAGCTGGTAGATGCGGCCGGGCTCGACCGTGTGCTTTTCTGCGGTGACTGCGCCAGAAGCCTGGGTGTGCGTCTCCACCGTGCCCGACAGAAACAGGCCCAGATTGGCAGAGCTGATGTTGTCGGTAGTCAGGCCGGCCTTGCGGGTCACCTCGATCAGGATCTCTTCATCCTTCTCGCGCAGACCGCCTTGCGAGCTGTAATGCGGCGCTTTCTCACCTTCAACGCTGAGCGAGAAGCCGGGGCAGTTGCCGAACTGGCGCCCGCCCAGGCGCTTGCCCTCGGCATCGAACGGATAAAAGACAAGGCGTCCACGGGGAATCTGGTATTCCTTTTTGACGCGGGGCAAAGCAGCCATGGTGCTCTCCTAAAAAATGATGGGTTGGCGCCGGACTCAAACGTCCAGCGACTCAAAGACCGAAACGCAGGTGAACTCCACCGAGTAGCCCACCAGCCCTGCATCGCTGAACTCGGCTTCGCGCACGCCGGCCACCTTCAGCTCGGACCAGGTACGGCCATCACTGGAGAGCGGCTTGCAGCCATGCAGGCCGCCAATCACCGCCGTCATGGCGGCATCCAGATCGGCGGCAGCCTGGGCGCTGCGCTTGGCCACCAGCACGCAGGACCAGCGCGGCTCCAGTTGTGCCGCTTCACGCGACACATCACCGGGCGCAGCGCCCACCATGCGGATCTCGATGGCCGGGACTTGCGAGCGATCGCAGTGCTCAGACGCACCGCGCACCTGCCAGCCATTGAGGGCTGCCAGGGTTTGCAGGCGCGCTTTGAGGGCAGATTCCAAAAGCAACATGGCGATCAGTTCAAAAAGACGATGGGAAAAGTGGCCCAGCCGGTGGCGTCCGCCACCACCGGCCCGGTTACCTCGCAGGGCTGACCGGCCAGCACCAGGGCCGTGCTGCCCTCGGCAATGCCGGGGGCGTTGGCAATGCACATGGCCACGGTCTGGCGGTCGGCGGTGACGGCGTGGTCCAGGTAGCCGTCCAGCGGCGCGCGATTGAAGATCACGCCGAAGCACTGGCCGCCCTGCCAGCTGGCCGTGGCATTGGCCAAGGTCTGGCTGATGCCCTGATTGATCAGCGCATCCACAACAGCGAATGGGGCAAGGTTTGCCTGCATACCGTTGAGCCCGTTCATGCCTTGCGCTTGGCACGCTGCAACATGCCGGGGCGGGTGCACATGAACAGCGGGTAGCTGCGCACCTCGGGGCGCACCCATTCCTCGCGGTCCTTGTCCGTCACCACCATGGCGTACACGTCCTGGCCGGGTGTGTTGACGAACGGGAAGGACTCGGCCGGCGAGAAGCCGACGCGGAAGGCATCCGGCGCGCCCACGGGGAAAAACTGGCACTTGTCCGGGTGCACGGCCACGGTGCTGTTGTCGTCGGTACCCCGGTAGTTGATGAACTGGATGTTGCCGTAGCGAAACGAACCGAAGACCTGGCCCACGTCGTTGCGCAGGTCGCGCGCTTCCTGCTGGTTCAGATAGGTGCCGCGCGTTTCGGCATTGCCCGTCAGGTCGTCAAAGAAGTTGTCGCCGCACAGGCCCACAGCGTAGGTCTGGCCTGGCAGCCAGGCACCGTGGCTGGCGCGCATCATGTCGCGGATGAGCGCATTGCACTGCTTGCGGATCTCGCCGCCTTCGGCCGTGGCATTGGCCAGGTCGAAGTTGATCTCGGCAGGCTGGGCAATGCCGAATTCTTCATACCAGTCCACCAGCACCGAACCGTCGGCGTCCAGCACCTTGCCCTGCACCGCGCCCAGGCGCATGTGCTCGTGCGTCAGCTCCACGGCGGCGCGCAGGCCGGTCTTGCCGTTCATGATGTCGGCCAGCTCGTTTTGCACCGCCTGCAGCTCGCTGGTTGTGCCAAAGGCCCGAATGTTCTGCACCGACGACGCATAAAGCGTCTTGCCGCGCGCAATGCGCAGGGTGTCGAAGTGGCGCATGCGGCGGCTTTCGCCCTTACCTTCTTCAATGGGTGCGCCGCGCGGGCTGGTCTTGATGAGGGACAGCACGCCGCCCTTTTCCTCGATCGCCACGGTGGTGGTACGCGAGCGCTCGGTGGTGAAGATGCCCAGTTGCCCCAGCAGCTGCGGCGCATAAGGTGCCGACTGGATGGCGATGGACATCGAGGTCATGCTGAATGCCTCGTGCGCAAAGATGTTGAGATCGGCCATTTCAAAAGTCCTTTTTCTGGCGCGGCTTCAGCGCGCAACAATGCCCACGACGGCCAGTTGGGCCAGGGCAGCAGTTTTCTGGGGTTCGGTTGTGCCTGCGGGCCAGGCCAGCGCATGGACGGCCACTTCGGCGTCGCGGGCGGTGATGACGGCGGCGTGGGCTGCGGCGGTGCTGTCCACGGCGGCAAACAGCACGGCAATGGCGGTCTGGCTGCCGTTGTCGTTGGTGGGGCTGACTGCCGTGAATTCGCCACTGGTAGTGACCTTGCCCAGCACTGCGCCGGGTTGCAGGTTTTGGCCCTGCGCGATAGTGACCACTTCGCGCGAGCGCGTTCCGTTGGCCTCGCTGACCAGATAGCAGGCCGTGCCGGGCCCGAGTTCTTGCACTTGCATGGTGTGTGCTCCTGTTCGTGGGGGTTGGGTTACTCGGTGCCAAAGGCTTTACCCCAACCGGCTGCGGCCTGGGTTGCGGCCTGCGCAGAGCTGTCGGGGCTGGCTGCCTCGACGCCCGAGACATTGGGGTTGCCCAGCGCAGCCATGGCCTGGGCAAACTGGTTGGTGGCTGCGGGTGCCAAAGCGGCCACGGCAGCAGCCGGTGCGGCATCGAGCACGCCCTGGGCCTGCTCTGCCGTCAGCCCACCCGAAATGCAGGTCTGCGCCAGTGCAGCGTTGGCCGATGCATTGGCATGGCCCAGGATGGCGGCCACGCGCACACGTTCAGCGGTGGCACCTTCGGCCCGGGCTTGCTCCAGGCTGGCCTGGGCAGGCGCTGCAACGGCAGGGTTTGCTGCAGAAGCTGCGGCGGGCGTGGCAGGAGCAGCCGCGGTGGTTTCGGTACTGGGTTGGGTCATAGAGATTCCCTTGGGTTGTGAAGACAGTCCCGCGCCTGCGGAATAGCTGCGGGCACGGCGGGCGGCCAGCTCGGCAATCACGGCATCGGCCGTGCCAATGCGGTCTGCCAGGCGGGCAGCCACTGCGGCCACGCCCCGGTAAACGGATGCACGCGTGTCGCGCACGGTCTGCTCGGTCATGCCCCGGTGCAGGGCCACGGCCTGGATGAACATTTGGTACAGCCCCTCGATGTCGGCCTGCAGGTTGGCGCGCACCGCATCGGGCAAGGGCTGGTAGGGGTTGCCGTCCACCTTGTGGTCGCCGGCAAAGATGTGAGAAACGCTGATGCCCTCATTGGCCAGCGCGCGGCTGAAATCCACATGGCGCATCACCACGCCAATCGAGCCCACGTAAGACGTGGCAGAGAGCACCACTTCATCGGCTGCGCTGGCGGCCAGGTAAGCGGCACTGGCGGCCATACCGTCGGCCACGGCCACAATGGGTTTGCTGCCGCGTGCGGCGTAAATGCGCTCGGCCAGCTCAAACGCGCCAGAGACTTCGCCACCCGGGCTGTCCATCACCAGGGCAATGGCGTGCACCTCGCTCTTGGCCAGGGCATCTTCCATGTCGGCGGCCAGGTCGTTGTAGCCAATCAGCAGACTGCTGTCGGCCTCTAGCCGGGTGCGGTGCACCAGGCCGCCCATGGCGCTGATCACGGCCACGCCCTCGGTCACGCGGTAGCCGCGCTCGGTGCGCTCGCCCTTGCGGGTGGTAAACATTTCGGCGGGCAAGGCCGCGCGGGGGCTGATGGCGGCTGCATCGATCTGCAAGCCCTCAGTGCCCAGCAGGCGCTGGCCCAGGCCGGCGATGATGGCGTCCAGCTTTTGCGGGTGCAGTAGTAGTGGGGTGTTGAACAGGCGGTCTGCCAGGTGGGGATAGGGACGGCTCATGGCGCATCCTTTTGGGCGGCTGCGCCCTCTTCCTTGTCGCCACCGCTATCGGCGGTGTTGGCAATCCAGGTGGTGGCTGCAGGGTTGACCAGGCCCAGCTCGGCACGGCGCTCGGCTTCAATTTTTTGCTGGTGCAGCACTTCTTCCCAGTCCAGGCCCTGCTCTGCGCACTCCTGCTCCAGGGTCGAAACACCAATCTCCAGCCGCAGCTTGGCGGCGGTGATTTCCTTCACCGGATCCACCCAGCCCTTGCCGCCAAACACAAAGCGGCAGCGGGTATAGGCATAGCGGTTGGCATAAAAACCGGGCGCGTCGATCACGCCCGCGTTCACCGCCTCTTCCAGCCACAACTCATAAATGGGCTTGAGCCAGGTGGTGGTCAGCCAGCGGCGGCGGCCATGAAAGTAGCGCCATGCCTCCAACAGCGCAGCGCGGGCGCTGCTGTAGTTCACTTTGCTGAAGTCTTTGGCAAACAGCTCGTACGGCAGGTTCATGCCTGCGGCAATGCGCCGCTCCACGGATTGCATAAAGGCCTCAAACGCCACATTGGGGCGGCCTGGCGTAAACGACTGCAGCCGCGCGCCCACGGGCAGCGGAATCACCGCCCCGGCCTGCAACTTGCCAATGCTGCGCGACTGCTTGACGGAGTCTTTCCACGCATCGCGCGGCTGGTCGCCAAACAAGGCGGCCGAAGATTCCTGGTCCAGATCAGACTCCAGAAACGCCGCCACCAGCGAATTGGCCAGGCTGGCCTGCAGCTCGTTCTGGGCGTACTTGCCCGCCATATGAAACTCGCGCATCACCGCGCTCACGATGGGCTTGCCACGGCTCTGGCCCGTGCGCTCTTTGGAATGCAGATGCACCACGCGGCGGCGGCCCCAGGGCGTGAAGGCCGGCACGCGCTCCCAGCGGTTCAGGTCCATGGCTTCATCGCCGCGCAAATACAGCGCATCGCCAGGGTGCGCCGCCTGAAAGTGATAGGCAATGGGCGCGCCCTCGCGGTCAAACTCCACGCCCCGACGAATGCGGGCCATGCCCTGCAGGTGCGGCGGCGTCTCCAACCGGTCGGCCTCGATCACGCTGATGCGCGTGGCCCAGGGGCTGTCGGGCCGG
The DNA here is from genome assembly GCF_965139575.1 of Comamonas aquatilis. Taxonomy (NCBI): domain Bacteria; kingdom Pseudomonadati; phylum Pseudomonadota; class Betaproteobacteria; order Burkholderiales; family Comamonadaceae; genus Comamonas; species Comamonas aquatilis. The sequence continues at coordinate 10,930 of NZ_CBCSIW010000002.1, read as the reverse complement.
GGCAGCCATTTGGGAATGGCCACCGCATCGCCGTTGACCATTTCGCCGCCCAAGGCCAGCACGGTGAGGCCCAGCAAATCCAGCGTGCGCGCGGCGTCGCAATCCGTCGTGTCGGCCCAACTGCGAAAGTGCGCCTCGACCTTGTTGCCCCACTCGCGGGCTTGCTCGGGCGTCCAGCCCAGCAGGCGGTAATCGGGCAGAGCCGACAAGCGCAGCACCGCGCCCACCACGTTATCGCGGTGGGTTTGAATGCCGCCAGCCATCAGCCCGTCATTGCGGGCCAGGTCTCGGCTGCGACTGGTCAGAGTGTCCAGTTCGGGCAGCAGGTCTGCATCGGCACTGCCGGCAAACGGCTGCCAGTCACGCAGAGCCAGATCGGTGTGCGATGCCCCCTGGTGGGCAGACATGGCCGCGCCGCCCTGCGCAAGAGATGCGCGGGCGCGGCTTTGACGGTTCTGACGTGTGCTGCGGCCCATGCTTACACCAGGTAGATGGGCTTGCGCGCTGGCTGGCCCGTACGGCGCTGCAGCTCGGCGTTGATGTCGTCAATGGCGCGGCGCAGCTGCGTCGTGTCGGCATTGAACTGCACGGAGCGCGCGCCCACCCCGTCGGAGCTGTGGCTGGCCTGCGTGGGGCCGGTCAGGCGCGCATCGATGGCGGCCAGATAACTGTCGCGCCGAGCGGTGAGCTGTTCGGTGGTGAGGTGGCTGTAGAGACCCATGCGCCGATGGTCGGCGGATGGCTGCGAACATTCCAGGTGAACAGTTCACAAAAATCGTTCGCACCTGTCTAGCGCTTATGTAGAAACGATATTTACAATCAAATTGATAGCAAAGCTAAGATACCGGCCAACATAAAACAATGCTGAGGGAGCAGACATGGACAAGTACTATGAAATGGCCGCTGAATATTTCCAGAAGGTCGAAGGGCGGCACCTCTACCCCAAGCTCTTCAGTCTCTACTGGTTAGCTTGGTCGGTGACCATAATTGGATTTGCTTACTTGTTTGGTAGTTTTATCCTCAGCATCTTTACCGAGGACACTCCTCCCTCGATATGGTGGATGTTTGGCTTTGAGGTCGCATTCCTTTTTTCCGTGGTGGCCATTCAAGTCCATAAACAGTACAAGCTCCTCGAAGGCGAGGCTGATGCCCCCATCCAGAAGACGAAATTCAAGCTCGTAAAAACCAAGCATCTTCGGGTAAAGCATCTCACGACCGCCACCGGTAAAACACCGGACCAATACGCTGCGACGGCCAAAGAAATTTCCGATTTGATGGCTTTTGAAAAAGCAAGCAGAACTATCTTTGACATTGAGTTCCGAGATGTGATTCGGGCACTTTATGACCCCGAATCCAAAGCACGCATCTTGTCGTTGCTTCTGGCACTTGCTGCGCTGCTTGTCACTCTGCTGAAAGGGTCCGAAGTCGCACCTCTAGCGGATCTGATCCCAGAAATTGAAAAGAAAGGCGGTATCGCTATCTTCAGCGTGGTCGCTCTTGTTAGAGGTGCGCTGTACTTTTCTGCTATCGGATGCGCTTATGTGGCCATCAACCAAGTATTTTTCGTATTGACCTTCTGGCTCAGCAAGTTCAGCTGGAGCAAGGCTGGCAACAGAACTATGCTCAATCACATGTTGCGCGATCTGGTGATGTCGTATGACCCCACCGCCAAGCCCAAAGTTGAACCTGTTACCTCGCCTGAACAAAGCACACCAACTGTGGCCAAACCGGCTAATCCGCCTGCGCCCATCGCGTCGCTCCCCACGCTTGCTGCTGGCGCATTACTTGGAGGCTTGGCATCCCTGATGTGGGACCGCAAAGACGACAAATAATAAAAAACCCCGGCACTTTGTCCGGGGCACTCAGCAGAAAATCAAGCCAAATCGACCTCTAGCGCTTACCCATCAATCGCTATCAGCTATCAAAACTGATTACTTGAAGGTCATCATCAGCGTGCCGGGCTGCAGGCTGGGTGCGGATTGCGCGGCGGGAAGGCCAGGCTTGGCGGCCTGCTTTTCGCGGTGCTGGGCGCGTTGGGTGAGACGCTGAGTGCAGGCCGTGGCCAGGGTGGCGAGCTGGGCGTCGGTGGCGGAGAGAACCTCGCCGCTGGCGATGCGATCGGGCAGCGCGTTGAAGGAGACGATCATCTGGTCGTCGGCTATGGGCTGGGCGTGGGGCACGCTGGGCTGGCCTTCGCGGTCGTAGCCCAGGTTGAGCAGGTACCGAGCGTGGCGCCAGTCGGTGTTGTCTGCGGACATCACGGCGTCGAACACTGCCTGCGTGACCTGGGCTGCCGCTTGAGTGGCCAGACGCTGAGCAAGCTGGATGCGCTGGGGGTCTTGCGCGGGCTGTTGCAGCTCGGCCTCCATGCGGTTGAAGGCGGCGATATAGGCCAGCTTCCAGCGCAGCGCCTCTTTGCCCGTAAAGCCCATGGCCAGCAGCATGAAGCCTTCGCGGGTCATGCGGTAGGCCGTGCCGTTTTGCGAGCCACCCTTGCCGTTTGTGAAATCCACGATTACCTCCTCAAAATTGAGGCGGTAATCATCGGCTGCGGTTTCACGGATCAACGCACGGATGGCACGCAGCACGTTGTCATGGCGCTTGCCAAAGAATTGTGCGACTTGAATGCTAGAAGCGGTGACGATGCCGTCGTGAATAGACAGCTCAGGGCGAGCAGCGACGACGGATGCAGAAGAACCGGTAGAGGTGTCAGCCATGGTGAGGCTCCTGTTGATGGACTTTTGAGCCATCACCCTCCCGACCAAGAGAGGGTGGTGGACCGTGCAGGGTTGGTCGACCGGCAACAGGCACCGGCACACCCTTGCGGGTGTCCCCACACGGCCCACCGTAAAGCGGAGCCATGTGCGCGCAGACATGCTCTAGAAAGCAAAAAGCCGCAGACCATCTTGTGTGGCGCGGCTGCTGCGCCTGTTGTGCCGGGCGACCAAGCCCAGATCACGCTTACGGGCGTGATGGGATACGATTGTACACAGATAAAAGTTTTCAAGAACAACAGTGATAACTGGAGGAGATTTCTTAAATGGCGGCGCCTAGTAACTGGAATGCCACTTTCCGGGGAGCAGAACCTTCATGGGCTAACGCTTGTGTAGGAAACAATGGTAGCCCCGGTTACCGTGAATACGCCGAGGGATTTTCTGATGCGGCAAATATGCTGCTTGCACATGTTTTAGATAACGAAGAAAGAAGCAGCGTAGACATACTTGTATATCCAATTTGCTTCAATATAAGACATGCAGTTGAACTAAGATTAAAACATGCAATTATAAAAATAAAATACTTATACGAAGTAAAAAAAATCATCAAGGTTTTTGATATTGTAACTATTCACGACATTAATAAATTATGGGAAATAATTATTGATTCATGTGCAGAGTTAGATAGAAGATTCATTGTTGCAACAGATAAAATAGCAGAGTATGTTAATGATATTGGTCAAATTGACCCTACAGGTCAAACTTTTAGATATCCATACAACAATGATGACGTGAAGCACCTAACCAATGAATCAATAATTAATCTTTTTGTTATAAAAAAACGCTTCTTAAAATTAAGCGAATATCTTTCTTATTTTATAAATTTAATCGATGATATTATTACAGAATATGAGCAAGGCCTATTCACCTCAAAGCTTTCCAGAGAAGATTTATTTAAAATAACAAAAGTTATCCCTGCGCATGAAAACTGGGGAACCGAAGAATTTCATATTGCAAAAAAACAAATTATTGGGATTTACAACCTTTCCAACAATGATTTTAGTAGAGCGCTCAATGCTATCAAGCAGCATCGAGAGTTTTCATACCTAATAGAAAATAGAAATCAAAATATTGAAATAAGTGAGGCAACCATCCTAAATTTTTTTCAATATTGGATAAAAACAAATCCACAGGCAAAAATCTCAAAAGAAGAACAAGAGAAAATAAATAGACAGAGAATCGAAAATATTTTAAATGATTTTGATTTTCAACCAAAATCACACAAATCAATTATTGAAAGTATAGTTCACCAGGATAAAATATTTGAAGAATATTGGAGATTGCATGGATGCAATCTAACGAACTTAGATGTAGCCTACTTGGCTACATTTTACTCAAACAATGATTTCGATTATTCAGAGCGTTTTTTTAGAACTTTTAACTACGAATTGAAAGTGGCAACAAAAATACCAGAAGAAAACAAAATGAATATCAAATCATTATTTAATAAATTTCGTTATCTTGAAAAGACCATTGATAACCTCCTATTACTTAAAGAAATAGAAATTGCTAAAAATTTGATATCTTATTTAGAAATTCCATTCGACGACTATCCTATTTCTATTTACGAAAGTGGTCGCAATATGCCAAACATTGAAGAATACTATCAAAACAAATTCAATTAAATATAAGGAGCAGTCATGAGTAGAAAAGATTTCGAATTAAAAATCAATACACCTATTTCCGATATTTTACTAGACACAAAAAACCCTAGAATTCGCGATGGAAGCGATCAAGCAGACTGCATTGCTCGGATACTTCGAAAAGAAGACCATTTAAAAGTGCTAATGGAAGATATCGCTAAAAATGGTCTAACGACCGCTCCCATATTAGTTAAATCACAAAACAATAAGTATGTGGTAATGGATGGCAACAGAAGAATAACTGCACTAAAACTTCTAAATAATCCAAAACTATGCCCCAATACTCAATTAAAAAACTTTGTAACCGATCTAAAAGAAAAATACGCAAAGAATATCATCAACAAAGTTGATGTACTTTCATCAACGAATGACGATGCAATTGCTCAAGAAATCCTTAGTCGCCATGATGGCGAGCAAGGTGGTGCAGGACAGGTCAACTGGAATGCATACCTACGCACCATTTTCTTGATGAACAATAGTCACCCTGCCGAATACAAACGCTCCGCACAATATGCCATGTGGGCTGAAGAACAAGGAATATGGGTAGATGACGAGTTCCCAATAACTGCTTTAAATCGTTTTTTAACACAAGAAAATATCAAGGAGCTTGGTTTCTCCATCGTGGATGACAAGCTAAAACCCAATATTTCCATTGACAAAGTCAAACAGATCGCACAATTGCTGTTCAATGATTTCTACACTAAGGCTGCAACAACAGATACCGTTAGAACACCAGCACTAGCAAGTAATTATGTAAAGACTGTTCGTATAAGAGCCGGTTTACCTGGCAGCGTGGCAGAGGAGCAGCAAAAGGCCACATCAGCAAACAACAACACGACTGTTCAAAATAATCAACACGCAACTTCACAAGCGCCCAACCAATCTAATACATCGCCAGCTAATACGAATTCAACCTCGACTACATCAATTCCAGTCACACCAAACCATCAACAGACAAGCCAGCAACCAGCACCGCGCCCTGCTCCAACACCTGTTTTGAATTCTTGGGACAGAAACAAATTATTCGGAACAAAAGCGCCACAAATACCAATCCCATCGACAGAAACCAAGGTAACAGATATTGTTGCAGAGATACGAAAACTTAATGTCAAAGACAATCCAATTGCAGTTGCGATGCTTCTGCGAGGATTAATAGAATTAAGTGATAAGTTTTATCGAACACAAAATACATTAACTGACATTGGGAAACTTGGGAAAAATATTACAGCCAGCGCTAATCACATGCATCAAAATGGGAAAATCAATGCATCTGAGTTAGATGCGATCATAAGGTTTTCTGGAGTTGCAAACGTCAACGATAATCTTTTACACGTTGAGTCTTTGCAAAAAATTATGCATCGTGAAACGCATAATCCCAATTATCAATTGGTCAATACGTTTTGGGACAACATAGCGCCATTTGTAAGAACCTGCTGGCGTAGTTGATGACTGCGAGTCATTGCAGGATCAAAAGGAAGTTCTAAATTCTTATAGAACATGACTTCGCTTGCTTTAGGACGCGCCAAATGCGTTGAGTAGTACAGAGAAAAATTCACTGACTCAACGCTTTGGTAGAGTGCCCTGATTTCAGGACAGTCATCATAAGTGACGAGAACCGGATAATCGGCCTGCTCCACGCATTCGGCAATTGCAGCATGGTCATCAGGCTTGTAGTGATTGCGATACAGCAGACTGCCCTTAACGTAGTAAGGCGGGTCAAGGTTCACAAGGCATTTTTGAGGAAATGTTGGCGCAATGTCCTTGAGAAAGTCCAGCGCATCCATGCCATACACGGTGATGTGCTTGGACATTTCACCAATCTTGGCAATACGGGCACTCAACTCTTCAATGTTGTAGCGCGCATCCAGCTTCCAGTTGCCGTCCTGAGCCTTGCCGCCAATGACACCAGCAGAAAGAATGCCTGAACGATTGGTGCGATTAAGGAAGAAAGTGGCAAAACCTACCTCAACCAGATCAAATTTCTCTGGTGCATCAAGCACTTCTTTTTGCTTGGCCCAAGAGTCCATATTGACTGGCGTGGACTTGATTTTTGCAACCAATTCGCCTGTCTGCTCAGTAGCCGCACGCCAGAATGCATTCACCACCGGATCGGCATCATTGATGACGATGTGATCGACATAGCCACGCATCAACAAAAACAAGGCTGCGCCCGCACCACCGGCATAGGGCTCCGAGTACCAGCCACCAGAGATTTTGTTGTGCCGCATCAATTGAGCCAGCCACGGACCAAGCCTACCCTTACCTCCCGGATACCGCAATGGTGTGAGGAAGGCTCCGTTAGAGGCAGGCTTTTTCTTGGCTGGAGCGGTATCTGGCATAGCTAATAGTTCTTTGACGCGCGGGCGAATTGTCGCCGCTTCTGGCAGTTGATGAAGGTTACGCAAAATATGTCCTCTTTGCTAGCGAAAAAAGAGCATCAATCCCCGAATAATTAAGGGCTAGCACCCTCAAGAATCAGCTTTTGTACCCATCGCACGCTGATCCCGTACTTACAGGCCAACTCCCGAGCATTTCGACCATCAAAGCTGGCTCGTATCTCTTCTGCCACACGCTCACGGTCCAGCGAGCGCTCCGTAGGCACATATACCTGTACCCCACCCAGCCGCTGCACATAGCGGCGCACCAGCTCTTCCGTCAAATCCTCCACCCGCTCCACGCCATGGCATAGCGCGGCGGCAGCCAGTTCTTCGCGCAGCACGGCGATGGGGTCCAGCTTGTTGGCACTGGATACGGAAGGGGTGGTGGTTGTGTTCTGGTTGTTCATTGTTTTGATAGCTGGTTGCGCTGGTTCTGCTTTGGTTTGCATTGGTTTTTATTAATAAAAACTCATGGGGGCGAAAAGCTCGTCGTCTTCGCTATGGCGCGATGTTGTGGCCCGTGGTGGCGCGGCTTCTGCCCTCGGCTGCTCTGGCTGCACGGCCTGGGCTGGGGCGGTATTGAAGAGGTCTTGCGGGGGCTGCACGGTTTGCTCCAGCTGCAGCCAGCGGGCTTCGGGCCATTTGTGGATGCCAAGGCACATGGCGGCGTGCAAGGCGTAGTTGCGGCAGTCCAGCACTTCATTGCGCGGGCGGCGCTTGACCCAGCGGTACACGTCTTTGCCGTTGACCTTGACGAGCACGCGCTGCTCTGCGGTGAGCTGTTCGTACCATTCGCGCGGCAGCTTCTGGCTGGTGTGCACGTAGCCGGGGCCGGGCTTGTCAATAGCGAGCTGGCCCAACAGCAGGTCTTTAGCACTATCCACCCCCACCAGCCAGAGCTTGATGCCGTGCGATATCTTGCGCCCGCGGTAGTTGACCTCTTGCAGGCTGCTGGGGCCGACGATGTTGCGGTTGTCGTTGTTGTCGCCCTTGATGGCGCGCAGGCCGGTGAGCTGCCCTTGCGCGCTGCGCACCCAGTTGTAGACGGCCTGGGTCTGGTCGGACGAGTCGATGCTGATGGCAGACAGCCCCAGGCTGCCGCCGTGCCAGGCCTGTACATAGCGCTGCTGCAGGTATTGGGTGACGGGCTCCCAGTCGGCCTCGCTGGCGGGGTTGCCCTGGATGACCTGGTGAGCGACGGCCCAGCTTTCCAGACCACGGCCCCAGGCCCAGATGGCGATCTCCCACCGGTCGCGCTGCACGTCGACCCCGGCGGTGAGCAGCAGCGCGCCGGCTGGCACGCGGCCCAGGGGGTAGTCTTCGGCCCGGGCCTGCAGGGCGTGTTCGTCACTGCTGTCGCCCTTGAGCTCCCAGGTCTCGCCCAGGGTTTCGTTGGTGAAGCCGGTCATGGGCCCGACGTCGCCTGCCTGCAGGGCGCGGTGCGCCTTCTCGAACTCATCGACGATGCTGACCCAGGTGCGCTGGGGGCTGTAGGCGGCCCAGACATGCACGCCCAGGGTGCGCGGCGGGCGGCAGGGCTGGCCTGCAGCATCGCGCCAGATGCGGTCTGCGCCGTAGCGGCGGCCGGTCTTTTTGCAGACCCAGGTGCCGGTGAGCGGCCAGCCGCCGGGCAGGTAGTCGGCCTGGGTGATGTTCTCCAGGCAGTGGGGACAGACGTGGTGCACGCTGGCGGGCTGGCCTTTGACCCATTTGAAGCCATAGGACAGCTCTTTGCTGCCCCAGACGAGCGGGTGCTCCGCGCCGCAGCGCGGGCATTCGATGTGGTATTGGACGTAGGCGTCGGATTCTTCGCAGGCGCGCTCTACATGGCACATGCCTTTGACGCGGGGCGTGCTGCCGCCGACGAACTTGGGGTATGGCGCGCCCTCCAGCCGGCCTTTGGCCAGGCTGCCGGGGTCGCCGGATTTCTCGATGCTCTGGTCAAAGGCGCTCCATTCATCAAGGATGGAGACGGCCACGGTGATGCGGCGGTAGGCTCGCGCGGCCTTGCCACCTAGCAGGTGCAGCACGCTGTCGCGGAAGGGCTTGTATTTGATAGTGTCTTCGACCCCCTTGCCCTGGCGGCGGGCAGCCTGCACGGCGGCCACGCCGTCGAGCACGGGCTCGATCTCGCTTTTGACGTAGCTGTCGCGGTCGTCGTCGGTGGGCTGCCACAGCGCCTGCTTGCGGCGGCGGTGGGCGATGTTGTAGGCGACGAAGGCGGTGATCATCTTCGTGTAGCCCACGCGCTTGCTCTTTTTGACGGCCAGCTCTTCCACACGGTCGTCGCTCATGAAGTCGAGAATGCCGAGCTGAAAGGGCCAGCCGACCCAGCCGCCCTTCTGGTGGCTGGATTCGCCGGCCAGCAGAAAGTGTTCTGCCGCCCATTCGCTGAGGGTTTGCGGCACATCGGCGCGCAGGCTGGACAGGCCTAGCGCGGCGGCGGCCTGGATTGCGGCCATGGCCTCAAAGCTGAAGGGTGCACTCATGCGGCGTCGCCCTCCTCATCGGCATCCGCTCTGATATCCAATGTTGCGCTCTCGTCTACGTCGAGCTGCGCCATGGCTTCGACCTCTTTGTTGACCAGCTGGCAGGTGGAGCGGATCCATTCGTTGCGCGCGTCGGCCATGATGCGCAGCACGATCAGCAGCACCTCTTGTGGCAGGTCCGGGCAGGCCTTGCGCACCTGGCCTTCGAACTGGTCCATGCGATCGACGATGGCGGAGCTGGCCAGGCCGAGCACGTCGGCCAGGATGCCGATGGGCGCGTACTCGCCACGGGCGACAGCGTTCTTCAACTCCTGCGCCTCGCGCTGGGCCTTGGCCAGGCCGGCGCGTTCTTGGACCAGGTCGAGGCCGCCCAGCTCGCCGCTCATGCGCCCGGCCGCCACTTCACGCAGGCGGTTGCAGTAGGTGGTCAGCAGCTCGGCCCAGGTGCCGCCAGTGGGCAGCTTGCCATCGGCCATGAGGGCGCTGACATTCTGCTGAGACACTCCGATAACGGTAGCAAACTCCGCTTGCGTGGGGCGGTCTTCAAGCTCAATCATCCTCACAATACAACCCCCTTAGGAAACTCACGCAACAGTCCGACAACGCGGTGCGAATTACCCGCTTCAGAGCTGGCTGGGAAGGACCCGCGGCCCTCGATCTGCCTGTTTTTTGTGCAGCGCACCATCAGACCTTCACCTCCAGGCCCAGGGCCATCCGGGCCGACTTGCCCGAATACATCGAGATGCTGGTGTCGCCGCCCTCCATGCGGGCCACGATGCGGCGGGCCCAGTCCTTGCCGTCGTTGCGCTCTTGCAGGCTGACCTTCACGGGCTGCGCTACCACTGGCGCAGGCAAGGCAGGCAGGCCCTGCTGCTGGGCATAGGTCTGGCGCGGCATCACTGCGTCGCACATCTGCTCGAACTGCGGCAGGTTGGGTGGAAAGTCCGCATGCTCGGCAGCCAGGCGAGAGGCGGCCTGCTCCACCACCGTGGCCGGAAAGCGCGACAGCTTGGCATCCCAGACCTTCATGGCCGAGATCGCGCCCTTGTCGTGTTTGCCAGCCATCTGGCCCGTGGAGAACTTGCTGGTGAACAGGCTGCCGTACGAGCCGTGCAACAGCATGAACAGCTTGCGGATCACGAGGCTGACGGCCTGCAACGAGGCCTCAGCAGCCTCCTCGGCCGTGTCGCGATAGGCCTGCGGATCTCGCATGGCGTGGTCTGCAAAGGTGGCGATGTTTTTCATTCCCAAACTCCGTCGAAGATGGCTGCGGCTGCACCGGCATGCTTGTGGCTGTTGGCTGGCTGACGGCCACCACTGCGGCGGCCCGATTCGGGTGCCATGTCGGGTTTGAACAACCCCTGCCAGCCAGCAATGGCGGCGTTTTCCAGCGCAGCAGCGTGGTCTACGCCATCGCGCCGCCAGGCATCGAGCTTGTCCACCGCCATCTGCTTTTGCGCATCGGTCGCCTTTTTGCGCTTGGCGCAGGAATGCCAGGCATCCCAGTGAGTTCGGTTGATCCAGTCCGGAACGACAAAGGCTGGCGCGGTCACGCGCTTGTCTTTTGGTTCTTTACGGTTCAATTGATGGTTCATTGATGGTTTGGGTGCCACAGGTGCGGGGGTGGGGTGCCGCTGGTGCGGGGG